>DASRZI010000079.1:0-21530 GCA_035686605.1 Candidatus Zixiibacteriota bacterium
TCACCGTCATTGATGAAGAAGCTGAAATTGATGCAGCTCTCGCTGGCAGTGACGAGCATGGCCCCATAATCCTGGTTGTAGCGCACCTTGCTCCCTTCAGCCGGCGCAACAAAGCGATGGATCGAATTGAAGTCGGAGGAACGGCCTCCCAGACCATTAATGAAGTGAGGTATGCCATCTCGCTCTAGTCGCTCGTAATAGTGGTCATGCGCGGCTATCACGGCATCTGCTCCCCAGCTGGCGTAGGGCCATTGCAGCTCTTCGTCCCCTCCTCGTCGGGACGAGGCGTATGGAGGATGATGGGTAATCACAACTTCCCAAGGCGTTTCGGCTGCAGCCATTTGGCTCTCGAGCCACCGAGCCTGGACGGAGTCCTGAGTACGGCCATCCGGTTCGTTTGGATCGCTGTCCAAGATAAATAAATGCACTACACCCCTTTCTAGATCATAATAGCGCTCATTCCCCGGTAGGGTGAAGTAATCAAGATAAGGCTGCGCTGTTCCTAGATCCCAATCGTGATTTCCAAGGGCCGGGAAAAATCGATTCTCAGTTGATCCCGGACCGTATTCTCCCTTATAGGGATAGATGTACGATTGGTAATACTGCCCGATATTCTGGTCGATGGTTTCGGCCTCCCCATGCGGGTAGTTGTTGTCTCCAACGGTGACGATAAATTCGACATCCCAATCGTCAACCAGGGCTGCCACACTTGCCTCAGCCTGACCCGCATCTCCAAAATCGCCAATTACGGCAAATCTCGTCGTTCCCTCGCAATCCGCCGGCGAGGCGGTAAGGGGTTCATCGATATCGTATACTTCGAGGCCACTATTCCAGACCCGCCAACCGAACAGGATAGCGATAGCTGCAAGCCCGATAACTAGCCAAAGTTTCGGAATTCGCCTTACTCTATCCATCTTGTTACGCAGCTAATACCAATGCCAGCCCCGACCACTTGGATCGGCCAACGATTAAGTGAATGAATGCCCATTACAGACCAATCTCCGACGGCTGCGGGAAGCCATCGTAAAAGATCCCCCAGGCCATCAACGTTAAGAAGCCAACAATCAGCATGATCACCACAAAGGTCGTAAAGGGTCTGTCCCAGAAAAATCTCCTGAGCTGCATCGCACTTTTTCGCCATAAGTATAGCCATAACGACATCAAAACAATGACGATTGGAAACATGAGCCAGACAGTCTGGGCCTCGATATGACCGTAGGCCTCGACGATGCCCCAAAGGACCCCGAGGGTTACTATCAGAACGACGTTTTGGGGCAGGATGGGTGGTGCAAGGGCCAGGCGGTCAAAGATCAACCAGCAAGCAAGCAATCCAGTTGTCGCGACGAAGAGCAGGGCATGGGACAGCTGCTCATCGAAAAAATAGATGAGCCTGTACAAGTCATCGGGAATTATCTCTCCATAATCCCGAATCTCCGTGGCGAATGTGTTGATGGCATTTCCGGTAACGTGCATGGAGTGGCCATACATGAAGAGGATTCCAAATACGGCGAAGGCGACCAGGAGGAGTTGAGGGGACTCGTGTTTCCACATATACCCCCACAGATAGATGAGAACCGCGGCATACAATGGGGCCAAGAGGATCATGTCGGCAAAGTCGACTGCCCGCATACCGGCGACGAGTTCGCCCCGGGCTATTTCTCGTCCTACAACCAGGAAGACAGGCAAAATCAAGACAAGGACCAACAGCTTGCGATTTCTTCCCGGCTTTTTCGTGCTGCTCTCTGACATAATTAGCTCGACTTAGCAGTTAAAACTGTTGGTTAACCTGTTGGTTAAACCTAATGGTTAAACCTTTAGGTTAGGATACCTCTACCACGCTTTGCGGCAAAACCCTCTTGGATTGCCGTAAAGTTGTGGTAATTTCGTGCGTCCAAGGTGACCCGTTTGAGAAAGCCCGCCGGTGATATAAGCAGCGGCGACAATTACAAAAAAGACTTAACAGACCCAGATATTGGTGAAAAGCTGCAGGATAAGTAGAATCGTCCCATTATTTCGAGTGGACAGGAGGAGAGAATGCGTAAAGTTTCTATTATAAGCCTATTGGTTTTGAGTGTGCTGTTGATCAGTGGATGTGATTCTTCGGGTGGGGCGTCGATTACCGGGGACGTGACCTATTTCCAGCGCATCGCTCTTCCAGATGATGCAATCGTGACCGTCCAACTCCGGGATGTGTCCCGGATGGATGTGGCAGCTGATGTGCTTGGCGAGCAGGTGATCGTGACCGATGGCAAACAAGTGCCGTTTCCTTATGACGTTGAATACGACTCGAATGATATCATCAACAACCATACCTACAGTATGTCAGCCCGCATAACCGATAGCCAGGGTAATTTGTTGTTTATCAGCGACACGGTGAACCCCGTCATCACCAATGGCAACCCCACTTCGGATGTGGAAATCGTGACCGTGCCTGTCGGAGGAGCCTAGTTTCTGGCCCAACGGATAATGGCGGATAGCCATTCGGAGCAAAACACCTAAACTAAAGCAATCGCCAGGGCAGCATTCATCTACAGAACGCTGCTTCAGGTCCAAGAGTTGGTTGTAACTTATCCCGGGGAAGGGAATCTCACCGGGATAAGTCTATGACAACCCATCAGGTTGTGGGGAGAGCCTCGTCTTCCGCCTTCAATTCTTTCACGAAACCCCAGGTGAAGGCCAGGGCCATCAGTAGTAATAAGGGCGCCAGAATGGCGAAGACCACTTCCTCACTGAAGAAGAGAAACTGGTTTCCAGCTTTCAAGAAGGCTAGGGCGATGCCGCCGATTCCAATCAAGGCGCCGCCAACAGACACCCAGAGAAATCCCAATGGTGCGATGCCTTTCCTGACCACCAGCATTGGTAGAAGGAAGATTATCAACCCGGCGGCCGTGTGGAATATGGGCAGGACGATCCTCCCCAGGTCATCAAGCTCGAGCATCCGGGTGATCCCTATCAGAGCCAGCCCCACGATGACGAAGATCAAGTAGGGCATGCCGTACTTGGGATAGAATTTGGACACCAATCCAAGAGAGAGCCCAGCTGGGATCAAGTAGGATACCAGGACAACCAACGGGTTGTTCAGGGCATCGTATGTAAAGGCGATCAACAGCAGCCCAGCAACCAAGAGCACGCCGAAGGAGACCATATAGAATACATCGGACAGGCTTTTATTCTCCTGATAATGACTATAGAACCGCCAGAGCACATAAATGGCTACAAGGCCTGTCACCAGAAGCATAATACGATCATACCATTCCATAGCTATACTCCTCTTTACCGTCTTGAGGGGATATCCACTCAAAACGTGAGCGCCAAACTAGGACGAAACGTAACACTTCAGCCCGATTTACTTCTACCCTTCCCGCGAGTCCAGTTTGCTCTTCCTGGTTTATCGTATTCCTCCGGGCGAACTGGAAGAGAGAGTTAAGAATCAGCTTACCATATGGCGGCTCGAGAAATCAATGACCACTGGCAAATTTCCAGCATCTCGGGAAAATCAATTTCTCCGGATTGGTTCTGCTACGGAACCACTGCCACAGAAAGGACATCAACACTCATGCTATAATCCCGTGGCGGACCCCCGTATCTGTCCTATCAGTACCCTCTTGTCATAGCCGCCACCCCCAATGCCAGCTCAACCTATGTAATACCTTCACGCACAATCTGCACAAAAAACCACAAAACCCAGCCAGACCCCACCCAGGCCTGGGGAGGGCCTGGGTGGGGTTCTTAGGCACATCGCGAACGCAATTCGAAGCGTAACACCGAGGGTTGCAACCAACCCAAAAGCCAGATGCAATAATCAACAACGCAAAGGCATTCTGGCCATAATAAATTGTCTGCTAACCATCAGGCCTTTTAATAAGTGCTAGCAATCACCCCCCTTGAAACCTAAGGACAGGTTTCCAAACTCTGGCAGAGAACCCATGCCTCCCTCACCCGGCAACCAACGAGCCGGCGTCGGACTATCTCCGCTACCCTTTCTACTCGTAACCGGCGAAATACCCCAGCACAGAACAATTGCTTGCCCTCTTTTAGACGTGACAGGCGTGCGACGATATAATGCGCCAACCAGCGCAGACCAGCCTGACCGTTGGATAGATCCTCCGACAACATTACCAATCACCGTCAGGTACCGTTTATGAAACTCGATCTGAAACTCAACCGCCAATCCCTGGTCCCCGATCTGTCTTCGGGACTAACAGTTGCCTTGGTCAGCATTCCAGAGGGCATGGCCTACGCCCTCGTGGCCGGCGTCGATCCAGTATATGGTCTATACACCGGCATGGTGACGACCATCGTCGCCGCCTTGACCGGAAGCACCTCCTTGATGATCGTGACCCTTACCAACGCGCTGGCTTTGGTAGCTGGTGACGCATTGGCCGAACTAGACGGGAGCATCGACCCCATCACAGCCCTGTTCACCCTGACCTTCCTGGTTGGAATAATCATGTTTCTGCTGGGCATACTTCGATTAGGGAGCGTTATCCGCTTTGTGTCCATGGAGGTTATGAGTGGGTTTGTATTTGCCACGGCATTGCTCATCGTTCTTGGCCAGTACGATGAACTGGTTGGCTACGCTTCAACCTTGGAGGAGGCGAATAAGCTTGTAAAAGCGATAGATATCACTTTGAACGTCGGTCACTGGGACCTCTATACAGCCCTACTAGGTGTAGGTTCCATCATGATTTTGCTGTTGATGAAGCGAATACGCCCTATTAAAAAGTATGCTGATGTACTCATCATCATACTGGCTGGGCTTTTTGTTTGGATCATCGGCTGGACCTCGGTCGAGCTCGTAGGAGATATCGCCAACGTCCCCAGCGGCTTGAGCGCACTTCCTACTCCAGTGCTGCCCGATCTTAGCTTGCTTCCGGTCTTGATGATACCGGCTATCGCCGCCGCCGTCGTTGGTCTGGCGGAAAGTTCTGGCGTGGGCGCAGCTTATCCCAATCCCGATGAATCCAGTTCGAACATGTCCCAGGATTTCACCTCCCAAGGCTTAGGGAATTTGATTGGCTCATTCTTCCAAGCCATGCCAGCAGGAGGTTCTCTTTCTCGTACGGGAATAAACGCCTCCGGAGGGGCGCAAAGTAGATGGTCCGGTGCTTTTGCGGGAGTTCTCCTGGCGGTTGTCTTGGTTCTATTTGGAAATTTGACTGAATATATCCCCATGACGGCTCTTGCTGCTCTACTCATCGTCATCGGCGCTGAAGCCATGATCAAGGAAGGCTGGAGGCTTCGCGAGGCCTGGAGAGTGGACAAGGTGGCTACTGGAGCGGCAATCATGACCATCATCGCCGCCGTCTTTATTGACCTTGTCGTGGCCATCATTATCGGTGTTTTTCTATCGTTGTTGCTTTACACAATTGAAACCGTCTCCCAAGTGAGGGCCCTGCGGCTGATCAGGCGGGATGACGGAAGGTATGAGAAAGCCCAAATCCCAGAAAAACTTCCCTCCAATGAAGCCACCGTTATCATGGTCCAGGGAAACGTTTTCTTCGCCTCTGTTTATTCCTACGATGACCTGGTTCCGGATTATCGAGATACCCGCAATGCCGTGATCATCAGCCACATGCGAGGAAGAGAAACCATCGACGCGACCACCTTAGAGTGGTACGAGAAAATAGTTACCAAGTTGAAGGCATCTGGCAATCTACTGATGCTATCAGGCATCGAAAAACCAGTATATGACAGGCTGAAACAATCTGAAGCCTTTGAAATGATTGGCGAAGAGAACTTGTTCCAGAGTGAGAAAGTGATTGGCGCTTCGTTGGACAAGGCCTTGGATGCGGCCGAGAAATGGATCGCTGAACAAAACAAATAGAACCCACCCACGACAAACCAGGGGAATTTAGAGCAATAGGGGACCTGGACCGCCTGGCGCCTTCCATAGCCGATCCCGTCTAGACACCTTGTCAGACACCTTATCAGACACCTTGTCAGACACCCGGTCCGGTCGGTGCCCACACCGCTCACTGGATACAATCGAGAGAAAGACCCGCAACAGAACCGATGGAGGAAAAAATGAGAACGAGATAAGCTATTTGGGCGACTCTCCTACTGCTCTGCGCCAGCGCTTTATTGATGGCAGCCTGTGACGCCGATGACGATGGTGAAGACGAGGATGGGGATGCCGCCGCCGGAACACCGGCCATGGTCGATAGCGTGGTAGTGGAGGAGCAATTGGGCCATAACTATGCCGTTGTGACTGGTTTCTACCCCGATGCCTGCACCAGGATAAGTGATGTAGACCAAGATGTAGAAGGATCCTCCTTCAATATCAATCTCATGACAGGCAGACTCGAAGAGTTAACGTGCGCGCAGATGCTGACTCAATACACAGTTAGCATATTGCTAGAAGTAGGGGGTTTGGCGCCTGGTGAATATACTGTCACGGTTAATGATGACAGGGCGACGACCTTCAATTTTGGGGGATAGCGATTTAAAAAGGCTGCCGAAAGCGGAGTTGGGGAGGCGAAAGATAAATATCTGGCCGGGATCAAGATGAGATCCCGGCTTTTTATTTTGGGAGCAAAACCAGGCCCAAGCTGATCATCGAGATCTTAGCTTACGCGCACCCTGAGCAGAGAGCCCTGACAGCTTGGAATAAGCGGCACTTGACCGCCTGGGAAAGAATAACTACGTTGCTAGACCCAGTTGTAGATCACGGAAATAGGACCGCCGCATCACCACACTCCTTAACTACGAGCCGAACAGGTGTGACGATATTCACACACAAGTTGTTGTCTATGTACCAATTGTGGGTAAACTAATTGGCTGCTCAAATTCTGGCTTGACCAGAATCAAGGGCTTGTCTAAATGGAATGTTAGTTTTTCAAAGACAATTTGTAAAATGTCGTAATATGACCGCGTTGTAATATGAAAGCGTCGTAAGTTGACCGGCGACAATGACGGTCGAAATGAACAATTAGAAGTTTTCTTGCCTCGTAGCAAGGGAGGACCGAAATATGAGGAACATTAGGATAATAATCATCTTTATCATGTTGGCCCTGGTGCTGATAGCCTGCCAGGAGGAAGATCCCACAGCGACTCCGCTGCCGGCAACTGCCACGCCTGTGCCAGCCGAGGTACCTGCTGAACAGCCGGAACCTGCAGAAGAACCAGTCGCTGAACAACCGATGGCTGGACCCGAAGACATCGTCGGCGTTGTCTGGCAGTGGGAAATGTTTCAGGATACAGCCGACCAGAACAACATCGAGGTCGGCGATCCTTCGCAGTACACAGTGACTCTGTCGCCCGAAGGTCAGGCTTCGATCAAGGCTGACTGCAACCAGGTCAACATGGGCTATTCACTGGAAGGACATAGCATTACCTTCGTCGGACCAGGAGTGTCAACCATGGCCTTCTGCGGCGAGGATTCCTACGATCAACAATTCCTAGCTTTCATCGAGAACGTAGCCACCTGGGTCATGAGTCCTGAAGACAAACTGGTCTTCAACCTTTTTGCCGACGCGGGCAACATGATCTTCAACAACGGTGGCATGGCCGAGGCGCCGGAGCCGACGACCACCGGGACCATGGATATCACTAACATCGTGTGGCAATGGGAAGCTTTCCAAGATACGGCCGGTCAGAATGACGTCGCCGTCGATGATCCGACCCAGTACACGGTGACATTGCTTGATGATGGCAACGCCTCGATTAAGGCTGACTGCAACATGGTCAACATGGCCTACACCCTAGACGGGAGCAGCATCACCTTCACCGGACCTGGGGCATCAACCATGGCTATGTGTCCGCCCGACTCCTTGGACCAGCAGTTCCTGGCTTTCATCGAGAACGTGGTCACCTGGGTCATGAGTCCTGAAGACAAACTGGTCTTCAACCTCTTTGCCGACGCAGGCAACATGATCTTCAACAACGGCGGTGAAGCCGGAGCGGCACTCGCCGCCTCCATCGACGATATCCAAAATATCGTCTGGAATTGGTCGGCTCTTGTAGAGACCACGCCTGCCGCCCAGTCGGTGGTACCCGATCCGGAAAATTACACCATCGTCTTCTTGCCCGATGGCTCAGCCCCCATCAAGGCTGACTGCAACCAGGTCGGCGGAACATACAGCGCCGATGGCAGCAGCCTGACTATTGTCATGGGACCAACGACCACGGCCTTCTGTGGCGAGGAGTCCTCGGACCAGCAATATCTTGCCTTATTGAGCACGGTAGCCTCTTTTGAAATTGATGGTGAAATGCTCCGGCTTAACCTGGCCAATGACGCTGGGCACATGGTGTTCGCTTTTGGCGAGAAACTGTCGGCTCTGGATATCGATCCAGACCAGATCTCGCTCGATACCCAGGGTCTAGCCGATTCTTGGGAAGCATTCGTCGTTGAGGCGACGCCCTACGACACAAGTATGCCGCCTGGACCTAAGGGTCTGCCGGATCACATTGAGATCACCTTCAACGGTGTAACACCTGCGGACCGAGATGCTTCTCAACCGGTGATGTACATCATCCCTATCGAAGCCTACGAAACACAGTGGGAGATGAACGGCAGCGACACGATTACCCGGTTAGTGGATGAAATTTACAAGCAGACCGTCACGCTTCCCTATCCGCCGGCAATATCCGGTATGCCTGTTCTGCCAGTGGAAGAGGTATTTGGCGTACAAGACTTTGCGGTGCAAGTGGGCCGGGCCAGCTCCACGGAAACAAGCGCCAGCAAGAACGGCTTCCGTTTCGTGGGCCGCTTTGCCCAGGATATGAATCCAGTAACCAGCGATGGCTTGCCCTTACGCTATATCTACCAGGGTTTCACCAATGACAGCAGATACCTGGTCGCCTTCTTCTACGGAGTAACTTCTGAAACTCTGCCGACCAACGCCGAGGCTGCAGATGCCTACAACCAGGCCATCAGTACCGAGGGTGGCTATGAAGCCTTCATCCAGGCCCAGGCGGAGCTACTCAACAGCCTACCCACTTCCGATTGGAATCCGGACCTGGTTTCGCTCGACGCACTCGTCGGCTCGCTGATCATCGAAAGCATGCCTGAGTCTGGTATCCAAGACCAGGTCTGGCAGCTATCCGGTCAGAATAACGCGCCTGGCGAAGAGCCTACAGCAGCCGGCGGCACCACAGACTACACCGTGGTCTACAGCCGGGACGGGATGATGGTTTTCCGGGCAGATTGCAACAGCGGCCGTACCCAGTACGACGTTACCGGTGGTATGGCTGGCGGCCTGGCGATGCAGCCCGCGGCGATAACACTTGCCGAATGTGGCGCTGAGTCAGATTCCGACCTGATGATAAATGGTCTGCTTTCCAGCCAGAATTACCGGGTGCACCCCGGCGGTTCCGTGCTTGAGTTGGTCCGACCAGCAGGTGGTGGCTCTCTGTTCTTCGTCTCACTTGGCGAAGGTCAGGGCGTGGATACAGAATTGCCTGAGATCGACCTGCCCGAACCAGATTCGGGCGTACCCACAGGCACGGTCGTCGCTCCGGTTGGGGTTAACATCCGAAGCGGCCCGGGCACGGTGTACCCGATCATCGGTTGGGCGCCTTACGGCGAAACCGGTGAAATCATCGGGCGAAGCGCTGACGGGCAATGGTGGGCTTCTCCTTATACTGGCGCCCCAGGTGGCATCGGTTGGGTTTCGGCCTCCTACGTCCAGACGACCAACGCCGAAGACGTACCGGTCATCCCAGCACCACCACCGCCAGTCCCGACGCCGACGCCCACCCCAGAAGCAACGCCTTCGATCCAATTCTGGGCAGACACTTACACCATCAATGCGGGCGATTGCACGACGATTCGCTGGCAGGTGGACAACGTCCAGGCAGTTTGGTTTTATCCAGCCGGCCAGCCCTACGATCAATACCCGGCCACTGGTACAGGCAGCCAACAGGTTTGCCCAACTCAGACAACCACTTACGAACTGCGGGTTCTACTCGCCGACGGGACCGTCCAGGTCCGCCAGCTGACGATCAACGTAAACTCAACCAACCCGCCGGCCAGCACGAGCTGGAGAGTAGCATCCATGTACGTGAACCAGGTGCCTATTCCCAATACGGCATTGACCGCTTCCTTCGATACGGCTAATAACGTAAGCGGCAGCGCGGGCTGCAACAACTACAGCGGACCATATACGGTCAGTGGCAATGTCATATCAATTGGCCCTCTTGGGGCAACGAACGCGACCTGTGGGCAAGATATCGACGCTCAGGAACAGGTGTACTTGACTGCCATGCAGTCGGCGAGGACATATCAGCTAATTGGCACTCAGCTAGTTCTTTATGATTCGGCCGGCCAAGAGATAATTCGATACAATAGAACAGGTTAATCGTTTCTAGACATCGATTAGCGTGATACGATGCAACGGCTTCGGTGACAAACCGCCGAAGCCGTTGTTTCTTTTTTGGTACTTTACTGCACTAATTTCAGGAGAAAGTAGAACCCTTTATGTGTTGTTTTCTAACAACTCTAGTTCTTTTTGGCCCACGGGCAGCGCTGGTGATATGGGCTCTCATCAATCCGGCTTATGTCCTCAATGCCATGTGGAACTCATGGTTATGGCTTATCTTGGGGACCGCCTTCCTGCCTTCGACCACGCTCATGTATCTGATCGTCTATCCCGGAGGTCTCAGTATCATCAACTGGCTCTTCTTGGGCCTGGCCTTTTTCTTCGATATCGCAGCCCACACCGGCGGCGCCTTCGGCAATAGAGACCGCATCACCTCCTACACGTGATTGTGCGTTACACTTTTGGGTGCCAATGCATCTTGCTTAAACCGATCTGCCTATCGCACACCACCGGTACACAATCAAATCAATTCCACGAAAGTTACCAAACCTCTTGGGCGGCTATAAGGTGAAAATCCATGTCAATGCCAAAGAACCCATATGGCGGCGGGCCAGGTACCAGCTATAGGTGCAAGGGCATTGAACGTGGAGTCACCCGAATTTCGGGCTGTCTTGCAGGTTGTCGGCCGTCGGTCAGATGTGACCTTGCTGGACGAGTGGGGGGAGAAAAAACCACGAACGCAGATCGTGGCTATCGGAGCACCGGGCAGTGTTGACGAGGATGCGCTTAAAGCAGCGTTCGAATCCTGTATCGCTTCGCCGTAAGTAGACCTTCGTTTATTACTGGATGTTTGTCATAACCAAACTCTTAGGCACTGGTCAATTCCCCATTTCCGTTAACCAAGAATCATTTTTCTAGAACGTAGGTTAGCGCAATCGCATCCGTCAAATTAGCGTTTATAGCAGCGATATCTTGGCCATCAAAGATGACGTCGAAGGTCATGTAGCCTTCAGGCCCTCCTAAAACCCTAAGACGGTCGGGGGCGATAGGAGTGAGGACCAGTCCCTCGTCCTCAAGATCGGAGCAGGCGACCAGTATCTCGCCCACCAATCCAATCGAGATTTCCTCAGGAACCTCTCCAGGTCCAAGGAATGAAGGCTTTTCCGAAAGTATATACTTCCCAACCAATCGCTCTAGTTCGGCAGTGCTTAACTCGACCCTGGTTCCCTCAGGCGCCGGCATAGCGGCTGTATCGTCATACAAGCCAAGCCCTTCAGCGGGTCCGAAGGCTCGGTTGTTTGCCATTAGCATGTCGTACCCCTCCGCGAATCGCCCGGTGCTCATAAGTGCCATTCTCCGCGCCAAGAGTTCTCTCTGGAGCAGGGAACGCGCGTGCCCATCCTCAATCTGATCCAGAAAGACTGCCAGCTCTTCTTGGTCCATTTCCCAGTCGATCTCGGGCGCGTCGCTCCCATACAGCTGGGGGAAAACGATATGCTTATAGAAGGCCACGGCCAATGCTGAATACATCACATCTCCATAACCTAAAGGGAAGGGGGTGGTGAGGTTTGGCGTGTTCGCCAGCACGATGAAGGTCAGATCCTCTTCAGGCACCTTTAGATACAAAGCCGAGATCGATGGCGGCCACCGGCCTGAATGCCATACCAAATTTGTCCCATCAAACAACTGGTTGTACCAGCCCAGCCCATACTTCAGTTCATCGCTATCCCCATAGGTGGAGACCAGGGGTTCAAACATCGCCTCCTTCGTTTCCTGTTTCATGAGTTCGTTTTGGTCCAAGGCAATATCGAACCGGGCTAAGTCGTTGACCGTCGAAATCAAACCGGCCGCAGGGCTGAAAATTGTCTGGTATTCACCATCGACCACGTTATAAGCCAGGTCCAATTGGTAAGGCTTAGCCATTGCTTCGTGTACGCATAAATAATCAGCTTCTCGTCTGTTACTCGCTTCGTCATCATCGCCCATTGGGCACAGAATCAAGTTGGGAGCCGTATCTTCCATCCCTAACGGAGAAAGGATGCGCTCATCCAAAAGATCCCGAAAGGACGAGCCCGTGACGCCTTCCACAACTTCTTCTAAATAACCGTAGCGGCTGCCGTCGTAATTGTGTACTGAACCCGGAACACCGGCCGAAGTATGGGTCAGCAAATGCCAGCTGTTGATGACCCCCTCGCTCTCCAATTCCACGCCAAAATCCGACACCGGCCGCTCGAGATCTAGGTCGCCTTCCTCGACCAGCTGCATGATGAGGGCTGCGGCAATGGGCTTTGTCACCGAGGCCAGGTGATAAGGTGTATCAGCCGTGGCAGGTACCTCGTTGGCCAGATCGGCGAATCCAAAACCCTCGGCCCAAACCAGCTCCTGGTTTTTCACGACCCCGGCTGACATCCCTGGAATCTTCAAGATTTCCCTTATCTGCTCCAGTTCAGCCTCTAGCTTGTCAAATCTGGTTAGCTCATCCCCAGTTTCTTCCGCCACAGCTGGCTTATCAACCGTCGTCGTTTCAGGTGTGGCTATTGGGATCTCCGCGGTCGCTTCTGGCCTCGGTTCTCCTTTCCCCTCTTGGCATCCCGCCAGCAGTAATGCTGCCAGGCTAAGTGCAGCAAACTTGTTTCTCATTATCACCCTCCCGGTCAAACTAGGTTAGCGCTTGGTGGCACATACCAAGTCTATTGCGATCCATTATAGGATACCCGCATAAAATCATCTATAGAATAATGGCAGAATCCGGCAGCGTTATCGGCAGGGTGGGTAATCTGTATTGCTTCAAGTGTCCAATAAGTCTAAGAATACTCTTGGATGAGCCGGCCTTCGATCATCTGTCTTCCGCCGAAATAACGGACAAGAATTAGCTGATGGTTTCGCATAGTCATTAAACAATTCAAACTGGCATCTCATGAACGACCTGGTTTCCCAGGAGTCGTGGGCGAGGGTGCTCAGAAAACAGATAAGAAAAACGGGACCAGTATGGTCGAGCCTCCAGAGTCTGCGGACGAGGGTAAAAGCTCTCGGGATGGGATTGCCAGATTCTCTAGCCCTGGCAGAAAGCTTCCACTGAACGACTGTCTAGGTCATCGAATGTCACATCCGTCCGAAAAAAGGCTAGAACATCCTGCGATGACCTCGAGCATGAGGCGATAACTGTACAGTGCAAAAGAGAAGGCAGCGGGCCGAGTGGAACTCAGCCAAGCCGTTATTACAGCCGACCGGCGATGGATGATGAGAAACTAGACCGCAGGACGAGGGTTATTCAGGCAGAGGTCGACCAGGTCGTCGATCTTCGCCGTACCTACGCACATCACCGTATCGGCCCCTCCCCAGTAGATCTTGACTGTGCCATCATCCTCGGGCACCGCGCCGCAGGTGAAGACGACATTGTGGACGTATCCGGTGATCTCCCATGGATCTTCAGGTTGGAGTATCCAGTCGTCGGCCACACCGAGTATCTTGGCCGGATCGTTCAGGTCGTGCAAGGCAACGCCCAGCCGGTAGACGGAGCCGTCCATAGTAGGAAACACGCCGTGATAGATGTGCAGCCAACCCCGATCTGTCTCGAATGGTGTGGCCCCGGGTCCAATCTTCATCTCGTCCCAATGGTACTCAACAGGCCGCATCACCACCTGCGAGTCGCCCCAGTGGACCAGGTCTAACGAATAGGAGATCCAGATGGACCAGGGGGAGATCTCGGAGTGGGGGCGATCAAGCCGGGCATAGCGGCCGTCGAATTTTCTGGGGAAAAGGACCACATTCCGGTAGTCAGCCTGGGTGATCAGGGCGATTCTCTCTATAGATTGGAAGTCTCGCGTCTCGGCCAGCCCAATTCGAACCCCATACCGCGAATAAGCGCTGTAGGTGATCAGATAACGGTCTTCCAGGACACAGATCCGTGGGTCTTCGAGGCCGTATTCCTCGTAGATGGCAAATTGGCCTGAATTGGCAGGGGTCATGAAGGGTTCCGGCCGGACCGTGAATTGATATCCATCATCACTCACAGCCAGCCCCAGGATGGAGCGACCGTTGTGCTTGTGGGAGCGGAAAACCATATAGTAGCGGCCGTCGTGCTTCGCGACACCAGCGTTATGTACCGTCACCACCGGGTAGGGAACATCGTCGCTCGTAAGGATTGGGTTGCCTGAAAAACGCTCTACGATTGCCATTGTTTTCTATCCATTCAATGCAAACTGAAGTATGTCGTCAAGCTGGCAGGTAGCCAGTCCAATCACATGATCTCCGCCACCGTAATAGACATAGACCGTTCCGTCGACCACTGGGTTGGCGTTGGAGAAGACGACCTGGTTGACATCACCTTTCAATTCCCAGATCTCTGCCGGCTCGAATACCGGATCCTTCGGCCGGGCGATCACACGAGTCGGGTCGTCTCCATCCAACAAAAACACACCCAGGCGATAAACGCGATCCTCATCATAGCCGTGGTAGAAATGCAGCCAGCCCATCTCCGTCTCGATAGGGACGCCATTGCTGCCGATTGATATCGAATCCCACCCATTATCGGGCCGCGGGCTCATGACCGGAGCCATCTTCTCCCTCGGCCAGGTAATGAGATCATCCGAGTAGGCGATCCAAATGTTTGGCGAGGGCCGATGAAAAGCAGCGTACTGCGATCCGATCTTCCTCGGAAAGAGGACGTGATCCTTGTTATTCTCGCCCACTACCATAGGACCAACACGATCCCAGGAAATGAGATTCTCGCTTCGAGCTATCATGGGTATGACTCCACCGCCTAGGTGAGTAGGTTCGCCTTCGCCTGGAAAATCACGACCATATGCCGTGTAGAACATATAGAATCGCCCTTCGATCTCGGTTACCCGAGGATCCTCAACCCCCCGAGAATCCTGCCCGTCGACGGGGCTCAGAACCGGGTCACGCAGACGGTTGAAATGCACGCCGTCTTCGCTGACCGCATATCCGATTCGACTGACCCAATCCAGACCTTGGGCACGGTAGTGCATATGGAACAGCCCGTTGTGATAAATGACCGAGGGGTTGAAGACGTTGGTGGATTCCCAGTCGGAGGTTAGATCGGGTAGAAGGATGGGGTTGGCGGGATGTCGCTGTAATTTCATTGATTACCTCATATAGTAGTAAAGGGCGCTATTATAGCTTCGCTTGGGAAATACCTGGTCAATCCTGTATATCGCCATTGTTTCTGATGTTTATTGAGTCACCCGGCTTCAGGGTGAACTCGTATCCTTTATCCCGCACCGGGTGATAGATAACCGTCAGCGGAGCGGAACCCTCGATATGTTCAAGGCTAACGCTCTCAGGACTGATGCGAAGGTTGATCGTATGGTCGCCAAATCGTAGGTTATCTAAGCTGGCCGAGTCCCACGTCTCCGGCAGCTGGGGCATGATATCGATCTGATGGATGTCGGCCCGCACGGTGATTCCCAGCAAGTCCTCGACAACGCCCCGAACGAATGTTGCTCCTGACCACAGCTGCAGGAAAGAAAGCCCGTCTGGCAGCAGCTCGTGGAACATGCCAATGCTGCCATGATCCAATGCTTGAGCTAGATCCTGCAGCAGGGTAAATCCCAGTTCGGAATCCCCATAGTTGTAGGCACCGCGGCTAAGAGTCGCCGTGGGCAAAGTCCAGACACGCTCATCTTCACCCAGCGTATGGACCAATCCCGACTGGTTCAGGTATTCGCTCTTTATGCGTTCCAGGATCAGTGACGCATATTCTGGTGTCGCTATACCGGTTTCCAAGGGAACGGCAACCGTCCACTGGCCGTCAAAGCGAGGAGTATTTCCGAACTTCAGCAGCGAATCGGCATACACTTGCTCCTCGGCCATCCACCAATCGGCGTCGAAGTTGGCCTGTAGATCGGCTGCTAGCTGGCGAGCGCGTTCCGACGTACTAGGGTCATTGAGCTCTTCCGCCATCTGGGCCAGGTCTCCCAGCGCCACCCACAGGTAGCTAGTGGCGTCCACCTTTTCCGGACCCATTCCACTCCGCTCAACCATGGCCGGACCTTCCGGATAACCATCTCCATCGCGATCAATGGCATCTAACGTGTAATCAAACAAGCCTGATACGGCGACAGGGTAGGCTGTGGCTAGAAACTCGCGGTCCCCGGTCCAGCGGTAAAAGTCCCAAACCGCTGAAACCCACTGAGATGTCTCTTGGGCATTACCGGCGCCAACAATATCGCCCGCCGGTGAAATCTGGTGCGGGATTTGGCCGTTCTCATGAAAACGAACACCAATCAGCAGATGGTTTCGCGCCGCCTCGACCATATTGTTGGTCATCAGGCCGGGCATGCTATAGGCGCCATCGTTGCTGAACCAGAAAGGAAACATCTCAAGCCCGGCATAGAAGTGCGGGCCAAGCGCTGGAGATTCAGCTTCTAGCATCTGCATATTCGCCCGGGCAACATCGAAGGCCATATCGAATCCGGCATCTGGCGTTACAAGGCGCGGCCCATCCATTGCCATCGCACTGTAGAGAGCTTCCTTTTCGGCGAGAAGCGAATCTCGCTGGGGCAACCACGTCTTTACTAGCTGCAGCGCCTCATCTTCTCCAAACTCGGATTCAACGGCGACGGCTGCCGTCCAGGCCTGGATCTCCCCTGGGGCAAGGTTGGTGGAGAACGACATCTGGCCAAACTGCCGACTCTCCTGGTCATTGATAACCTGCACCTGGTCAGGCGATGGTTCGCTCCCAACGACTACAGCCCATTTCTGAGGCGCGCTGTCAGCTCGGGCGACCAGGTAATCCTCAACAACCATCACGGCTTCACCCTCATTGCGCGATTTGGCTAGTGACGTAAACCAGGCATCCTCCAGATCAAAGAAAGCGTGGAAATCCACTTCTATTTCGATCTCGCTGTCGCCTGCATTGCGCAGCTCTAAGGTGGTGAAAAGAACCGGTAGGTCCTGGGCCACAAAATCGGTCCGTTCCGCCAGCAATCCTACCTCAGGCAGTTCAAATTCGAATTGGGCGGTGGCAGCGGTTTGAGTGAACGTGCTTGCATGAGTCAAAGGCCATCTCTCGCCATTCACCCCAACCACAAATTCATAGCCATCTAGAGCTTTAACCGGCTGAGCCCAGACCCCTTGCAGTTCATTAGCCAGGGGATCTCCAGGCTGCGGCTCACCGAAGGTGTAAAGATCATAGACATTGGAACGTGGACGAAAGCCGCCGTCAATATCGCCGACGACGTAGAGGCGCCGTCCACTGTTGGCAAATGCCGTGCCGGGGACGCCGAAACGATCTTGCTTCCAATCAGCCCAAGACAGCACCTGCAATACTTGTCCAGCCTGAGGGCTCGCTGTGAAAGACGAAGTCACCGGGATAGGAGTAGGGCTTTCATCCTGGCAATGGGTAGTGAACAGCACACCGGAGCTGGCAAAGGTCAGGAAAAAAAAACGCCTGGCCATGGTACGCCAGTGTGGCCGTACTGTCAGCCACGTTAGCCAGCGGACGAAAGTCACTATGAAGACAATCATACCGGTCCTGAAGATATATCTAAGAGCATAGTGCCAACGATCACGAGACCATCCTCGGGTTGGAATTTGGTCGTTTGACTGGAAACCAGGTCATGATTTGCTCCCAAGCGTTGTGGGTGGCACTGTCGAATCAGATGCTGCGACGCAGACGGCAGCGAGACCAAGGCAGTTGAACGCGATGAGAATGCGAACAATACTCTTCATGTGACTCATCTCACACTTCCTCCGATCACTATCGAAGACCTCTGTAGATAAATCGCCGCCTATTCAATCCAATCCAGAAGATAAGACGCACCGCCCTCCGCCTGGAAGCAAATGGCCGATCCGCAGGGCACGGTATCAACTTCACGACTGTTTTCGTCTAAGATTCGATAAACTCCAAGAACCGCCACAGGCGTGTATGTTCCGGGCGATCCCGCGAAGGTGATCAGCTGACCAGCCATTCTTGCCAGAGGATAGCCGCTGTAAATGACGACGCCGGGGCGAACCTCGATAAGAGACTGCGCCGCCAGGGTAGGAGCCATGCCCGCTCCGTAAATCTCCTGCCCGATCGATCCACTCAGCTCCCAAATATCGCGCAGATCTTCGAGGGGGATATGAAGGGCGAGGTCGTTCTTGGCTACGGTCTCATAAGCGGCCGGAGAATCTGTCATTTCCTCCGCAGGTAGGTAGGGCGGTAAGCTGCTCGGGATAAGCTGGAGCGTGTGACTGACGAATTCAGCCATCAGCTTCTCTACGGTTGGATCCAAATCACCATGAAGCCGCTGCAGAACTTCGGTCAAGTAGATCGAGGTCTCATACTGTTCTTTAGGTGTGATGACCGCACTGACCTGGGTCGGATTGAGTCCAAAAAAAGTGCGCTGTCGCGATAGCTCGTCCTCTAAATTAACCAGCAGTCCATTTGAATCTTCTGTGCTCTCCACCGCGAAATTGACATCGCGTTCCCACAACCAGGAGAGACGAAGTAGATTGGCCAGGGCCTGGTTTATGATGCCTAAATAGGCGGGATCCCGTTCTAACTCGAATAACCTAGCTGCTGCGGCGGCGGTTATGGCGGTCATATGGGTTTCATATGACAGGCGGAAACCGTGACCCTCCAGGGCCAATAGGGCACTGCGCGCTTCGTCCAGGTATCGGCTATCATTAGTTATTTCGTGTAGTAATAACATGAAGTAGGCGAAACCACCGCCTGCGTCAGGCTCGCGTCCGGTGCCCTCCCAGGTGTCGAAGCTATAGAACTGGGGAAATTGATAGTCGACTGCCTGGGCGAATTCGATCCAGGTATCTCCGGAGCGGATGGCAAGCTCCCGAAGTTCGCTATCGGCCGGATTCCACAATGCCAGTTCGGCTACCTTGAGCGCATGGCCAACCTCATACCAGGTGTCTCCCCGTCCTTGAGCTCCGGTCAGGCTTAGGGGCCCGCTGTTCTGAAACATCCCCGACGGTCCGATGTCGGGATTGAAGAAATCTGGAATTGCCGCCCGGAGTTCGTCCATATATCCCGGCTTCTCGGCGAAACGACGATAGTATCGATCCAGGGCATTGTAGACATCTAGTTGGCTGATAGCCTCAGCCGTGCCCCGGCTATCTGAGACATAGGCCCGCACATAGCGCTGCCCATCATGCTCTACCCAGTTAGCCGGCTCGGCCAGATCGGCAAGCGTCTGGCTATGGATCCCCTGGCCATCTCCCGGAACCCCTTTCCCGTCCCACTCAGAGAAACCGAACCAGTCAGGCAGAGGATTGTCGGGTACGGCGATCAAGTCGTAGATGTCCCCCAAATTCGCCAGGTATCGGTTAAACATCACCGCCTCGTCTGGCGGTCGACCGGGTTCCAGGTAGAGATAGCTATCGTAAATCGCCACGGCGGACACGGGACCCAGTCGCTCGAGGTCTTGACGGGTAAAGCTGTGCCCGAGCTGTTGGCCTCTCCGGACCGGGGTCGCGGCCGGTGAAAAGCGGGCAGCGGTCATGAATGGATTGAGCGCCGTGAGGTCGACCCAATAAAAGAGGGTGCTGTCCAGTGCTTCGCTGTATGCGTAATAATGAGGCGCGGCCATTGGCACGTGGTCGGCGTAGACTTCGAGCTGTCCACTCGTTTCTTGTCCCGTCCCCTGCTCAATAAATTGAAGCTCAGGCTCAGGCCTCGCTGGGGGATCAGCATGGCGGATGATTTCGAGTCGCCAGCGGAACAGGCCAGGATGCCGGTGGTAGGTGTATATGGTGGCCTGAAACTGGGCCCACTCATTCTGCCCCGTGAGGACGATCTCCTCGCCGTCATCCGTTTCCCGGGTGACGATGGAAGGATCATCGTCCAGTAGATTCAACTCGTCGCCGCCGGGCAGAGTTAAGGCAAGGGCTGTATCGCCCGCGCCGGCTGATATCAAAAATCGCCCCTCATCGTATTCAACTTGAAAAGATCCGCTTCTGAGGCCGGTGGCGTCGTCGAGGAACGTCGTTTCGTCGTTGGAACTCCGGGGGATGATAGGGGCAGAGTGCCGCTGGTAGCGCCCGGGCTCGACAGCCTGCGGAAATAGAGGTAAATCATTCACGTTTGACGTCGTGACCGCCGGCGCTCGATCTTCAGTTATCTCTACTGTCGGATGCTCCTCAGAGGGTGCTTTCTGCTTCGAGCAGGCGACGAACACCATCATCAAAAGCAGCAGCCAGGAACCAAACCGGACGCCCGGCTGTATCTTTCTGAACCGGGATCGAAGTTGACCTCTCATATCAGGAGGAACCGCCCTTATGTTGGGCCAGCGAACGCTGGACGGCCGTCGTGCCGGCCAAAGACAGCCAGGATACTGTCCCCACAAGAAGAGGAATCACAAGAAGCACACTGGCTACAAAAAACAGCATGCTGATGAAGGTGACAATGAGGACAGGCCAAGGATTAAGTACCAAGAACCGCGCGCAGTTGGCGTAGGTCGTCCGGAGTGATTTATCCTCTTGGGCCAACCAAAAAGGCCAGAAATAGAGATTCAACATCAACCACAGGATCAGCAGCAGGGCCCAGACAATACGCAGAACTACCCATAAGACGCCTTCAACGGCTTCATAGATGAAGAAATTGCCGGACAGGACGAACAAGATAACAAGATTAGGCAAAGCCCAACGCCACGATGGCCAAAACAGCTCGCGCATAAAGCGCCACGTATCCTGCAAATCCCACACTTCTTCGTCGTATACGCGCCTGGCTATGGCGTAGAGGGCGGCCGTCGCCGGTGGGCCGGTCACAATGGGGATCAAAAGAAGCACCCAGAGAAGGTTGAGGAATACCATTCCAATCCAATCCCTCCACCAGAGACGAGTAGCATGACCTAGAGCGTGGAATGGTTTAATCATTGGTCGGAAATGGCGAGAGAATGGCAGCAATAATCCGTAGATAAAGTGGACCTATTGGCAGCCGATCCACGTAACTCCCTATCCTTTCACACCGGCATAGCTGACGCCCTCAATATAGTACTTGCTGAAGAAGAAGAACAGGATCAGGATCGGGATCGCATTGACCATTGCCCCGACCAGAACTAGATTCATCTTAGTGGAGTATTGCTGCTTAAACACCTCCAGGGCCACGTTTAGAACCCACATGTCCGGCGTGTTTAGATAAAGCAGGGGGCTCAGATAATCGTTCCACATCGCCTGGAATTGCAAGATGAACAAGGTCAGCAGCGCCGGTCTGGCCAGGGGTAGGATGACGTCTTTATAGATCTGGAAATAGGAAGCGCCATCCATCATGGCCGCATCCTCCAAGTCCTTTGGCACCGCCTTCAGGAA
>DASRZI010000080.1:0-31771 GCA_035686605.1 Candidatus Zixiibacteriota bacterium
TTCCCGCTGCTTTACCAGGTCTTGGACTTCCTCGGGCGCTTCTACCTGGACCGGCGCCCACTCAGCCAGTCGAAGGCCAAGGACCTTGTCGAACTCAAAAATAGTTGATTTCTTTACGCCATCGGGCAGGTCGCTGCGGACGAGATCCCAGGTGACTGCCAGGGCCCGGGGCATATTCAGATCGTCGTTTATATGTCGAAGAAACCGCTCAAGATATTCATCAGCAGGCTCGCCATTGTCATCCCATCCATAAACCGCCGTACGAAGACGGTTAAGCGAGATCATGGCGCTGTCCATTCCTTTCCAGGTGAAGTTTAACTTGGACCGGTAGTGGGCATTCATCGTGAAGAATCGGTAGGCCAGTGGATCATAGCCCTTTTCGATAAGGGACTTCAATCGTAAGAACCCACCAGCGGATTTTGCCATCTTCGCATCGTCTAGCTGCAGGAAGTATCCGTGCATCCAGAAGTTGGCCAGGTTGGTGCCGTAGCAAGCCTGTGTCTGAGCGATTTCGTTGGTATGGTGAACGGGTATGTGGTCTTCGCCACCGCAGTGAATGTCGAAGAAATCACCCAGGTAAACGGCAGCCATAGCCGAGCACTCGATGTGCCAGCCGGGGAAGCCAACGCCCCACGGACTTTCCCATTCCATCTGCCTCTGTTGGCCCGGAGGACTGAATTTCCACAAGGCGAAGTCTGTCGGATTTCGCTTCTCGCCCATCTCAATACGCGAGCCGGCCTGCAAACCTTCGACGTCTAATCGAGCCAAATAGCCATAACTGTCAATCTTTGACGTATCGAAATATACCCCGTCCGAGGTGCTGTATGTGTATCCCTTTTCCTCGATGCAGCGAACGAGATCGATCTGTTCCTGGATATGATCGGTGGCCTTGCACCAGATCGTCGGCTCGTGGATGTTTAGTTGGTGCAGATCGTCCTTAAAAGCCTCGGTGTAAAGCTCGGCAATCTGCCATGCGGACATGCCGGTCCGCCGCGCTCCTTTCTCCATCTTGTCCTCACCGGTGTCGGCGTCGGAGACAAGGTGGCCTACATCAGTGATGTTCTGGACGTGTTCGACCTCATAGCCATTGTATTCGAGCGTTCGCCTCAGGATATCTTCGAAGATGTAGCTGCGCAGATTTCCGATGTGGGCATAGTCATAAACCGTTAATCCACAGGCGTATAGACTGACTTTATCCGGATTAAGAGGAATAAATTCTCGGATTTCACGCTCGTATGTATCGAATAACTTCAGGGCCATGTTGTTCGGATCTCCTGCCGGGCATATGGATGCAATGGATCAATCTTCCCTATCCGCCTGATATTTGCTTACTGTTTGTTCCAATACAATGCCCAGTTGTCGGCGATTAAGTGATCAGCGAAGGTGGATGCCAACCTTCTTGAAGTATAGTCCAGAGGCCTAATGGTAAGCAAAATGATCCAGGTCATGCCTTCTGCTCGACAAGATAGGGGCTACTGCTAGAATAGACGCTTGCTTGGACAGCGTTTTCCTGCTTCGATTAGCCTAATGTCGGCGGCTGAATTCGTTATCCGCAACCCTTGCCAGCCGAGACATCATATAGTCTGAGTCAACCAAACTGAAAGGTACGATCGACATGCCTAACTTCTCCAGCTTGCTGGAAAGTATTCCTCCATCGGCAACGCTCGCCGTAAACGACAAAGCCAGGGCCATGCAGGCAGCCGGGCTGGACATTGTCGTTCTCGGCGGCGGAGATCCCGATTTCGATACACCGGCTCACATCGTCGAGGCAGGGATCTCGGCCATTAAGGCAGGAAAGACCCACTATCCTGCTCCCGCGAAAGGAACCCCGGACCTTCTGGAAGCCATTGGTCGGAAGATGCGCCGGGAGAATGGTGTAACAGTTGACCCCGGCAGCCAGATCGTCGTCACTCCAGGAAGTAAGTGGGCCCTCTTTATCGCTCTTGCAGCCCTCACCAATCCGGGCGATGAGATCATTTACCTGGAGCCGGCCTGGGTTTCTTATGAGCCAATGATACGGTTAACTGGTGGAACGCCGGTCGCCGTGCCTCTCTCTTGGAAGGACAATTTTGCGATCACCACCGATCTGCTGAACGAGAAAATAACCAAAAGAACTAAGGCCTTACTGGTAAACTCCCCCTGCAATCCAACAGGACGTGTGTTGACCGCAGATGAAGTATCGGCCGTCACCGCGGTCGCATTGGCGAACGATATCTATGTCATCACCGATGAGGTGTATGAGAAGCTTATCTATGATGGACGAGAACACCGCTCGCTGGCGGCCGAACCTGGCATGTCTGAGCGGACCCTGACAACCAACGGTCTGTCCAAAGCCTACGCCATGACTGGCTGGCGTCTGGGATGGCTGGCTGGCCCGGCGCCCATCATCAAACTGGCCGGAAAGATGCACGGACAGGCTGTCACTTCAGCCGCGACTTTCACCATGGCTGCGGCTGTGGCAGCCCTGAATGGGCCACAAGACATCGTTCGCGAAATGTGCGCCTCCTACCTGGATCGGCGCGACTTCATGGTTGATGCACTTAACACGATCCCCGGTATCGATTGCCCCTCCCCCGAGGGCGCCTTCTATCTGCTGCCTCGTTTCACCGGCACTGGCCTGGATAGCCTGGAACTAGCTGATGCCCTGCTGAATCAAGCCGGGATCGCTGCCACGCCCGGAATCGCCTTTGGCGCCAGCGCCGAGCAGCACATTCGGTTTTCCATTGCCTCTGCACAATCAGAATTAGAGAAAGCGGTTGATCGACTGGCAAAGATCGTACCAAGCTTATGATCAATGCTTTCGCTGAGCTGCGTATACCTCTAGTGGTCTAATCCAACGCCTAACAGTTTCCCTCAGAGTTGCATCTGATCGTCCAAGTCGGACCGGCATACTAACACCAAAAACCCGGAGAAGCTCAAAAGGATTCTATCATGCGACAAATCGGCAAAATCATTCAACTTCAAGTTCAGCAGGAGGCTCTTAAAAAGGGCGAAGGACCGGACCGCTCTTACGATGCGGGCGGAATTTTGGTCGTTCCGGCTGCCCGGCTCAGCTCCGATGGCGTCACCGGAATATTCGGCGACCGTGAGATTCACGACGTCCATCACAGCCAGCATCCTCGATCAAAGCATCGTCGAAGCAGCGCTATTTCTTTCAACGTCAGCGAGAATTATGATCGAATAAGCCGCCAATTCCAATTCGAGCAAGTTGTCGGCTACGGTGGTGAGAATCTTATTATCGAGCTGGTCGAAGGGGTTGATTTGGCTGGAATCTTAGGGAATCCTGAAATGACGCTATTGATCGGAACCATGAGAGGACCTCAGGGCATGATGACCGGAATAAAGGTTGCTAAACCCTGTGTTCCTTTCAGCGAGTATGTGCTGAACCAGGAAACCAAACCATCGGCCGAGTTGATCAAGGACACCCTGCAGTTCCTGGATGATGGGATGCGCGGATATTATTGCTCTTGGGAAGGGGAATCGCTGATTGTCGAGCCGGGTTACGGTTTATTTTTATTGGGTTGATATATGAGGGGCTGGATGAAGTTTATCTTCACCAGCCCCATCTTGTTGCTAGCTGCAGCTAATTAAACTTCCGCTTGACTTGGAATCCGGGCTCGCTGCCAGGGCCAAGCACCGACCGTGACATTTCGCCGTTGGAAACTTAGAAGAGTTAGGCCAAAGAACAAGAGAGAAGCTACTAGAAGCGCAAGCAGGTCTCCGGTATTCATTCCACTCTCTAAAATTTCTCGCCCGTTGTAGTAGTTAAATGGGAATAGTGGTTTAAGCGTCTCAAGCCAACTCACCATATCGGTCAGATTGTTTCCAAGGTAGGTGACAATTAGGAGTATCGTAGCCACGGTAGCTGCTATGCGGCGGGAGGGCATGAAAGCTCCCAAAAACATGCTCGCAGTGGCGAACACCATTATCAAGGGCCAGATAGCCAAAGTCGCAACTACGAGATCGACCGCTTCAACGCCCGAGACATCGGTGCCAGCAGGTAAAGCATTAAAGGCGATAACTTCGCCTATGGACATGATCGCCAAGATCAGGAACAAGGCGATTCCCAGGGCCAATGCTTTGGTTGCAACCAATTGCCAGCGGTGGAGAGGCAGGGACATCAAAGGCTCCAGGGTTCCGTTATCTTCCTCGCCGGCAAGGGTTCCCGTTCCATTGATGATGGCATATATGCCCAGCAGAATGGGCATAAAGGTGAACATCTCGGCCGAGATAAAGCCCTTAAAAGAAGCAAATTCACCAAAATCACCCATTACTTGATACAGCTCTATTTCATCGATATTGAATCCTTCAAGCTGGCCCTCAAAATCCGGAAAGATCATGATGATCAGTATGCCGAATAGGGCGATGCCAATGCCCCAGCCTAATATCGCGGATCGTCTCGATCGTAGTTCGTGAAGAAATAGGTTAAACATCGCTGCCTCCATCTCGAACCTCTGAAGCTTGCTCTTTCTGCTGGCTATTCTTTCGATTGTTCCGGCCATAGTAAGCCATGAATACTTCCTCTAATGTCACAGGCTGGCTTTCAATATCTATGATTCCATTGTTTGCAGCCAATCTCATGACCTCAGGAAGATTCTGCCGGATCTCCAGAGTAATGGCATTGTCCTCGCGACCCAGAACTTTGACGCCGTCGAAAGAGAATGCCTCTTCCACCGGCATTTCGTCGAACCGGAGCTTCAACCTCTGGAATGGCTGGGCCGTCAATGCGTCTATCCGTTCGACTTTGATCAGCTTCCCATCGCGAATGATGCCGACCCGGTCACAGACCGTTTGCACTTCTGAGAGAATGTGAGAGCAAAAGAATACCGTTCGCCCCTCTTCTTTCGCTTCAAGGACTAGTTCGAGAACACTCTGCTGCATCAGTGGGTCAAGACCAATCGTTGGTTCATCCAAGACCATGAGATCGGCTTTGTTCATGAGAGCCGACACCAAGCCCAATTTCTGCTTGTTTCCAGACGAGTATTCTCGTATCTTTCGACTTGTATCTAGATCCAGTCGCGCGCATAACTCTCGCAAGAATTCTGGATCGGCTTTCTTTTCTCGTAGGCTATCAACCATTTTTAAGTATCGTCGTCCGGTTGAATTTCGCGGTAAACTCAACTCCCCAGGCAAATAGCCAACTCGCTCTCGGAGCTTCACTCCATCCTTTTGACAATCCAGCCCGAATATCGAGGCTTTTCCAAGGCTCGGGCGAATAATATCCATCAACACCCGGATCATCGTAGTTTTACCGGCTCCATTCGGTCCCAAAAAACCGAATATTTCCCCCTTTCGCACTTCGAGGTCGACGTCGATGATACCTCGATGAGGTCCATAGTAGACCGTCAAACCCTTCGTTTCAATTATGTTCTCATTCATGACAACCTTCCCGACACCAATACCAACCAATCCAAAATCACTGCCGTCTCTGGCAAACCCACTGAATCAATACATTAATATGAAACTGGGTTGATTTTTGTAGTCTAAAAGTATATATTTAGATATGTCTAAATATATTGTGCAGTATACCTTATTTCGAATTTAGCTGTCAACTGTACTCAGGGGTTCGCGAGTAGAAGCCGCTTCTGGACCAGGGCGATATCAGCCCTAATCTGTGCTACCAGGGAATCCAGACCTGGGAATTTCTTCTCGTCTCGAATCCGCGCTTCGAAGTCGAGAGCCAGCTCTTGTCCATATAGATCGCCCTCGAAATCGATTAGATGGGCTTCTACGACCAGGCTGCGGCCATTCACAGTTGGCCGGACCCCAATGTTAGCTGCAGCCGGGTACCGGCGTCCATCAAACCAGGCGTAGGATGCGTAAACACCGCTGATCGGCATTACTTGCTCGTCCCACAGGCTCAAGTTGGCGGTTGGGATGCCGATAGTCCTTCCCCGCCCATCCCCGTGTATCACCTTTCCACACATCCGGTATGGCCGGCCAAGCAAGGCCGAAGCATCCTCAACCATGCCCTCTCGGATAGCGGTGCGAATCCGGCTGCTGCTAATCGGGCGTTCATTCCATTGGACGAACTCCTCAAACTGAAGCACTTTGAATCCCCTTTCCTTTCCTAACCGCTGCAAGAAGGAAAAATCTCCCTCACGATTGTATCCTATCCCGAAGTTACCGCCCCAGAACTCTTTGAGATCAAGGTGAGTGCACAGCCGGTCGACAAATTCGGTCGCGGTTGTTTTCCGGACATCCTCGTCAAAAGGATGGGCTACAACCAGGTCTATCCCTTGCTCCGCTATTAGCTCAACGCGATCATCAAGCGTGCAAAGATATTGAGGGCTGCTTTGACCGGGAATCACTGACCTCGGATGGGGGAAGAATGTCAGGGCAGCTGACCGCATCCCGGCCTGCTTGGCTGCGGAGGACATACGCCTGAGCAGCTGCTGGTGCCCTCGGTGCACGCCATCAAATACACCGATAGCCATGATGGTTGGTCTTCGTTCCTTTACTTCTGCAAGGTCAGAGACGGTTTCAAAGGAATGTGTCATAAGGATGCGATTGTATCAGACAACTAACTGTTAGCTAATGTCTTTAAGAGGTGATAAACCCCTCATATTGGCCCATCTCTATGCTGTTAGCGCATCGTCCCATCAAGAAAACGACAAGCGCATCGCGGAGCAGAAGGATGAGATGGCGCTTCGGGCAGCGCTCTCGTTTGACCATCCAGAAAAGTGAATCGTTCTAAGGATCTGGCTCGTAGAAGATCTTTTTGGCCTGGTAATGGTCGGCGTCGAAGACGGCAATACCAACAAAACGGGAATTTATATCAAAGGCCTGGACCACTTCCCCATCTTTCCTTTGATCCAAAGTTAGGACCGGCTGCCCATGATAAAGTTTAACCGCCTCTTCAAGAGTAACGTCGAGGCGTGGCAGATGACGAATGGCTGCGACCATTGGCATGAGGTGATCCTGCCAGTATTCACTGTTCAGATCGTTAAGATGGACAGAATCCTGTAGTGAAAAGTCGCCGATCGAAACCCTGCTCAAATCGGCCAAATGTCCTCCACAACCCAGGGATTGGCCGAGATCGTGGGCGATCGATCGGATGTAAGTGCCAGATGAACAGTATAGATCGATCTTTAAATAGGGGGAATCCCACTCCAGGATTTCCAACTCGTACACGGTCACCAGCCTTGCGGGGCGTTCTGGATGCTCTCCCCGACGGGCACGTCGATATAATGGTTCGCCGTCGATCTTTATTGCCGAATAGCTGGGGACCTGTTGGGTTATCTCCCCTCTGAAGCTATCCAGAGCCATGTTGATCTCGCTGCTGGTGCATGTGATCGAGCTTTCGGCGATGATTTGACCTTCAGAGTCGAAGGTATCGGTCTCTTGGCCAAGACGTACTGTTGCTCTATACCGTTTCCTTTGACCAACCAGGTACTCGGCTAAACGCGTCGCCCTGCCTACACATACCAGCAAAACGCCGGTAGCTAAGGGATCGAGTGTTCCGGTGTGCCCAACCCGCCGCGTATCAACGATCCGTCGCACCTTGTCAACTACGTCGTGAGAGGTCAGCCCGGCTGGCTTGTTGATGTTTAGGATGCCTTCAGCCATGGTAACCGTTTATGATTTGTTTTACATCCGCTCCTGGAGTTGAGATAAGCGGCTTCCCCTCTAACTGTCGTCTGCCTCAAGTTGAGTCCGCTGTCTTCTGATAGCTTCCTTACTCATGGAGACGACACGGGCCTTCGCCACTTCAAGAGGACCATCAACTGTACATCCGGCGGCCTGGTGATGGCCACCTCCGCCTAATTCGGTCGCCAGTTCTGAGACGCTATAAGGAGGACGGGAGCGAAAACCCACAGAAATGCGACCGTTCTCAAGCTCCATTATGACTGCGCTCATCCGTGCTTGGTAGACATTGGCCATCATATTGCCCAAACCAAACGAACCTGTGCCATTGTGACCAGTCTCCTCGCGTTCTAAATTTGTGATAGTCGTGTACAAGACACCTTCATCAAATCTCATATTACTCAATCCCTTCTGCCAAATCTGGAGGGTTGATAGGTCCTTCAGATCCATGGCTTTGGTCATGATTTCGAAGAGATTGATGCCGCTATCAAGAAGAGTGCTGGCAACCCGAAGGGTCTGAGATGTAACGTTGGCCGTTCGAAAGCCTAGCGTGTCCGTCAGCAAGCCGGTCAGCAAACACGTGGATATATCGCCTGTCAATTCGGCGCCGAGCTGAGGAAAAATCTCGAACAGAATTTCAGTAGTGGCATTAGAGGTGGCATCTATGACATTGATCTCGCCATAGCGTGTATTGGTTATATGATGGTCGATATTGATGATGGGCGGGATCGGATTCGACAGTTCAGTATAGGCCTTTCCCATTCGTTCGACATCACCACAATCGAGACTGATTATTAGGTCATAATCCAACGATCTATCAGGTTCGGTCGCTACGATGTCAGCTAGGGGAAGGAATTGAAAACGCCTGGGGAGGCCATCGTCACATACCAGGGTGAATTGTTTGCCGAATTGGGTTAGGGCAACTCCAGTAGCTGTAAGAGAGCCAACAGCATCCCCATCTGGTGAAATATGCGTGATAACCAGGATCTTGTTGGCTTCAGTTATTGACCGGCCAATCAACTCAATTGTAGAATTGTCAGGCACCCCTATTCATCTCCTGCTTCCTCTATTTCATCTGGGATGTCTAGATTATCTAACAGCTGCCCGATATGCTCTGCGTGGGCAATGGATGGATCCCAGTGAAAGTGCAAACGAGGGGTGGTTCTAAGCGTAATCCGGCTGGCGAGCTCGCTGCGAAAGTAGCCGGATGCTCTATCCAAGGCTGCCATCACCTCTTCTTTCCGGGAATCATCGCCTAATGCATTGACATAGACGTCCGCATATTGAAGCTCCCGATCGATTTCAACCGCTGTAATGGTGATGCCTTGCAGCCGGGGATCGCGTATATCTCTAATAGCGAGAGTGCTCAAGATCATTCGAATTTGTTCGGCCGTCCGTTGTTGACGAATCTTGCTCATCCGCTAACCCGCTCTTCAACGAAAAATTCGAGAATATCACCCGCCTCAATATTGCTCCAGCGATCAATGCTGACCCCAAATTCGAAGCCTGATTTTACCTCTCGGACGTTTTCCTGCAGGTGTTTTAAACTGCCTACATTGCCTGTGTGGAGCAGCGCCGAATCACGCACTACTCGTACTCGGGAGTTTCGTCTTGCTTCGCCTGTACGCATAAAACATCCGGCAATCACACCGGCACTCTTAATCCTAAATACCTGGCGAACTTCGGCGCGGCCAATGATTACATCCTGATATACCGGTGCAAGCATTCCCTTCAAGGCTTTATCAACATCTTCGATCAGCTTGTAAATGATGTTGTAGGTATTTATTTCAACTTGTTCGCTGGTGGCGGCCGCTCTTACCGCCTGGTCTACATCAACGTTGAAACCCAGAATGACCGCATCTGATGCAGACGCCAGCATAATGTCGTTTTCGGTGATGTTGCCGGTGGCAGCGCGAAGTATCTCTAGTTCTACTTCCTCGGTACCGAGTCCTTCAAGCGAATTGACCAGCGGTTCTAAAGAGCCCTGGACGTCTGCTTTCACGATCAGATTTAGCGATTTAGCGTCCCCCTCCTGGAGTCTTTCAAAGAAATCGTCCAGGCTAATCGGGGCTCGTCTTGTATCGATCTGGATCCCCACGGCAGCTGCATCTTCAACTATTCGCCGGGCGATCTTCTCGCTCTCTACGGTCCTGAATTGGTCTCCGGCTTCGGGGATTCCGTTTAGACCGGATACAGAAATAGGCATCGAGGGATCGGCCGACTCGATGGGCTGACCTTTAAAGTCATACATCGCCTTGATTCGGCCATAATGTTCGCCTACCAGCAATGTCTCTCCCAGCTTGAGGGTTCCGTTTTGGACCAACAGCGTGGCCATCACTCCCCGCCCTCGCTCCATTCGCGCCTCCAAGACCGTACCAGTCGGTGCGGCATTCGGATTGGCGCGAGGATCCAATTCTTCGGCGGTTAGAACAATCGCCTCCAGTAAATCCTCGATACCTTCTTGTTCTTTCGCTGATACCGGTATGACGAGTGTATCACCGTCCCACTGATCCGGGATTAGTCCAACTTCAGATAGCTGCTGCAGCACCTTATTTGGATTCGCCGACTCTAGATCAGTCTTATTCATGGCGATCACAATCGGTACACCAGCAGCTCGGGCGTGATCGAGGGCCTCATGAGTTTGGGGCATCATGCCGTCGTCGGCTGCAATGACAAGAATTGCAATGTCTGTGGCCTGGGCACCCCTGGCACGCATAGCCGTAAAGGCTTCGTGACCAGGCGTATCCAAAAAGGTAATGACGCTGCCGCTATACCGGACCTGGTAAGCGCCAATATGCTGTGTTATTCCACCGGCCTCACCGGATTGCACATCTGTATCGCGTATGATATCCAGCAGCGACGTTTTGCCATGATCGACATGTCCTAACATCGTGATGACCGGTGGGCGAGAAATCAGATTCTCCTCTTCCTCTTCGGCCAAGATCTGTCGCCAGACCGGTTGATCGGCGGCTTCTTCCTCTTCTACAGCGACCTCTAAAACTAAGGGGACAGCATCGAAGCCCATCTCTTCGGCCACGATAGCTGCTGTGTCGAAGTCGATCTGTTGGTTGATGTTGGCCATGATGCCATTGTTCATCAACTCCTTGATCACATCGATTGGGCTGGCTTCCATTACATCAGCCAGCTCCCGGATAGTCAAGTAGTCAGGGATTTCAATGACGGTTTTTGTTTCTGTCATAATCAGCTAACCTGCTTCATGTTCTATTAAGTGAGTCTTTCCGCGATCAATCCAGTCAATGATTGATCCATTAAGCCCACTACCTCTCGTCAGAGGACGATCTTTCACCGCCCTAAGTTATCAATACGCTCGGTAATCAGCTAACACCTATGTCTTGCGACTTCGAATCTGGCAGATGCGAGGCAAGGGCTAATTTGTCTTCTTCCCTTACCTCGGTTTTAAGAGCCTGGTCAAGAACCTTGCTCTTAATCGCTGTATGCCAGCACTCAGATTTATCGCAAAGATATGCACCTCTGCCGTTTATCTTTCCCTTCGGATCTACCAGAACGACGCCTTCTTCGGTACGTACAATTCTGGTCAATCTTCGTTTGTCAATCTTTAATCGACAAACGACGCAAGTGCGCTGAGGTATGTGTTTCCTTCTAACCGTCTTCTTGACCAAAATCCCTAAAAGCGTGAGCTATCTGATTTCTGCCGGCAGAAATCAGATAGCGGATATTAGAGGTCGCTAGCTATATCTCATCCTCAAAGACCTCGTCGGTTTCCATGCCTTCATATTCTTCCCACTGAGGACGACGCCGGCCCGATTTTCTTTTCTTTTTCGCAACTACACGACCCAGCTGCTCGTCAAAGACGAGTTCTTTGCCCTTAGAACTAGCCTTCTCCTCTTCTTCTTTGATATCAACAGACTCGGTTTTGACAACGACCACTTTCTTCTTCTCCGGCTTAGTTTCAGGTTTTACCTCCACAAGGGATGTACCCAGGTCATCAATTGCGGGAACTATTTCCTTTTCAACCTCTGCCTCAATGATCGCTTCCTCAACCTGCTCTTCGACAACCTCATCTACTATTTCTTCACTCTCAAGCGGCTCATCTTCGACGGCCTCGGAGATCTCAACCCCTACTTCTGAGTCCAGAACTGCTTCGGCTTCGACGTCGGCAACAGCGGCCGCGTCCACTTCAGGCTCTTCACTCGTCTCCTCGACCTCTTCTTCGACTGTCTCGATTACAAGCACGTAGGATTCAGCGGCTTCTTTCACCTCGTCTAAGGACTTCGGACCAAATCCACCAAGCTCCAGCAATGCGTCGTCACCTTCATCAAGTTTCATGAGTATGTCGCCATATGTCGTGATGTTATTGGCGATCAGTAGACCCTGAACTCGGGTGGAGATATCCAATTCATCAATTGGAATATCCCAGGCTTCAGCGGGAATGTGGTCACGAGCATCAGCCCGTGCTTTCTGGATCTTTTCGTATTCCAAAGCCCGCAGACCGACGATCCTCCCTTCAACGGCCCCAACGAGCCGGTTTAGCATCATGTAGTCCTCAGATGTGATCGGCCGGTTGGCTTCTTTCTTGGCCATCACGATCTCGATCTTGCTGATGAGCGCCTCGTTTTTAGCCACAGCAGGATCTGCGGCAGGATCATCGCGTCTTGTTAGAGAATCTGCAGCGGCCTCAGTCAAGCTCTTGATATCGATACGCCAGCCGGTCAGCTTAGCTGCGAGCCGGGCATTTTGTCCTTCTCGCCCTATGGCTAATGAAAGCTGGTCATCAGGCACGATAACAATTGCCGTCCGCCCCGCATCTGGGTGATCCTCCAAGAATACCTGGGATACCCTGGCAGGACTCAGAGCCTTGGCGATAAAAGATCGCTGATCTGGATCCCACTCAATGACATCAATCTTTTCGTCGTTTAGTTCGCGGACGATGCTTTGAATTCGGACGCCCCGCATACCAACACATGCTCCAACTGGATCGATGCCAGGCTGCATGGCTACGACGGCGACCTTAGATCGGGCACCTGCCTCCCGGGCAATACTCTTGATATCTACCTGTCCGTTGTATATCTCAGGTACTTCAAGCTCCAGGAGCCGGCGCAGCAAGTTGCGATGGTTTCGGCTGACGATGATTTGTGGACCGCGACTGGTTCGCCGAACTTCTAAAACAAAGACTCGAATCTTATCGTGGGCTCTGTACCTCTCGCCGCTAGATTGCTGGCTGCGAGGAAGAACCGCCTCCGTCCTGCCGAGCCCGATGGTAATATTTTGACCAGTCACGCTCTGGACGGTGCCGTTCACAATCTCGCCTTCGCGTGCAGAGAAATCCTCATAGAGTTTCTCACGCTCGGCTTCTCGAACCCGCTGCAAAATAACCTGCTTGGCAGTCTGTGCGGCAATTCGACCGAAGTTTTCAGGAGTACTCTCCATCATGACCATATCGCCCAGATTCGCTTCCGGAAAGCCATTTGTATTGGCCACCTGGATAAGTACTTCCGTGCGAGTATCTATTATCGAGTCAACGACTTCCTTCTCAGCATAAATGGTAGCTTCTCCCGTTCGCCTGTCTATTTCGACATCGACTCCCTGGATGTTGCTTACATTTGTGTTACGGCGATACGCTGAGACCAGAGCTGTTTCCAGTGCCTCGATCACGACATCGCTTGATAGACTTCGTGATTCACAGATCTCGTTGAAGGCCAACATGAATTCGGTTTTCATTTGCTCCTTCCACTATGCCTTTATTGGCGAACGGTTTCCTCAGTTTCAAAACCCATTTTTGAGTCGACCTTCGCTAATATATTTCCCTATAGAAAACAAAAAAGTGGGGGACGCCCACTTTAGATCGCGCATTTGGTGAATTGCCGGTCGCGCTCAACCGATAAAACTTACAGCAACAATATTATAGCACGGGCGAAATCGGCAAGCAACAGATGCTCCGGTGATTTCGAGCTCTATACAACCCTCTGCCTGCTTGACTTGGCTGTTTTCAGCGCATACAATCCTCATGTTTCGCCAAGGTAATCGGTGTGCCTAATTACCGTAGTCGCATTAGACCAAAACCCGGTTGCCAGGGTGTATTCCAGAGACTAGAATGCCAGCCGAAATAACGGCATTCTGCAATACACTCAATGTTAGGAGAGTTGGATGGATATTTTTGAAAAGTGTGGCCTGTTTACCGAAGCGCGTGAAGTAATGGCCTCTGGTTTATACCCATACTTCATTCCGATGGATGATAATGAGGGAACTGAGGTAACGTTCGAAGGGCGTCGGATCATCATGATTGGTTCCAATAATTACCTGGGACTAACGACGCACCCTAAGGTACGCGCAGCGGCCATTGATGCCATCAAGAAATATGGCACGAGCTGTACTGGATCACGCTTCTTAAACGGAACGTTAGCTCTTCACGAAGAGTTAGAGAGACGTCTCGCAGCATTCGTAGGCAAGGAAAGCGCATTAGTCTTCAGCACTGGAATGCAGGTTAATTTGGGGGCGATCTCTGCCCTTGTAGGCCCAAATGACTATGTCATTATTGATAAGGACAATCACGCCAGCATCGTAGATGGATGCCGTCTGGGCCTGGGTAAGATGAGACGATTCCGGCATAATGACATGGAACATCTCGAGCGAATACTGGAGAAATTGCCGGATGACGCCGGCAGGATGGTCATCGTTGATGGCGTCTTCAGCATGGGGGGCGATATCGTCAACCTACCTGAGATGATCCCTCTGTGCAAGAAGTATGGAGCTCGTGTATACGTCGACGACGCGCATTCACTGGGCGTATTGGGAAATGGCCGGGGAACGGCTGCCCACTTTGGATTGACTGATGATGTTGATCTTATCATGGGCACCTTTAGCAAATCCTTTGCTTCGGTGGGTGGTTTTATCGCCGGTTCGGCAGAGGTTATGCACTTTATCCAGCATCGGGCGAGATCTTTCATGTTCAGCGCCAGTTTACCCGCATCAAACTCGATGGCTGTCGTGGCCGCTCTAGACATCATGGAGAACGAGCCAAAACACGTCGAGCAGCTCTGGGATAATGGCATGAAGATGCTAAATGGTCTGAACGAGCTCGGCTTTAACACGGGCCAGACCCAGACTCCAATCATTCCAGTCATCATAGGCGAGGACGAACCAACCTTCCTCACCTGGAAGCTCTTGTTTGAACGAGGGCTGTTTACCAATGCCGTCCGCACGCCGGCAGTGCCTAAAGGGGAATCCTGCCTGAGGACGAGCTATATGGCAACCCATACCGAAGAGCAGCTAGATCGGGCTCTTGAGATCATGGCTGATACAGGAAGACAGCTCGGTCTTATCCCCTAAATCCAAAGGTCGACCGGCCGATCTTAGCAATACCAATCCAGACCTCCGCATACTGCCCGCGATCCTGTTCGACGCGTCTAATAAGTGCGAGGATGCGTGTGCGCAGTAAAACCGGGATGCCTGGTTCTTAATCCTGGATCAATCGGGGAACTTGTGAGCCGACAAGAACGTCCTAAAGAAAGGGTACGGTGACTGATTACAGCCGCTTTCAGTTACTGAGAGATGGTTTCTACCCATCGCATCGTGGATACGAGCGTACGGGACCATATGGTCAAGGTTGGGCAAACGTCAACCAAGCGTCAACATATCAGCAAGTGCACAATCTCATTTTACGGTAGAGTACAGATGAAACGCGTCATCCCGGGGATCCGCACCTTGGGGGGAGCCGATGGATCTCTTTAAACCGCGTCGAATCCAAAAAAGCGATCTGTTTTCGAGAAATACAACAAGATCTCTACTTGCAGCGTAGTGAACTTATAGACGATTGAGATACCGGATAGAGGAATCGATGATCAGCGAACAACCGACACGTCCAATTGAGCCGCTATCTGGCAAGCGGTCCCGAAGGGACTGTAAGCCCGGCTGTGGCTGCGCCGCTCGTTTTTTTCTGGGTAGTTTGCTGCTCCTGGCCGTTGTCGTTTTCACTGGGATCATCATAACCGGCACCCTGGTATACAGCAATTTATCGGCCGAGATCGAGGAAGGAATCGTCGCTCTCGGATCTGCTCGTGAACGGGAGACTTTCGAGACCACCAAACTCTTGGATCGAAATGGTCGTGTGCTTTGGGAGATCTTTGGTGAAGGAAAGCGGACCCGCGTTCCTCTGGAGCAGATACCTGATCACCTGATCCATGCCGCTGTAGCTGTCGAGGACGATACGTTCTACGAAAACACCGGCCTGGACGTGCCATCTTTGGCGGCTGCCATCATCGCCAATATCCGAAATCCAAACGACAGGCCGCAAGGAGCCAGCACTATAACCCAGCAGCTGGTCAGACACATCGTGTTCGATTACGACGAGCGAACTGCCGTAAGCTACGACAGAAAGACCAAGGAGATCATTCTAGCCTGGATGATGGCGAGGCAATATTCCAAGGATGAAATCCTGGAGATGTACCTCAACGAAATCTATTTCGGCAACCTGGCCTATGGCGTCGAAGCAGCCTCCCAGACCTATTTCGGCAAGTCGGCAACGGAACTCAGCCTGGCCGAAGCCAGTCTTATGAGTGGCATACCGCAAAGCCCAATCGAACTCGATCCGCTGCAAAATCTTGAGGACGCGAAGGAACGCCAGTGGGTGGTCCTTAATCTGATGGTCAGTGAGGGATATATCGACCGGTCCGATGCTCAAGCGGCGTACCTGGAGACACTCGAATTCGCTCCCCAAGAAGTTAGCCTAAAAGCGCCGCACTTCGCGGTTTTTGTTCGCCGGATCCTCGAAGAACAGTATGGGCCCGAAGTAGTCGCAAATGGTGGGCTAAGGGTAACTACCACCCTCGATCTCGATTACCAACGCCTTGCCGAACAGCTGGCGCGCCAGCACTTTGACGAAGTGGGTCTGGACCACAACATGACCAATGCGGCCTTGGTCGCTCTGAAACCTGGGACAGGCGAAATTCTAGCTATGCTGGGCAGCCTGAACTACCGGAACGACGACATAGATGGAAACGTCAACGTGGCATTGACGGGCCAGCAACCGGGAAGCGCCATCAAACCGGTTACTTATGCAGCAGCATTATCGCCGCAGCAGGATGGGGGGGAGCCACTATGGACGGCGGCGGACCTTTTATGGGACGTCCCAGTAAGATACGCCCAATTCGACGGCTCGTCCTACGCGCCGGTCAACTACGACAGTCGCTTTCACGGTCCGGTCCGGCTTCGGGACGCCCTGGCCAACAGCTATAACGTACCTGCCATCCTAGCTCTGCAGGATATTGGCGTGCCCATGCTGGTGGAAACCGCGCGCAAGCTGGGTATTGCTAGCTGGCAAGAGGATTCAAGCGGCTATGGACTTTCCCTCACCTTGGGCGGGGGAGACGTCACTCCGCTGGAACTCACCGGAGCATATTCTGTCTTCGCCAACGGCGGCAAACGCGTCCCACCGGTTGGCATACTCCGGGTGGAAAAAACCAATGGCGAGCTACTCTATGAGTACCAAACTCCAGAAGGTGAGCAGGTGCTAGACCCTCGAGTCGCCTTTCTGATTACGGATATCTTGGACGATGACTCAGCCCGGATTCCAGCGATGGGACGCGACAACCCACTGGAACTCTCCTTTCCGGCCGCAGCCAAAACCGGAACCAGCAACGATTTCCGGGATAACTGGACCGTGGGCTATACACCAGGGCTGGCAGTTGGGGTCTGGACCGGTAATTCGGACAACAGCGAGATGCTTGGTATCAGCGGTCTGACGGGCGCGGCCCCTCTCTGGTCAAGCTATATGGAAGCCATCTACAGCGACGACCGCTTGATGGAAGTACTAAATGTAGATGGAGCTGCGCCTCCAATAGAATTCGCCATTCCTGAAGGGATAGAGGAGCGAGGGATCTGCAATCTAGCAGCGATCTCGACCTCGTCGACAGATTGCAATCTCAGCCAAACAGAATACTTTCTTGTGTCCGCCCCGGCTGGCGATTTGGTAACTGTTTTGTTAAATGATGAGGTGACCTGGGAAGAGCTTGATCCTGGAGTTTGGCGTATTCCGGCGGTCGCTCTGCCTCCTTTATCAGAGGATGTGTTGGTCGCAGCAAAAGCCGTCCAGGACGATGACCGTCTTCCGCCCCCGTCCTCCTGTTTCTTTGAGGAAGGCACTGCTTTCGAATTACTGCCCCCGGACGCTGGACCCGCTTTGTTCCTGGCGCCTCCACGCAACTCAGAAAGTCTCAGATCAGCTCACCAGTGGTCGATCGACCATGATCTGCCCATCTTTCCTGCAGTGTCCTGCACCGAGGAACTGCTGGCAGAAACCAGAAACCCCGATGTCCCGGCTGTATGGAGAATAACCAGCCCCAAAGCTGGAGAAGGGATCAGCGGTATTGTGCCTATCATGGGAACGGCCGATTTCGATCAAGAGAAGGTTCAGTTTTATAAAGTGGAACTGGGTATGGGCGATCTCGAAAATCCCCAATGGGTCACCCTGGGCGAGATAGGGAGAACCCCCATCGTGAATGGTCCGCTCGAATTCCTCCATGCCGACGCCCTACCTCCTGGCGATTACTTGCTGCGTCTCATCGTCGTCCTGTGGGATGGAAATTACGTCGGCAAGCCGTACACGATTGAATTTTCCATCGAGTAAAACACTCTTCTTCAATCTGGAGTGAACCCCACCCTGGCCCTCCCCATGCCAAATGAACCATACCCTGGCCCTCCCCAAGTCTGGGGAGGGAACCCATCACGGAATCGTTTTTATAAGTCCCCGGCCAATTTCCCAAGACCAATCCTCTAGTCAGGCCAGTCCTGTAGTCAGGCCAGTCCTCTGGTCAGGCCAGTCCTCTGTCCAAACTCCCTAGCCAAATTCCTATTGGCCAAGGCCGAGTTCCTCTCGGCCAAAGCTCCTGCTCGCGCAGCGGTCGTTCACGACACTACCGGCCAATTTCCTATTGGCCAAGGCCGAGTTCCTCTCGGCCAGTTCCCCATATCAACTTTCCTCACTATAATTCGGGAAGATTATGGCCGTTCGTTGGACCCGTGAGAGAAGAAAATGACCAACTATTTCATAACCGTTGCTGGCAATATTGGCGTTGGAAAATCGACTCTGGTGGGACTGTTGGCCGATCGTTTAGATTGGGAGCCAGTCTTCGAAGCTTTTACCGAAAATCCATATCTGGCCGATTTCTATGGTGACATGCGGAGATGGAGCTTCCACTCCCAGGTATTTTTTCTCTCTCGCCGGCTCCAGCAGCATCATGATCTTCTCCAAAGAAAGACTTCGGTGATCCAGGACAGAAGCGTCTATGAAGATGCCGAGGTTTTCGCCCGAAACCTCTACAGGCAGGACCATCTCAGCGAACGAGATTGGCGCTGCTACCAGGATCTATACCAGACGATGGCTACCTTGCTGCGACCTCCCCATCTCGTGGTTTATTTGAAAGCCTCGGTTGAAACTTTGCAGCGACGGATCTCTCAGCGCGGCCGGGACTACGAACTAGATATCACCGGTGACTACTTAGCTCAGCTAAACGAGCTTTACGAACAATGGGCTGCAGGTTTTCGTCTCTGTCCCGTATTGACCGTCGACACCAATAATCTAAATTACGTCCAACATGACTCCCACCTCGACCAGATCACGCATCGAATCGAGGATCGTCTCCAAGGACAGGATTACCTGGAACTAGAGTAGAGAGAAGCCAACTCGCCGGTCGGACCCGATACCATCAGCTGAAATTATTTGGGGTGGCGCCTCTGCCGATTTCCTATCGGTCATGACCGTTCTTAAGGTCGGACCCGTCCTCCGGTCAAAGCCCCCTGTCCCTGTTCGCAAAGCGGTCGCGCAACGACATCCCTAGTCCCCGATCCCCATCTTCTACTCACTCTCCTCATCCAGCAAAAACAAAAGCATCGCCGCCCCTCCTTCGGCAAAGGAGACCATTCCTTCGATGTGACCCAGATAGTCATCCTTTTCCAGGCTTATGTGACGGTACAGCTTTCCTTCCTCGTTGACGCGTCCTACATATTTATCAGGACCGGTCTTGTGCCTGTACACTTTTCCGTCTTCGAGATTTACCTTCCCCAGGTATTCCTCCAGGTCGAATCGGGTGAAGGTCACCTTGCCGCTTTCCAGCTCCACCCGGCCGACGGCCGTATCCTTGCCTAATCGCGTGTCAAAGACCTGGCCACTCTCTTCGTCGATATAACCTATCAATTCATCGGACCTAGCTGCTCGATGCCGGTAGATTTTACCCATGATCATCCTCCTCGATTCATGCTGCCAAAAAAGTAATGAAGATTATACATTAGAAAATCCTTTCCCGGTCAAAATTCCAGGCCGGTTTATTGACCTTCAAGCCAAGATAACTTCCTAAAAAGAGCATCAAAGGCGGGTGCCTGGACAATGCCGACTCTCTGTCTTCAGCAGCCGCTCGGACCGTTGCCGCCATCCCCTTCTGAGAATTTTCTTGACAACGCGCCATGGACCCGCTATACTATGCACATTACCCGTTATAGTGGGTAATATGAGTTTTAGGGTTATGCGATATATGGGGTTAACCGTAATTATTCGTTTGGAGGAGATACAATGCCAGCACCGCTGACAGATATTATTGCCAGTTCAACCACTAGCCTGGTCCAAGTTGCTCTAGAACCGGCATTCAACGCGTTCAACAGTTTGGTTATGCTCGGCCGGGCAGGAAAATTGTCGGGGCTTGGAGAATGGATAATAAAGACGTCCGCCTCGATGACTCGAGAAGAACGACAGCGCAACGAGCTGGTCACCTTCGGCTATTATTACGCTGCCATCCCCCTTCAAAGCTGGCCTTCTTTTCCCGCCTATTTAGACCACCTTGAATCGCTTTCGCCGGACGTTTTCAGGGACAAACTGATGGACGCGTATTCGGACATGCCCTGCTGCGAGGAATACAGTGAACTGACGGTCGACCGGGTTATGGCTTTGGAGAGTGTCGACAATTACCTCGAATTCCTTCGCCAACGATTTTCCACGGAACACGTCGACGATAAATTGGAATCAGAAGCCTACGCTTACGTGATTGACCCGCCGGAAATGAAACGACTCATCACCTCCCATCTTCGGATGATGTGGGACACTTATCTTGAGGAAGAGTGGCAGCGAATCGTGCCAATGCTCCTGGATGCCAAAGCCGCTTTTGAACAGGTGAATTATCGAGAAATGAGCAAGATCGAGACGGTCGAATTCATTACTGGTAAGGAGCTGCAGCATGACCATTGGACTTCGATGATCGAGAAAGCAGAGCAGATCGTCTTTGTTCCTTCAGCCCACGTTGGGCCTTATACTGGCAAGTTCATGTCTGGCGATACCCTTGGAATCGTTTTCAGGGCCCGGCTGCCCGAGGGAACCCAGTATTACGCACCGGATCTAAGCCGGGCTGAAATTCTGGTCCTCCTGAACGCCCTGGCTGACGATACGCGACTGCGGATCCTTCAAGTTGTGGCAGGTGAAGGGGAAATGCGTTCCCAGGAGATCATGAATGAACTCGAGCTGAGCCAATCAGCCACCTCCCGTCACCTGAAACAGCTTAGCGCCACGGGCTATCTCACTGAGAGGCGGTGCGAAGGGGCAAAATGTTATGAACTCAATAATGATCGGGTGGAAGACCTGGTAGGCGCCATATCTTCCTTCCTCCTCGATGCATAATCGCCTGGTCGGCGCTTAATCGCCTTATAGGCGATTTAACGTATTACGGATTGGATAGAGTCAAAAGGAGAGACGAAAGATGAAGAAATTACAGGATATCTGGAGCAATGTTGGTCACACGATTTCCGCTTATTCTCCGTTTTACCAAGAGCAAATGATCCGCTTGACCCAGAAATACGACTCCCCAAACAACTGGTTTATCCTAAATTGGGTGCGCGCAAGCGAGCCAGAACCGTTTAATCTACAGGAAATGGCTGCCATCGCTGGCCCTTATTCAACACGAGAAGCGACGATCGCGCGTTTCGACCAATTTACCAAAGATGGATTTCTTCTGGAAGATGCCGGTGGTAATCTAACCCTAACCGATAAAGGTCGTGGGCTTATTGAGGGATTCTTTGATTCAGCCCATGAGGCATTGGCTGATGTCGCGCCGCTCTTGCCGGAAGACATGGCCCAGCTTACATTGCTGCTTGGGAAACTGGTCGAGGCTGCCATCGATGCTTCTAAGCCAACCAAGAAGACCTCGCTGCTCAACAGCCGCTGGACAGATCCAGGCGATGGGGCACCAGCATCAGTGCGGATCGACCAATTTGTTACCGATCTGTACCGTTATCGAGACGATGTCCATCTCGCGGCCTGGGGCTCTTATGGTGTCAGCGGACAGGCCTGGGAAACACTGACCTTCGTATGGCGCGATGATGCCAACACAGCCGCTGAATTGGGTGAGCGATTGTCTTTTCGCGGTTTTACCGAAGGTGATTACGCTGCAGCCCTTGAGAAACTGGTAATCAAGGGCTGGATTGAGGAAGTGGATGGTCGCTTCCAGGTAACTCCCAACGGGAAACGGATCCGGGAAGAGGCTGAAGAGAAGACTGATGAGTTGTTTTTCGCCAGCTGGACCGTCCTCACTGAAAAAGAGCTTGAACAGCTAGATGACCTCATCCAGCAGCTCAACGATTCTCTTAATAGATCCGGACTTGAGATCGCCTGGGACCTCGCATCGAGTGTGGCACGGGGGATCATTCCTGTCACCCGAACAGCCGTCCTATCTCTGTTCGAAGAACATTTCGAGGAACCGAGGTTCTTCTTCCCAACTCTCCTGGCGACCGGAGCAGAACCCGAACCCTATTTCATCGATCAATACGTGGAATTAAATCCCTATGCGGACCCGGAGCGTTTATCTAAGACCCTTTCCGAAATTGCCGAGGCCGGTCTGATGGACAACGGGGCTGGGGCATACAAGGTATCTAATAAGGGACACGAAGCCCTTACCACGGTGAATGACTCCTTCTATAAATATCTTGGAGAGCTCGAGATTCTCCCAGACGAAGATCTGCAGCAGTTATCGGATTTCCTTGACCGCCTAGTCGAAGCCAGCATCGCGGCCTCAGAGCCTGCGGACAAGCCGGCGACAGCGATCGTGCATAAGACCCATCCGCAGGTAGAGTACCCGGCGATGGCCAAGATCGATATGCAGCTGGACGACCTCCGCGCCTTCCGGGATGACTCCCATATCGCCGCCTGGCGTCCGTATGGAATGAGCGGTCGAACTTGGGAAACCCTGAGCTTCATCTGGCGGGGGAACGCGAAAACCGCAGCCGAACTCAGCGAAAATCTGACCTTCAGGGGCTATGAAGAGGATGATTATGCCCGATCTCTCAAGGAATTGGCCGGCAAGGGCTTGATCAAAAAAGGTTCGGAAGGTTTTGAACTGACCGACAAAGGAATTGCGCTCCGCATTGAGGCTGAAGAAACAACAAATCGTATCTTCTACGAACCCTGGCGGGTTCTGGAAGAAAACGAGCAGACCCGACTCCGGAATCTGCTCATTAGAATGAAAATCAATCTTGAAAACCTGGCTGAGAAGGTAGCTGAAACCGCCGGTACTTGACCGGGAACTAATCAGCGTTCTGTCTTGGCAGGAGGATTACGATGAGACCATGTAACAAATATCAAACACCAGAAATAACGAGAAACTTCAACTCTGGGCAGCCGTTCCGGTGGGTCAACGAGCGTCAATCAGATCTAGCCAAGTCGCAGCACGTTTTATACTTCTTTATGTCCCATTCCACGTGCTCCCACTGCTGGAAGCAGGCAATGGCCCTGTCTAAATTCAGTGACTACTTTGTTGCTCATAACACCACCATATTGCTTGTCGGAGATGGCAGGTACGAAAAAGCTGCAAAGAAGCTGGTTAACGAGCTAAATCTTCCAATGCGCTACGTTGCGGACAACGGCGCTCTTAGACGCTATTACCACATTGACGCGCCGGAAGGACAAAAATGTGGGTGGATATTGTTGTTCGTTGATACGCACGGGGCAACTCGCTTCTGCCAATCTGGCTGTCAAAATCAAAGCACACAGGACTTCGCTCCGTTGCTGTTTTCCATCAGGACAGCTGATACAGCTGACCGCGAACATATCATGGCATGGGGTCGATCGCAGGTAAACGGGTGCGAAAAACAGGCTAAGGTGGTTTCTCAGTGATGATGAGCAAGACAACCATATCTATCTTGTGATGTGAATCTTTTCCTCCCTCTAATTAGGGCAGCTTAAGGCGAAGGCCTCGCATAAGCTGCCCTTTTTTTATTTCCCCGACAGGCACTTTTGGTTAGCTATACAGCATGCTCGAATCAAGAGCTTCTCGGGCCATCCATATCCTTCATTTGTTTCCACAAGCTCTCAAGAAGCCATTTTTTTTGAGGTTGGTGATGGATATCCCTTGCTAAGCAAATTCGACTATGGTAGCATATTGAATATCTAAACTTAGATTTTGATGCATCAAAATCTCTTATGGTGGATAACATTACATGCCGAATCCTTTCATAGCGCTCCTACTGCTGGCTCTAACTATTGCCTTGGGCTACTGGTTGTTTCGCCCCACTAGAGGACTCTTCTGGCAATGGCGAAGAGCACGCTCCATAAACCAACGAGTGCTGAGGGAGGATGCTTTGAAGCACTTGCACCGCTGCGAGCGCTATGGGAGACCTGCAACGGTCGAGAGCCTATCCGGCGCACTGCATGTGACTCGAGATTCAGCTGCCAGTTTGTTGGCAGACCTTGAGTCAAACCAGCTCATTAGGTCAGAAGGGGAGACCTTCCGCCTGACTTCCGAAGGCCGCGAATATGCCCTGCATGTCATCCGTTCACACCGCTTGTGGGAACGCTACTTGGCCGACGAAACCGGCTATGAACATGAGGCATGGCATGATCGAGCCGAATTGGCTGAGCACAGCCTGACTCCGGAAGAGGCAGACGCCCTGGCCGCTGATCTGGGTTATCCCACTCACGATCCGCACGGCGATCCCATTCCCACGGCCGATGGCGAAATGGTTCCCCATGGCGGGCAGCCGCTGAACGCCCTGCCAATTGACGTTCCAGCCCGCATCGTCCATCTGGAAGATGAACCCGAGGCCAGCTATGCCCAATTGGTGGCCGAGGAATTGGGTCCAGGGATGATCGTGCGCATCATCGAGACATCACCCAGCCGGGTCCGGTTTTGGGCTGACGGCGAAGAGCACCTCCTGGCCCCAGTGGTGGCGGCCAATATTTCCGTGGTCCCGCTCCCGACCACCATTGAAGCTGTTTCGGAACCAGGAGAAAGGCTGTCAATTTTACGTCCAGGCGAACACGGAGAGGTCATCTCCATCTCTGGAAGCAGCAGGGGCACTGAGAGAAGAAGATTTCTTGACCTAGGCATCTTGCCCGGCACCCATATTTCGGCCGAGCTTAACAGCCCTTCGGGCGATCCAACCGCCTATCGAGTACGCGACGCCTTAATCGCCCTGCGTAGGGAACAAGCTGACATGATCAGGATCAAAAGGATCACTAATGGCGGATGACAAACTTTCTAAACCAGTAGCCATCACCCCGTCTTCCGATGCCTGCGCTACATGCCCGGCCCACCACGCTGGAAACCTCCTAAAGCTAGGCATCGACATGGACAATTGGGACTACGTCGTGGCCCTGGCTGGCAATCCCAACGTTGGCAAAAGCACCGTCTTCAACTCCTTGACCGGTCTGCACCAGCATACCGGTAATTGGCCGGGAAAGACCGTGAGTCGAGCGGAAGGGGGCTACAGCTACGACAGTCACCAATACAAGTTGGTTGATTTACCCGGCACCTACTCCCTGCTTTCTACCAGCTTTGACGAAGAGATAGCCCGGGACTTCATTTTATTCGGGCAGCCGGATGTGACCATTGTCGTCGTCGATGCGACCCGCCTGGAACGAAATCTCAACCTCGCCCTCCAGGTGCTGGAGATAACCGACCGGGCCGTGATTTGTCTAAACCTGATAGACGAGGCCGAGCGGCGGAATATCCTGGTCGATGAACGCAGGTTAGCCCGAGATCTTGGTGTTCCCGTGGTTCCGACAACCGCCCGGCGAGGTGAGGGGCTGGATGGTTTAATCAGGGCTGTTAGTGAAGTTGCGACCGGAAAGACCGTCTGCAGACCCCACCGCATCAAGGTTGATTCCCCAGCGGTTGAACAGGCCATAGGGCAGCTTTCCGGCATGATCCAGGATACCTTCCCTAGCTTACCCAACGCCCGCTGGGTTGCTCTGCGCCTGCTTGATGGCGACCAGCGCATGATTGAAGCCGTCAAGAGCGGCGAGCTTGGCTACTTAAATCCGGGCGAGATGATCGATAGGGGACAGGACCTAACCCTGGGGCTTGAGGCAGCGCGATGAGCGAGGCCAATACAGCCGCGGCCATCATAAAAACGGCCGAAACGCTTCGTTGGCAGGTTGGCCAGACCTTTCATGAGGAGCTGGTGGAGGACATCTATGCCGACGCCGCCCGAATTGCCGGTCGAGCCGTAACGCATCCCGGGGAAGAACCACGGTTTGACCTCGACCGGACCATCGACGGGTTGGTGACGAGCCGTATTTGGGGATTTCCCCTAATGATCCTCCTCTTCGCCGTCATCTTCTGGATCACCATCACCGGGGCCAACATACCTTCACAATTTCTTTCCGTCCTGCTTCTTGACAAGGTCTATTCGGTCCTCATCATCCTCTCCGAAGCCATTGGTTTTCCGTGGTGGCTGCAAGGGCTGGTCATCGACGGCATGTACCTTACGACAGCCTGGGTGGTAAGCGTCATGCTTCCACCAATGGCCATCTTCTTCCCACTCTTCACCCTCCTCGAGGATTTCGGCTATTTACCTCGCGTCGCCTTTAATCTCGACAATGCCTTCAAAAAGTCTGGCGCTCATGGCAAACAGGCGCTGAGTATGATGATGGGCTTTGGCTGCAACGCCGCCGGCATCATCTCCACTCGAGTCATCGACAGCCCAAGAGAGCGGCTCATCGCCATCCTCACCAACAATTTCGCTCTCTGCAATGGCCGCTGGCCTACGCAGATCTTACTGGCGACGATTTTCATTGGAGCCCTGGTACCGGCATATGTCGCCGGCATTGTCTCGGCCATCGCTGTCGTCGGAGTGGCCACCCTCGGGGTATTGCTGACCTTCATCACTTCTTCCGTTTTGTCCAGGACGGTGCTTCGGGGAGAGGTTTCTACCTTCAGCCTGGAGCTCCCACCTTACCGCCCACCCCGCGTCTGGCAGACCATCTACACCTCGCTTATCGACCGCACCATCTATGTCCTCTGGCGGGCCATCCTGTTCGCCATGCCGGCAGGGGCCGTCATTTGGCTCGTGGCAAATATCACCATCGGTGGGACTAGCCTGGCTGAATACATGATCGATGCCCTAAATCCCATCGGCATCATACTGGGCATGAACGGCATCATCCTCCTGGCCTATATCGTGGCCATCCCAGCAAATGAGATCGTCATTCCCACTATTCTCATGTTCACCGTTTTGGTAGCTGGAGTTAGTGGGGCTGGGTCGGGTGCGGGTGTGCTGTTCGAAGGAGATTCGGCGGCAGCGACTGAGACCATTCTCCGCGCCGGTGGATGGACGCTGCTGACCGCCGTGTCCGTCATGCTCTTCAGTCTTATCCATAACCCATGCAGCACAACTATTTACACCATGTACAAAGAGACAGGGAGTAAGCGCTGGACAGCTTTAGGCGCCCTATTTCCGGTAGGATTGGGACTCCTGGCGACCTTTGTCCTGGCCCAGATCTGGCGTATTGTGGGAAATCTGTCCGCTTGACCAGCCAGTAATTCGGTTTAACATAATGGTATGAGCCGATATCTGGGCAGATCACGTGAAAGTGATTCAAAGCCGAAAACAGAAAACAACATAGAGCTGGAATCCGACAATCAGCCGGAGGTAACGGAAGAAGCGGCCCCAAAAGGCGATAAACGCCGGGCGCGTGGCTGTGCCAGGGGCTTTGGGCGATTCATCCTACTCGCCTTCCAATTAGGCATCATCGTCTTAATCCTGGCCGTCGTCGGGTTCATCGGCACATACATCTACATGAGCGGTGAACTGGAGCAGGTCATCGACCAGGTGGTCCAATACCAGGGACAGGGACCGGGGGGAACGCCTCGTTTTTATGACCGGCATGGCACCCTTCTGTTCGAACTCAAGACGGCGGAGAAACGTCGTTGGCTTGAGTATCACGAACTCCCAGCCAACGTCATCGAGGCCACCATCGCCGTCGAGGACGATACTTTCTGGAACAACTACGGTCTCGATCCGGAGGCCATCGTGGCCGCCTTGGTCCGGAATTACCAAAATCCAGATGAAAGACCCGTCGGAGCCAGCACCATCACCCAGCAGTTGGTCCGGCATATCGCCTTCAGCTATGAAGAGCGGATATCCACCAGTTATGAGCGGAAGTTCCGCGAAGTTTTTCTGGCCTTCATCATGACCCGCCAGCGCAGCAAACAGGACATCATGACGATGTACCTGAACGAGATCTACTATGGCAATCTAGCTTATGGCATAGAAGCTGCCGCCCAGACATATTTTGGCAGGGGCGCAGGGGATCTCACATTGGCCGAAGCGGCTTTCCTATCGGGTCTGCCCCAGGCGCCGGGTGATCTGGATCCCTATGGCAGTAATTTTGACCTGGCAAAAGAGAGGCAGGAATTCATCCTCGATTTGATGGTCGCCGAAGGGATGGTAGACGCCGGCGCCGCCCAGGCGGCCAAGGATGAGCCGGTCGAGTTGGCTCCCTTGATCCCGGCCAATGTCGATCTTGCCACCGGCGAACTCCTGGCGCCCCATTTCATCCTGTACGTTCGGGATGAGCTGGAGAAGCGCTATGGCGCTGAAGCCTTGGTCAAGGGCGGGTGGCAAATAAAGACCAGCCTGGATCTCAATCTCCAGAGATTCGCAGAACAGGCGGCCAGGGAATGGGTAGAATCCAGGGCAGGACAGCATGATGTCAACAATGCGTCGATCGTGATCCTTAAACCGGGAACGGGAGAAATCCTGGCCATGGTTGGGAGCCTGGACTATTTCAATGAAGAGATTGACGGCCAGGTCAATGTCGCCCTGCAGCCACGACAGCCCGGCAGCTCCATAAAACCGATCACCTATGCCGCGGCCATGGAGCGGGGTTGGACAGCTGGCGATGTCATCTGGGACGTGCCCATCGAACTCGACCTCGGCGGCGGGCAGAAAATGGTGCCGGTCAATTATGACGGCCGCTACCATGGGCCCCTGCTGCTGCGAGACGCGCTGGCCAACAGCTATAACATCCCACCGGTCCAGTTGATCCGAGACATAGGCGTGCAGGCCTTTATCAGTACCGGTCGGAAAATGGGCATCGAATCCCTTACCGAACCGCCGGGTTATTATGGCCTGGCCTTGACCTTGGGCGGCGGGGAAGTCCCTCTATTAGAGATGACAAGGGCCTATGCCACCCTTGCCAACATGGGCCAGCGCCCTCAATTGATGTCTGTCCTGGAGATCGTTGACAGCCGCACGCGCTTTATCTATTCGCACCAGAACCAGCGGATTCCTCCCACCAATGCCCTCGATCCGCGGATCGCCTACATCCTAACGGACATCCTGGACGACGATGACGCCCGAGCGCCGGCCATGGGGCGGAATAATGCCCTGAATCTCCCATTCCCAGCGGCGGCCAAAACAGGGACTACGACCGACTTCCGCGATAACTGGACCTTAGGATACACGCCTGGAGTTGTGGTCGGAGTATGGGTTGGAAACACCGATGGTCATCCCATGCAAGATTCGTCCGGTCTGATAGGAGCAGCCCCCCTTTGGCGCACTATCATGGAAAAGATCTACGCCGAGGATGGCTTCCGGGGAGATTTAGCCGTGAGTGGCGTCCAACCAGCCCAGGAATTCACCGTGCCCTCCGGAGTCGAAGAAAGGTCCGTCTGTCTGCCACGGGGTACAGGGGGCGGGGGATGTACGGCCTCGCGGCAGGAGCTGTTTGTGCGAGGCGGCCCGATGCACACCGTCCAACGCCTGGGATATGTGCCAGATGTGATTAGCAATCCTGGGGCGTGGACCGTTGCAACGGCAGCAATGTCAGCCGATGAGGCCCGGGCGGTAAACCAACCAGCCTTGGATAACGGCCTGCGACCTCCTACTCCGACCACCTGCGTCATAAACTATGCCAGGTTGCCAAGAGATGTTTCTGTCCGTCTTCTCCTTCCCGTGCCCCCTTACTATCCAGACGAAGTCCGGGCCCGGATTTGGGCCCGCCAGCAAGGTTACAGCATGGCCCCGCCTACGGCCTGCTCCACAGCAACGACTCGTCTGGCGGCGTCTTCAGGACAGGCCGGCAGTGGAGGAGAAGGAGCCGCAGAGGCGGCAGCCCCGGGTGGAAGCAGCTGGCATATCATTTCACCTTCTCCAGGTCAGCAGGTGAGCGGCATCGTTCCTATCATGGGATCCGTGCAGTTCAACCCGGCCGAGGTTCAATATTACAAACTTGAGATTGGCGCCGGCTCCTCGCCAACTACCTGGACGACCTTTGGCTCAACCCATACCCAGCCCGTGACCAATGGCGTCCTTGAGACGCTCCAGGCAACGGCCCTTGCGCCGGGAAACTATGTAATCCGCTTGATCATCGTGCGCAATGACGGCAACTACCCATCCCCTTATTCAGTGCCCATAACCGTGGTCGGGTAATCTGTGGTTCCGGGAGCGATGGTTGATAGTTCTGTTTTCTCCGTGCAATTTCGACTCTTTATGCCGGTAGTGGGTGAATGTAGGCCGGTAGTGGAGTATAGCTGAACTTCGTCTAGTATTACGGACGGACTAGCACTTCGGTTAGCTCAAGCTGGTCACCTTGCTGGGGGGTTCCATCCAAATAGACGGGGAGACGCACTAGATCACCGGCCGTATATAGGCCGACGACCAACCGGGTCAGGCCGCCGGGGGCATCGGGATGGATGGGAATGATGCGCTCGTCGACGATCACCTCACCCGGCAGCCAGGAGGCGGTGAGCCATGCTTCGCCAATCGGTGGCGAGTCAAGCTGCCCCTGAAATTGGCCATCCGATCCCACCAGGTGGTTGAACACCGTATAGCCATCGCTTGGCGTATCCAGTGCCCGCCAGTACAAAGTCAGCCTCAGTTCACCCCCGGGCTGGCTGTCGCTCTCATCGAGATCATAGCCAATCAATTCGATCGATTCACCAAATCTGGCCGACACAGGATGAGTGATCTGGGGCAGTTCAAAGTCATGTTCGCGGAGACTCCAGGTCATTTGGGCGAGGGTGTTAGCTCCCTGTGTCATAGACACAGAATTGCTTTCGCCAGGCTTTAAAATTTGGACCCGCAGGTTGGGATTATCGATGGTTTCAATGTCTACCGGCACTTCCATCCGGTGAAATGTGGTCACCCGTTCTCCTGCCCCCCATTCGGACGGCGGGTATGTACCAGGCCACATCGGGAATCGCTGCTCGTGCACGACCACGGACGAATCTGGCCCGGTTATTTGCAGCTGCACCTGGTAATCTTCCGCCAGATCTTCTAGGGCCAACCAATCGAGGGAAAGGTCCAAGGGAAGGCCTGGCGCAATGAGGGTGCTGAAGCTGGAGCCCAGCAGGGCGAGGCTGTCGTCAAATACGACCGCATCCGCGTCGAGCACAAAGTCTGATACGGGCTTACTGCGAACGATCAACGGTCCGGCAAGGGGCGAGGCAGTATCCGATCCGCCTGCTGGCGATGTTTGTACACGGTAAGGACCACTTTCCCAATCCCGGATCCCAAATCCAAAGAAAGCTGGGCCGGGCGGCATTCCATCAGGGATCTCCAGGTCCAAGAACTGGACAAAGCGGTCACCTTCCTGCCAGCCTGATTGGGGATAGCCAAGAAGATTCTCAGCCTGGCTCCACACATTTCCGCTGGCGTCCTCGAGGCGGGCTTGGATGAAGGCTAGCCTGTTCGGCAGGCCCTGCCGGTCGCCTGGTACCTCCCAGTGCAGGGACAGGTTAACCGTGTCGCCGCGGAACAGAGTCTCAGGAATGTCATATCCAATGAGGCGCGGTCCGTCTTGAAAATCGAGGACGTGACTATTCTCTGGGCTCCAATCGATGTCCTCGGGATCGACCCGGTAGACGGTCAAGGCGGGATCGCCGTTCTCGAAAGCCACCTCTTCGATCTCGGCCTGACTCGCCAGCCGTTCGAGGGCCAGGGCGTCAAC
>DASRZI010000081.1:0-13370 GCA_035686605.1 Candidatus Zixiibacteriota bacterium
TTAGCTTTTAACTCTATCTACCTGACCAAGCTGGAGAACCTATGGGCGACTACAGCGGACTAGAACTGGACGAACTACAGACTGCCGTTCATAATGCACTGACCTCCTGGGGGAATTTGGGGAGCAGCGAAGATGAACTGCTGAGTTTTCTCCTCCTGGTGCAAGAGGAACGAAGATTTCAGGAGGGGAGGTCTGATCCACTCACCTTGCGCAAGGCTACCAACCAGGTATTAGCCAGGGCCATAGACGAACTCGCAGAACAAGAGGAAACTGAAGCCTCGGTCATACGATTTAGATTCATCGATGAGGAAATTACGAGACAGGTTGCCTCAAGGTTGTACGTCAGCTCGGACCAGGCAAATCGACTGCAACGCTCTGCGATAAAAAACCTTTCGCGAATATTGCTCGCTCACGAACGGAGTGCGCGTGAGGTAAAGCTTCGACATCTGGAAGCTGACCTGCCTCCTCCGACCTATACCTGTCTTTTCGGATTCGAAGATGCTACAAATCTGCTCGTCGATAAGTTACGCGCACAAGAACCACCATGGATCATTACGATAACGGGTTTAGGGGGCATCGGAAAGACGAGCCTGGCGGATGTTTCTCTTCGACGGGCCCTAAGATCGTTCGCCTTTGAGAAAGTGATCTGGCTCCAGGCAGGAAGCAATACCCTAAGCGGTGAACCTCTCGATACTGAAGAAAGCTACTCCCACCTACTTTTCTCTCTGGCAGAGAGTTTGTGGCCTGGGACTCCCCAGAAGGAAGAATCTGCCATTGTCGGGCAGATACGGGAAATCCTCACGACTCTGCCCCACCTAGTTATTGTCGATAATCTTGAAACGGAGGAGACGACGACCTTCCTTGTCGATAAGGTTCGTAACTGGATAAATCCAACGAAATTTCTGTTTACAACACGTGCCAGACCCACTGGGCAATCATCAGTTTACTACCATTCAATTGATGAGCTTTCTCAATCCGATGCCTCAGAGCTGCTGCACCACCAGGCTGAACTCATCGGTTTGGATGGGCTGGCAGCAGCAGGAATAGGAGATATCGACGCCATCTATGCTACGACAGGCGGCAATCCGCTGGCCCTTAAGCTAGTTGTCAGCCTGGCTAGTGTCTTATCATTGCCTCAAGTATTGGCAGACATCGCTCGGAGCCGGCCTGGACCAATAGAAGACCTTTACAAGCATATTTACTGGGAATCTTGGCGGACACTAAGCGACGATGCCCAGGCGCTGCTTCAAGCTATGCCTTTGATAGCTGAGGCGGGGGCACTTCCCGAACAGATGCGGGCCATCAGTAATCTTTCGGAGGAACGTTTTTGGCCAGCGGTTAGCGAGTTAATATCGCGCTCGCTGCTTGAGATAAAGGGGACCATTCACGAACGTCGTTACGGTATCCACCGCTTAACGGAAACCTTCCTGCGAACCGAGATCATTGGGTGGACAGGGCTGCAAGCATCATGAAGCAATTGATTAATTTCACTGAAACAAGTGCTGCTCCATAAGTGGAATGCAGTTGGTATACTGAAGACCTTACTGCGGGTAGATTTGATTCGCGAGCCAATCATTTGATCAATCCATATCAATGAAGATGGGTCCATCGCAGAAATTTGCAGGCAGCGTCGCGGCCAACGTCGCCTATTGGCAAGCTCGTCTGGACGATACCAGCGACGAAGGCCTCAAGTCCATCGATCTCGATCGGGTTAATCTCTTCAGGGCCATCGAGTTTGGAATGGGCCTGCCGAGCACATGGCATGACACGGCTTTGCTGATCGTCGATTGCTTCTCTTTGATCGTGCAGAAAGGCTACTATAGGGATTGGATTCCGCTTATCGAAAAGGTAGCATCATGCTGCGCCGAGGAAGATCTGGCCCTTAAGGGCAGACTACTTGATCAGCTGGGAATCTGTTACCGGCGAAACCGGCAAATAGAAGCAGCGATCGCAACCCATTTGGAGGAGGAGCGAATTGGAGAGCTGCTTGATGATGAAAGCAGAAAAGCATTTGCCCGAATGCAGCTGAGTACAGCCTATTGGCGGCAGCGTAACTATGCCCCGGCCGACGAGTACGGCACAGCGGCGTTGGAGGGCTTCTCTAAACTAGAAAACAATAAGGACAAGGTCGCCTCTTGCCTGGTTAATCTTGGAAATATCGCCTCGGGCCGCGGAGATATTCCTCTAGCCGAGGATCGACTTAAACAGTCGATCAATTTGTATCGTCAGCTCGACCAGCCTGCTAACCTGGCGACCGCCCTCAAAAATCTCTCAACGGTGTATGAGACGGCGGGAGAATACGACGAGGCTCTATTGGTCCTTATCGAGGCGTCCGATGTTTTAGCTCCGACAGATTATGAGATTGATAAGGCGAGCATCGAAATCAATATTGGCACATTGTATTTTCGAAAAAGACAGCTAGATCTGGCTGAAGCTGCGTTTAGGCGTGCTGACTCTCCCTATATGCGCGAACATGGACCGATTTTCTACCGTGCATTAACGGCGAATAATTTCGGCAATGTATTTCTTATGCGAGAACAATGGGAAGAGGCTGAATTATACTTGCAGGCCAGCGTAAGATTGTTTAGGCAGATCCAAGCCCAAGTAAACCTTGCAAATTCTATGAGTGGAGTGGCCGAAGCTATGGTCGGCATGGGAAGAGAGGATGGAGCCATTCCTCTTTATGATGAAGCGATAGAGATTGTTTCTGGATTTCCTGATGATGCCTGGGCGCAGAGGCTGTATGATGAGTTTGTCGAAGCCCGCGATCGGTTAGTCGAAGTTGGAGAATGAATAACGGCCAACCGCTGTCATCCAGCGGTTGGCCGTTGCGAGGGTGACTTGCGACTTTACTAGCCGGAGCATGTCGTGCCGGATGAAGATGAAGCACAATCTGCCGCGTTGGCTGCTGGTATAATCGGAGCACCGGATAGAATTAAGATCACTGCTGTGGCCATTACGAGCCGGGTAATCTTGCGCTTTAGTGTCCTAAACATCGTGAGCCTCCTAGGCTTAAATTAGGAATGCCCATTGAGTACGGCGCCCGGACTTGCTACTAACAATGTCCGCTCATGAGGGGCTCAAAGGCCATCGGTCTTAGGTTGTTAATGTTCCGGCCGGTCAATATGGTGCTATTGTTATCGAAATACCTTGATAAGTGAACAGGGCACCGCTTAAATTCGTTTAAGTGATGCTTAAGAACGACGAAAAACTGCGTAGATCATGCTTGGAGAATCGATTCCTCGTAGACGATGAGTACCTTTGGAGAGTTGCTGCGTTTCCATCGTAAACAGTGCCATGATCCGGAACTTGGCGGACAGTTATCGCAGGTAAGATTTGGCGAACTTTTAGGTGTAGAGCTGGGGGGATATGCGTATTCCGGGGCGGCCGTAAGTTACTGGGAAGGAGACAAAAGTAAAATCAGTAAAGATGATCGCCTGGTTCTCGTTAACCTCATAAAGCTCCTGCACCGGTGCGGCGGATTAAGCACAAAAGAGGAAGCGAACGATTTACTCCACAGCGGAAACTATCGAAACCTCGATAGTGAAGAATCGAGAATCATTTTCCCCGAAGCCATATCCGGGTCGCTCGTCGAAGAACAATCTTCCCCACCCCTGATACCAGAATCGAGTCCGAACGTCGATCCAACATCGCAAGCAGACGCCTCTGGGCGAGTGATGAAAACGAAGGCGTTTCCTGAAGATAGCCAGGAGCGAAGCAAGCAGCTCATCTTGCTCAATAAAGTAGATCGCTTCTGGGTGGAAGGAGTTCTGGATCACTCAATCAGCGATGTAACGTTGATCGACCTCCGAATGAGATCGCATTCCGACGCCATTGAGCAACCTTGGGCTGGAATTGTCGACTCGAAGGTCATCGATGATCTGGCGTTTTCGAATGCGACAGCAGTCGGCGCAGTATTTGAAGACAGCGATCGGGCCTTACTTATTCTCGGCAACCCAGGGGCTGGAAAAACCACGGTATTATTACTCTTGGCGAAGGTTCTTATCGGGTTGGCCCGGACCGATTCCAACCAACCAATTCCCGTAGTCTTGAACCTCGTATCATGGGAAGCGACCCGCGGTCCTCTCGCGGAATGGGTTGCAGATGAGCTAACTGCCAAGTACCAGATTCCTCGCCAGCTTGGTCGCAGCTGGTTGGATAACGATCAGCTGGTACTCCTGTTAGATGGTTTTGATGAGGTACATGATAAATGTCGTACAGCATGCGCGGAAGAGATTAATCGTTTCCGCGAAACGAGGGGACTGACCGGAATCGCGATATGTAGCAGGAGCGAAAGGTACGAGGCCAGCTCGGTAAAAATGGCGCTCGGTGGGGCCGTCGTGATCGATCCCCTAACCCCAGGTCAGGTTGATGAATACCTTAAAGCCGCTGGACCTCGCCTGTCAGCCCTCAAAGGTACGATGCAGAAGGATGGGTCATTGCGAGAGATGGCTCGTTCGCCGCTTATGCTTAGTGTCATGGGAGCTGCATATGGCGACCTTCCGGAGATTCGTGTTCATGAAGATAGAAGAGCGGGAATCAATATCCAGGATGGGGATGATTTTTCATCCCTGCAGGGCCTTGATCTCGGAAGAAGGGGGCGGCTTTTTGAGGCCTACGTCCAAAGAATGTTCGACCGGTACGGCGGCGATCCTGCATTCCCACAAGCTCGAACCGAGAAATATCTGAGTTGGTTAGCTCGTATGCTGACGCAGCACAATATGAGCGTGTTCCTCATCGAACAAATGCAGCCCAGTTGGCTGCCAACAGTTCGGTGGCGTCGCGCCTACATGTTAACTCACGGTCTGATCGTTGGCCTGGTTTGCGGCATCATTCTCTGGCTTGTTCTCGAGCTTGTTGAGCTGCCAAATTCACAATGGAGTTCCAGTTTATTCAGCGCATTGTCAGAAAACTTTTCGATTCCAATCGAGATTGGAATACTTATTGTGATGATTGCTGCGAACCTGATGCTTGGCTTAATTACCAGCGCCATTAGCGATTTTTACATGGAAAAATATGAACGGCTGGCATTTGAAGGAACGGACAAGAATCGTCTCAAGTGGCAAAGGGTTGTACTTACGGGGCTGGTAGTCATTTCCCTTACCGCGATGTTTTTTATTCTGCAAGGTGAACTGCGGTTAGCTCTTGCCTGGGGAGCTGCGGAAGCAACGGTATATGTCATAGTTGCTCGATATGTACATGGTCAAAGTTATGATCGAGATATCCGGGTCGTCGAGTCCATCAGTTGGTCCTGGCGCGATGCTCTCGAGGGACTCCTTGTGGGCCTGCTTTTAGGCGTTATCGCAGTGGTGATTGGTACTCTTTTGGAGCGAGAAATTACTATCGAGATAATATCTGTCTTCGCTTTAGGTGCATTTCTCGTCGGTGGCATGCGCGGATGCCGGGTAGAGGAAAAAAGCAGACCCAATGAAGGAATTATTCTTTCTCTTCGAAACGCGGTCGCTGCTGCGCTTCTATCGGGTCCCGTCCTCGGTGCTCTGGTTTGGTTGATCTACGACTGGAAGGCCGGCTTGATTACAGCCCTGATAATGGTCTTTATTGTTTTCTCTCTGTTTGGAGGGAGCACGATCACGAAACACTTACTAGTGCGAGTGATCCTGAGATGGGAAGATTGTAATCCGTGGCGCTATGCTCAATTTCTAGACCATGCGTCACGCCTGGTTTTTGTGCGCAAAGTTGGTGGTGGTTACATCTATCTGCACAGGTATTTGCAGGAATATTTCGCTGGTCTATCTGCCGATAGTCCTGTCCAGCCATACCAGGAGGAGAGCCAACCGAGTCTATTCGTGCAGGATACGCTGCCGGATACAACTCCCTAAGCGATTGACTACCCGAGTGGCTGATGTTTTTATCCCTGGCTAAGGGGCATGATAGTCTGATCGTTCTGAAGGATGACAGAGGCGGATATTTGGCCGTGGGAGAGCTCACGCAACGCATCATGGAAAGCCGGGAAACCATCGACACGGAACTGAGCAGTGATCTCGACCTCAGCCACAAAGTTCTCATCCTTCACGAGGCCGTCATGGGAGACCACCATGAGCCTGGTCTGTTCAAATAGATTATATGGAACTTTGATCGAAACCAGGTATGTAGGCACTTTTTCTGCCCGAGCTACCTTGCCGAGCACCTGGCGAACTCCATCGCCATAAGCCCGCACCAACCCACCAGTGCCGAGTTTCGTTCCTCCAAAATATCTAGTCACGACCACAACGACGTCCCCCAGACCGCTGCCCTGCAGCACCGCAAGGGCGGGCCGTCCTGCCGTACCAGAAGGTTCCCCGTTGTCGCTGCAGTGAGTGATAACTGAAGAACCATGTCCGATAATGAAGGCTGGTACATTGTGCGCTGCGTCGTTGAACTCAGCCTTTATCCTGCTGATGAACTCTCTGGCCTCTTCGACCGAAAAAACCGGAGTGATAGTAGTGATGAATCGCGAATTCGAGACTCGCATTTCAGTTCTGGTTTCACCAGCCGGGATGATCTGTTTACTCATTGTTGTCTGGGTGTGCCGAGCTAACTAATCATGGTTCTGGATCTTTTTTAGCTTTCCTTGAGCAGCTTTCCTTGAGCAATAGGCAAACTATTTGTATGAGTTCGGCTGCCAAATAGAGCATTGGCATTATACATGAGCCCCAGATAACCAAGTACTTGTCTATCCAACTTTCCAAGAAGCCATAGGATATAATCCCCCCTGTCGGCTATAGGACGGTCTCTACAGCAGTCGATTCAAGTACAGGTTCATAATTTTGCGTCATTCAGTAATTGCATTGCCGTTCGAAGGGAACAAGAATGCAATTTCCATTACCTTCAAAGATACCATCACAGGCATGTAATTTTGACGAAGATTCTGACACTTACCTGGCTCCTGCTCCTATCGTTGCTCCTGCTGAGCTGCGGTTCGGACGATACGGTCGAAGAGAGCCTTATTACGCCGGCAGCACCTACTCTCAAGACGATAGAACCATCTCCTACGGCTGAGATCCCGACAGAAGCCCCGCAAGCAAACATCGTAAATCTGCCGCTATCTCAACAAGACAGCTCAACCCCTTTTGCGCTGCCATCAGCAACAGCGGAGCCGCTGCCAACATTGACCACCACCCCCCAACCGGTCCAGGCGGAGACAACGCCAACTCAGAACCCTGAGCCCATCGAACCGACCAGCACCCCTACTCCCAGCTATCCTGTGTACCAGGGTGCTCCTATCGACAGAGATAGTGTTGGCCTGCAGATTCACCTGCACCGCGAGGATCTGGATTCGCTGATGGCCCATCTGACCACGTTAGATGTGGGTTGGGTAAAGGTTCAAGTGTCGTGGAAAATCTACCAGCCAGCCCCAGGTCGCTTCGACGACGACCGGTTCGGAGAATTAGACCGGCTGATCGCGGCCGCTGCAGACGAAAATATCAAGGTCCTTTTGGGAGTCGCCAAGGCGCCAGAATGGAGCAGGCCAACCACAGAGTTAGACGGCCCTCCGGCCGATTTTTCCCATTTCGAGTCCTTCATGAATATCCTGGCTTCGCGATATCAAGGCCGGGTAGCGGCCTACGAGCTCTGGAATGAGTCGAATCTCCAGAGAGAATGGAACGGGTATCCACTTAATGCGGCCGATCTTGTCGCCTTGATAAGTGCGGGCGCGAGAGGGGTTACGGCAGCCGATCCGAATGCGCTGCTGGTCAGCGGCGCCCCTGCGCCGACGGGCATCAACGACGGCCTCACCGCCATAGACGACCGCGTATACTTGCAGCAGATGCTCGATGCCGGCATTACTCGGGTCGTCGATGCGATTGGCATACACCCATATGGCTGGGCAAATCCTCCGGACAGCAGCTACGCGAATCCCGACCCGGCCATACCAAGTCACAACAACCATCCCAGTTTTTTCTTCCTAGATACCCTGACCGACTACCGGGCCATCTTAGACCAGCGAGGATATTCAGAAGTGCCCTTGTGGGTTACAGAGTTTGGTTGGGGTACGTTTGATGGACTCGATGCCTCTCCTCCAGATGAAGTGGCCTTCATGGCCAATGTCGACGAGACACAGCAGGCGCTGTACACGCTACGAAGCTATGATATGGCCAGCCAATGGACTGGAATCGGCCCGCTCTTTTTATGGAATCTGAATTTTGGGCCTCGCCTCGGTTCCGCTTATGCCGAGTCGGGCTTTAGCTTGCTCAGACACGATGGGTCAGCCCGGCCTGCCTACCTAGCTCTGACGACTATCACAAAGACCGCAGAGTAATAAGGGGTGTGAAGCTGGATTCTCAGTACTCTGGCGGAAGGAAAAAGACGTCACTCCATAAGCTGCAATACTCTTGAAGCTCGCGCTCCCAACGTTCATCATTCCAGCCTAGCTCCCCTTGAGTGATAGCCCGAATGCGATCCATCCAAGGCAGCCCACCTTGAGGGAGAAGTAATCCGATTCGCACTCGCCTCAACAACAGGTCTTCAAGGTGAACAATGCCCTCGCATCTAGCCGCCCAGCGCAATTCGGCCCACAGCGATCGGCAGTTGTGGGCATCATCTACATGGGTGAGTTCACCTGGGAGCGCCGAGTCGATGAACGTAAGCGCTTCAGCCCCATACCGGCCCGCCAGACGGGCCCTATCCACTGGTTCTAGTTGGATTGATCCCGAGATCACCCCAGGTTCATCTAGAACCCGCGGGCTGTCGAACTTTGGTCGGCCTGGAAGATATCTACGGATCGAGCGCAACGCATGCCGGGCCATGACCCGGAAGGTGGTGAGCTTTCCACCGGAAACTGTTAAAAGTCCTTTCTCGAACCAAATGATATGTTCCCGTGACTCCTTCGAAGGACTATTTTCCCCTGTACCAACCACGGAGCGGATCCCGCTAAAGGTCGCTTGAACATCTTCTTGAGCCAGGTGCAGCGAGGGAAAGGCGTAAGCAGCTCCGACGAGTAAATAGTCCAACTCCGCCGCGCTGATAGATGGCTCTAAGTTTGGATGGGCTGTATGTTCGACATCTGTGGTGCCAAAGAGAGTGACGCCCTCCCAGGGTAGGGCGAAAACCGGTCTCTGGTCAACGGGATGGGAGAAGCTAATCGCCCGGTTTATTGGGAAGCGGTCGCTGTTGAAAAGCAGGTGACTTCCCTTGAGAAAACGCAGGCGATTATCAGATCCGATTTGCTGGCGGAATACATCGGCGGAGGCGCCGGCGGCGTTGACCACAATGCCGGATTGTATTTCCGTGGTCCGTCCATATCCTTCAGGAGCTAAATCTCGCAAGGCAACGCCGCGCACCCGTCCATCGCGACTGATCAATAGATTCTCTACCTGGGCATAGTTTAGGGCCGTACCACCAGCACTTACTCCTTCGTATATCACCCGGAGGACCAGCCGGGCGTCGTCAGTCTGGGCGTCAAAGTAGCGGTACCCGCCTTGCAGTCCTTCTGACGCGAGGTTGGGAGCGAGCTTCAGGGCGCCGGCGGCATCGTAATATTTGTGCCCCCAGCGCATGCCCAATATGTCATATACGGCAAGGCCTAGGCCGAGTGCCCAGCGTGGCGTCCTATCGCCTTCGTAATTGGCAAATAGAAATCCCAGGGGAGTCACCAGCCCCCTACCTTCACGGAGGAGGCGCTCCCGTTCATGGACAGAAGAGACAGTCGTTCTAAGTTGGCCGTTTCGCAGATAGCGTAATCCGCCGTGAACTAACTTCGAAGAACGACTTGAAGTGCCGGAAGCGAAGTCACCCTTATCAAGAAGTAAAACCCGGAGACCAGCTTTTGCCGCTTCGTTCAGGATGCCAGCACCGGTTATGCCGCCTCCAACGACGACGATATCCCACTGCTTGTCCATGCTAGACCAGATGCGATCGCGCCAGCCCGGAGCCCACATTTTTCTATGTGACAATGATATTTTCCGAGTCATCTGGTAGAAGCTTGCCGGGATTCATAATCTGGTCGGGATCGGCGTATCGCTGGATACGCTTGAGCATTTCCAGCCCGACGAGTCCCTTTTCTTTTGCCATGTAAGGGAGGTGATCAAGGCCGACTCCATGTTGGTGGCTGATAGTGCCCTGGTGATCGACGATGGCCTCGCTGGCTTCTCTCTTCATATACCGCCAACTCTCCAAGGTTTCATCCGGATCGACGGACCGTGGAAAGAGAAAGGTGATATAGATGCTCGCGCCGTCGCCATAGACATGTGAGATATGGGAGAATACCAACACCTTTTGACCGTCTTTTTCTTCTGGACTAGAAAGAGCTTCGATAATCGCTGATCTGGTCCGGTTGACTCTAGACCAGGGCATGGCCGTTTCCAGCGTGTCAATCGCATAGCCAAGATCCCACAAGGTGTTGCGCAGATATGGGGTAAGGAATCTGCCCTTCTGCCAAGTCGAGCCGATGGTTCTACCGGTATATAGTCCACCATTGCGGCGAATGACTGAGATGGTTCTTCTCAGGACCGCTGATGAGAACTCAGATTCTCCGGTGATGCCGAACATCATTAAGCATCGTCCAGGGCCATACCTTAGAAGCCTCAGTCCTCTGTCAGCCCAGGTCATCACCCGTTCGCGACCAGCCAAGGCAAGAGTGGTTTCTGTTTCAACCGGATCGCTCAATCTAATCATCGAGACAGGTACCTTCGCCTGGGCTAAGTATTTCACGGCCTTCAGGCCGCTGTTCCAGTCGCGGAAAAATGCCCCATAGAAAGACTCCACCTGCGGAAGAGGCCGGATCCTGACGACCACATCCGTGATTATCCCCAATCGTCCTTCCGAACCTAAGACGACATGCCGCAGATCAGGTCCGGCCGCGCTGGCTGGCGTCGGTGGGATATCGAGGGATCCAGATGGCATTTCCAGGTGTGCGCCGGCAACTAGCTCCTCGATGCGACCGTAGTAATAAGATTGCTGCCCGCTCGAACGAGTGGCGACCCATCCGCCAAGGGTCGAGTACTCAAAAGACTGGGGGAAGTGTCCCAAAAGATAGCCATGTTCGGCAAGTTCTCTTTCAAGTTCAGGCCCGGTGATCCCTGCACCAATCCTAGCCAGGAGGCTCTCTTCATCTAGATCCAGAAGTCCATTGAACTGCTGCATATCCAGAGTCACTACGGGACGGTCGCCCGGCAGGGGATTTACATGACCGACGACGCTCGTTCCCCCGCCATACGGGATAATCACCGCCCCCCAGGCCTTTGCTTTCTCGAACAAGTCTCTGACTTCATAATTGCTCGATGGATAAACGACGCCGTCGGTAAAACAGTCGATCCGCCCGGAACGCAGGGCTATCCAGTCTGGTAGACTCTGACCGCGCGAATGTTGTAGTCGTACAACAGGATCGGTTATCAGCCAGGGGTGCTTGGGCAGGCGTGTCTGAGGAACTGCGGCGATCACATCTTCCAATGAAGCATCTGGTATAGTGGTTCCGTCACCCAGCCGCTCTCGAAGATAAGTGATGGCTGATTCGCCCAAAGGATAGATCGTTGCCTCTTTCCCCCATCCGTTCCAACGTTTCATCGAGGCCGCCCTTGTGACCGATCAGTGTGTCGTTTAGGCCATCTAGCCCTAATTTCGAGCCCTTTCAACTGAGTTCTTGACTCCATACAAACGCCCAGCCAATCATGGGAATGAACTATCAAATACAGTATATCAGAACAAAATTCTGGCTGTCTATGGTTTTGCCTTCGACTCCTAGCGCCAGCAACGGGCCTGACAAAGGACGCCACGAGCAAACCGATCTGCGGACAGGTTGAAAATCAGTTTGAAAGCAGTAACTTTTACGGTTAAACTGCGGCATTATGTTTTCACATGTAGGAGTAAATGATGAGTACAAAGTCTGACAATCCAGAAATGTACCGGAAAAGACGTCAAAAACTTGCGGAGCAGATCGATGAAGGAATCGCTCTCATCAATTCCGCTGGGGTTGCTCCTGACCCAAACCTATTTGACAAAAACCTTCGCTATCTGACCGGCCTCGATTCGAAGAAAGCAACGCTGCTCCTGGCGCCCAGGGGTGTCACGATCGATCGTTGGGAAACGAGGACGGGTCCTGAGGTCGGTAGGGGACGTAAGGTAAAAGAAGTGCTTTTTGTCGAGGAGCGCAGTGACCGTGAGATCTTCATGGATGGTCAGGGATCGTCAGCCGACAGGATAAGAGAGCAATCTGGAGTCGAAGCGATAATCAATCTTACCAAAATGGATCAGATCGTCTCCACGGCGCTGATGAAGGAAGATGTCATTTGGTTAAACACCCCAAATAACCCAGGACTTAGCGGACCAATGCCTGCCGAAATCGCTCTCATCAACCAGATGCGAGATCGATTCTACTGGTTGGATTATCGAAACATCGCACCCAAAATACATGACCAACGCTGGGTGAAGGAGCCTTATGAGATCGAATGCCTACGAAGGGCATTTGCTTACCATACCGAGATCTTTGAGAAGGTAGTTCGGGCCCTGAAACCGGGTACGAACGAGGCTCTCGGGCAGGCAATTTTCGAGTACGAGGTGCGACAGAAGCCGGGCGAATTCACCTTCGGTCTCGATCTTTACGATGACGCCATCATTGTCGCCGCTGGCAAGAATAGTTCTATCGCCCACTATATGGACAATGACCAAGAGATCAGCGATGGGGATCTGGTGCTTATTGACAGCGGAGTAGCATGTGATGGCTATTACTCAGATATCTCAGTCACTTTTCCGGCCAATGGCCAGTTCACACCCAGGCAGCGGGAGCTATACTCGATTGTTCTCGAAGCACAGAATATAGCCATCGCGACGATGACTCCTGGCTCATCTCAGCTCGAGTCCCACAAAGCTGTTTATGATCATTTCAAGAAATATGGACTGGACCAATACAACTATGGAACTTGTGGGCATCCAGTAGGGCTAAACATCCACGATGCGACAGGCGACCAAGATAAACCTTATGAGCCGGGTGTGGTGGTCGTGATCGAACCTTTCCTGGTCATCCCTGAGGAAGGGATAGGCATTCGAATCGAGAGCGGCGTTCTCGTTACCGACAATGGTCCCGAGCTGCTTCCCTGCCCAACGAGAGAGATCGAACAGTTGCAAGCGCTTTGTCAGGGATGAATGGTCGATCGGTTGGATTTGAGTGCCGGTAGTGATGGATCGGCTGATACCCTCATCTAGCTAATATTATGAATTGAGGGCGAAGTTATAGGCCTTCTCGGCTGTCTCCGCCAGGTGATCCCAGCTGAAGTGCTCCTGCAAATGCTCGCGGGCCCCAGCCCCAAGGCGTTCTCGTAATGGCTTATCCCTTAGAAGGGTGACAATATCTGAGGCGATGCCGCTCGAGTCGCCGCTTTTACGCAGCAGACCCGTCTTGTTTTGAATGACGTACTCCGGCACTTGTCCCACTTGCT
>DASRZI010000082.1:0-2266 GCA_035686605.1 Candidatus Zixiibacteriota bacterium
CCGGTCACCCTTCGATGATCGCCGCGTACGCCGGGCGCTAGCCCTAGCCTTTGATCCCGAATACCACACTGATCGGATGGGTAGTAACGTGAACTCCCCGGCAACAGGCGGTTTTCTACCACCTGGGATGCCCGGTCACTCAGAGGGCATTGGTCTCCCCTTTGATGTCGAACAGGCCCGTGAGATCTTGGCCGCGGCCGGCTATCCTGGAGGTCAAGGATTGCCCATTCTCGAGACGCCGGTGGCGGAAGAGTACGCACCGGCGATGCAGGCTGTGTGCGATCAATGGCTAGACAATCTAGGCATTGTCGTCGGCGTTCATGTGGTGGCGCCAGAAATTTTCTACGCTCGCGAGTATGACCAGCCACCTCATATTGACGTGAGTAGTTGGATGGCCGATTATCCCGATCCCGATAATTTCCTGCGGGTGGGCGCCACCCACCTAAATCTATGGAAAAACAAACGCTTCGATCGATTGGTCCAGGAAGCACAGCGAACAACCGATCATGAGCTGCGTATGCGGATGTACCGGCAGGCCGACCAGATTCTAATCGATGAGGCGGCCATTATTCCAATCGGCTATAGCAATATGCCGGTCCTGATCAAGCCGTGGCTAAAGCTGCGCCGGCCGTCTCTCGGCGTCTTGAATCGCTGGCAAAATCTGATCATCGAGCCTCATTAGTTCAACAGGCAGTGGTCAGAAGCGCGGCTGTGGGCCAAGTCCATCACCGACCTTGATCAGGCAGCTGACTGCCGGTGAATGTGCCGTCTATCGCATCGAGTTGTGCCACATGCAGACCTGATGACGCAATTAATCAGACACGATAGTCTCAATATTAAGCTCAGCTTGAATACCGATAGAATTGGCCGAATCCAGGGCGTCCCGATCTCTCACCACCTACGAATGCCTCGAACAGCTTATGCCTATCTACTTGCCGTGGATCTGAATAACGATTACATAAGTGGCTGCTTCCACTATCTTGACAAAGCGAAGTACTAGTGGGATCGGCCCAGAATCATTTCCCCGCTGAAAATAATCAGAAGATTTGTGTCGTGTTACCTTCTTACAGGCTGTGGGACTTGTCAACGACCACACGGTTGACTGTTTCCGGTATCACGACCTCGCAAAAATGTATTAGACCGATCAGAACGCAGACTTGCCATTGAAAACTGTAGGTGGATTTGCGGGAGTCCGCGTTCTTAATCAGGAAGGAGATCTTCTTGGTTGACGGAAGCGATTAAATATCCAGGCGCAGAAGAAGCCGAAACCAGCAAGGATTAGGATAATAGGAATTATCAGGCTTGTAGGACGGAAGTCGACGACAACTTCTAAGTCCTGCAGCGTTGGTTCGCTGAGGAATGCGTTGATTTTGTCGACAATATCTTGATTCGGAGCCAGGTCAGATGAGCCGCTCTCCAACCTAATCGGACCATTGGCTGCATCCAGCTCTGGAAACATGCTGCATCCTTCGGTATCACAGACCTGCCCCACCCTAGCTCGCCATAAACCTTCGATAGGCTGCCTCCCGGTGTTAATCAACCCTATCCAATTTTGCTCATGTGCGCATGCCACCTGGTTCGATTCGACCCGATCGCAGTTCAATGTATAGCCTCGACCAAAAATGAACAGAAAGAATAAACCCAGTATCAGCAATGCCACGGCCCCAATCAGCCGGTAATCAACACTGCGAAAGATTCTTCCCCGCGAAGTTGCCGCCGCACGACCTCCATGTCTGGATTTTGTCGCCGGTGAATATGTTTTCGAAACTTGACGAGTCTCCTGTTTCTCCGAATAGGCGAGCGGTTTGAGGCGGCGAGCCTCTTTACGAGTGACCTGGTTGATATTGATTCCAAATGAACTAGCTAACTCAGCCATTCGGGTCTCGAATCCTTGCTGGTCAGCTGCTTCGGCGGCAATATTGAGAATGGGTTCGCTGGAGTGTTCTTGCGCCAGCAATTGGGCATGGATATGGATGATAATCTCCAGCAGCCAACGATCGGCGGACTTGAGGTAGTCTCGGATCTCGCGCTTCTCCATGCCGAACACCCAGTAACGTAAGCGCTTTGCTCCTTCTGAAGAACCTTTGATGTTTATTGCTGTGGCTGGGGGGCGGCGCAGGTAAAAACGAGTGAAACCTTGGTTTCCTTCGGGTCTGACTGTCTCAAGGAGAAACCGGATCCACAGAGCTGTTAATCCGTCCAGAAGGTCTTGCCCCCGGGTGTCCATGGTGGGCCGGGCTTCTCGGTCGAATGTATCTTCGCTCCA
>DASRZI010000083.1:0-5431 GCA_035686605.1 Candidatus Zixiibacteriota bacterium
AGGAGCGAAGAACCGGGGATAGCGCCCTGAATCCGGCCTAAAACAAACGTCTTCACCTAAAAACGCCGCAGATCAAGAAAATCAATCGCTAACTGTCAAAGAGCGGGCTGAATAAACCGCTTTCAGCACACGCAAATCAACGGTCTCTTATTACTACCCAAACTGAATATTGCGAAAGATCGCAAATTTACGGTCCTTTTCTGGAATGGACACAGAGGTCTGATATCGGTGTATTCTGAGAGGTTGTTGGGATCGCTGTAAGTTGTTGAAAAGGCTGGCGGAGAGGGCGGGATTCGAGACCAAAAGAAAATCGATAAGTGTTTTATTATCATCACTTAGACTCTAATAACAGTGTTATCAGGCATTTGCAGTTATTACGGTTATCCCAAGTTATTACGGTTGGACCAAGTTGGACAAAGCTGTCATGGGCACAATGAAGGCACAAAGGGTGTAGCGAGCACTTATAGATGATAAGTCGTGGGGCTATTAACTTTGATGAGGTGCCTCCTTTATCAAGCAACCAGAGCCACACTGTACAAAGGCTGGGACGGGTAGTGGTTAACCAGCTTATGGTCAGGGTGAGTAGATTTGAACCATCGACCTCCTGCTCCCCCAAATCACAGTTTAATCTCCAACAGGCTGGAGGTAATCACAACGCGAATAAACGTGACTACTTTAAAATCCACGTGTCTCCTAATGAGAGGGGAAATTCATCGAAGTAGCTTCCACCGAATAACAACACATGCTTTCTCGCTCGATCGAAAACGAGGGAAGGGAATTCTCTTGCACATGGACCTGACTCTGTTACAAGAGTCCATTCGTTGCCGTCCCAAGCCCAAGTATCATTTAAGCATCCAAAATCCCCGGCTGCTGATGTTCCACCAAAGATAATTACTCTCTTGTGGATTTCATCATAAACCATTGCATGGTTTCGACGGGCTGGTGGACCTGAGGAATCGACCTGGATCCACTGAGAACCATTCCATTCCCATGTTTCAATTGCCATGACGTTTCCTCCAAAGAGGACCGTTCTGCCGCGCGATGCATCGAATACCATGTCATGACCATATCGAGGGTCGGGTCCGGTATTACTGACCCGAAACCAGCTGTCGCCGTCCCATTCCCAAGTATCTCCCACAGGCTCATGATAACTAGGTTTTGATTCTCCAGTACCACCAAATAATACGATTCTGTCCCTCTTGCTGTCATACGACATTGCGTGATCGTATCTTGATGGCGCACCAGGGGCATTCATTGACTTCCATTTCCTGCCGTTCCAGACCCACATATCGTTCAGAATCCGGTTGCGTTTATCAACACCGCCGAAGAGTATCACCTCGTTTCTTTTGCTGTCGTAAACCATTGCTTGATGCCATCTCTCACCTGGTCCATCAGAGCTTACTTTTGACCAGAATCTGCCATCCCACTCATAGGTGTCACTTAAAGTGTCGGTGGGCGTTCTGCCGCCGTACAATACTATCGTTTTTCTCTTGCGGTCATAAACTACGGAAGAATCATGGCGTCGTTCCGGTGAGGAGCTGGCTGCCATTTTCCAAGTCTTCTTTTTCTGCACCCAGGTGTCACCGAGCCAGTCGCCATCAATTTTCCCTCCGAAAATCACCATTCTCTTGCGTGTGCTGTCGTAGATCATCTCGTGTGAGCGCAGTCCTGGTGACCGCTTTATTTTTTTAGATTGCCTCCAGACGATTCCATTCCATTCCCATGTGTCCGTGAGATTTTTCCCGGCATAACCTCCTGTTAGAACGACCTTTCTCTTACTGCCATCAAAAGCCATCGAATGGTCAGTGCGGGCGGTCGGACCTGTAGAGCTAACCTGCTCCCAATCATCTCCGTCCAGTACCCAAGTGTCTTGATAGAGTTTGTAACCATCCCAACCGCCAAACAGCACTACTTGTCCCCGCGCACCATCAAAAGCCAATGCAAAACCAGTGCGGGCTTTCGGGCCTGTAGTGTAAATCCTCCTCCAGCTTTTGCCGTCCCATGCCCAGGTATCGTCTAGATGAAAATTTTTATTATCCGTGCCGCCGTATAGTACGATCCTTTTATGCTTCTCGTCGTATACCATGTCGTGTCCGTAACGAGGTATCGGGCCCTGTGAGCTAACGCTTCGCCAATTCTTCCCATTCCAGACCCAGGTGTCATTGTGAAGGATTACAAGAAATGGGAATTGACCGTGTCTTTCGGGGCTGATCCCGCCAAACAATACCACCTGCTTCAGTGTGCTGTCGTAGGCCATGGCGTGGAAGGCTCGACTTGTGGGAGTGGCGGATGAGAAGGTAATATCCGATTCATCTTCTTTCTTCCAGGCCTTTCCATTCCAGGTCCAAGTATCTGCAAAAAAGTAGTGCCTATCCGAACCTCCGAAAAGAACGGCGGCCTTCCGGCTTTTATCGTACGCCATCGCATGACCGTATCGATCCGAAGGCGTGCTGATTTCCACCCATTCGTTTTGTGCCGATGCGGCAGTCGCTACGATCATCAAGCCAAACAACATGGGGACATAGAAAGAGCATTTGAAAGGGACTGAGTACCTCGGACGCTTTTTCTTGCCAGCCATGGTGGTTCTCTTTCTTTTAGATTTGAAGGGATGTGCTCAATTAACCAATCTCCATCAGCACTACTCTTGCAGGTTTCATCAGAATCCAGCGAATGCGAGCGTTTGAATCCACGCTCTCACGGCAGATAGGTCACTTGATTCGGACAAGCGAGATGGTGCCAACCTTTCTGCTTTTGGTAGCCTTGCCTGTTATTGAATCGGGCTGGAGGAAGTACTCCGAGGAGTCGAAATTTAGCAGTTTGATGACGAATGAGGAGTTATTCTGGATGTTCTTGAACTTGTATTTGCCTTTCGAAGACAACTCGCACATCCCGAAGAACCGCGTTCCTTTGCTGTCCTCACCTTTCAACAAAACCTGCATCCGGCCGTATTCTTCTTTTTGTCCACCCTTCACTTTTCCTCTGAGGGTCACGCGAGCACCCTGGGCAACATAAGACTTCCGCTCATACTTCTGAATTTCGTTAAAGCTCAGAACGGCAACATACATCGAACCGTCATCTGAAATGGCAACGTCTGCGGGAGTAACCATCAACAAGCTATCTTTTCCACCCCACTTCCTCAGGAATTCTCCCTCTGAGCTGAACTGCTGGACGCGATCGTTACTGGAATCAGCTACGAAGACTGAGCCGTCCGGGGCGACGGTAAGCCCGTAGGCATCTGTCATCTCACCGGGACTCTCTCCTGTTTTGCCCCACATACGAATGAACTTGCCTGTTTGTGAGAACTGCTGAACGCGACCGTTGTCGGCGTCGATAACGTAGACCGATCCGTCAGGCGCGACAGCAATATCCCTCGGAATACTGAACAATCCTTTAGTCCGTCCAAAGTCGCCCCATTCATGAAGCAGATCAAATTCGGCGCTCAAGTGCTTCACGTGATCGTAATGGGTATCGGTGAAGTAGATCGATCCGCCGGGAGCAGTGGCGACACCCCATGGGCTGACCATTAGGTCGTCCGCGCGAAAAACCATGCTGCCGAATTTGCCGATGTATTTCCCATTTGCGTCAAATATCTGAACCCGTTTATTCTCATGGTCTGCGACAAAAACTCTGCCGTCGAGGGCGGCAGCGATGCCCAGGGGTTGATCAAATTCCCCTTCGTCTTCGCCCCTGGTGCCCCACTTGTTGATGAGTTTTCCTTCAGCGTCATAATGAAAAATGCGATCATTACCCCAGTCGGCTACATACAGCGAGCCATCAGGGGCTAACGCCAGACACATGGGTAACATTTCCTTTCCGTCAGAGCTGCCCCAGGATTTCTTGAATGTCAGTCCGTCCTCGAGGTAGTAATTCTTGTTTACACTACTTGAGCAAGTGACTGTGTCGGTATTAACGGGGAGGGCATGCAATCCCCCACCCCCAGCAACCCCAAAACACGCACCGCTCGTGAATTTGGCATAAACCTGGTCTCCATTGGTGCAGAACTCTCTAAATAGACCTGCCAGCGTCACCTTGGCTGAGCACTCCAATTCTCCATGGTAGTTAAAGCGATATATCCTCCCCGATCCCCGATCGAAGACGTAGATTCGGCTACAGTTATCCTGGGCGATATATACAGGATCAATAAAAGGCTTTAAATCTTTGAAGTTTGAGTGGGCGCCGTTAGCACCGATCTCGTACATTAATCGCCCATCCGGCCAGAGTTTAGTCACGATTTTTCGTTTCTGATCAATGCAGCAGATCACTCCACGGGGTCCCACATCCTCGTATCTGCCAAGACCTTCATTTTGGCCTTGCGGCTGACCCAATGCCTCTGAGACAGGGAAGCTGCAAAAGACAAAGAAGACTAATGTGGCAAGTAATGTACGTAACATAACCATCCCCCTGAATGGAGAGTAGGTTGTGTATGACCCGCCTTCATGAGTGATACCACTTCTAATATAGTGCGCGGCATCTGTAGAATCCAAATAGGTTAATCGAGCGCACGGTGTGCCAAGTTCTCGGTCAGCAACGCCAATTTGCTATTCATACTGCGAATTGGACCGAAAGGAACAGTCGATCTACGAGTCCTTGGCTTACTCAATTCGCAGAGAATTTTCTATTGTTCTCTCTAATTCCTTTTCCTTTTCCTCGAAATTCCTCGAGTCTATTAGCATCAGGATTAACATTGCGCATCCACGGTGAAGCGAGTACAAACACCTGGCCTTCACACCTGGAATATTCGTAATCACAACAGCATCGTAAGCCAACTTGCCCATGAACGGCTTCTGATGACGCAGCAACTGATCGAGCATGACAAATGCAGCGTTGGTCTTTCCGGCTCTGCTCATTCCGGCGATGAGCACGTGCCTGATCCAGTCGTCCTCGCGCAGGCCGAATTCGCCGTACTTCTTGTCGGGATAGATAACTTCGCCGAGGTAGTATTCCCTGATGAGTGAGTCGTGGGGTGTGGGAGGGAGGAGGACTTTGTGTGCATGGCCCTTGTCCAGTTTCTTTCGCACCAGAACGTCGAAGACCTCGTCGAGTCTTTCGTGTTCCTTTCTGTCTGAAGCGACGAATGCGGCTTGGAGCTTACTTGCTTTACTACCGATTATAGGATGCAGTTTCCTCAGTTTCTCTTCAGTATCGATCTTTAACCATGCATTGAGGTGACGTCGTAAGGGAGGCCGTCGTTCATCTTTGCGTGCCATCGCGAAGCGGTTAAACGATGAAGGCTACCGCACCAAGGAGAATGCCGAGTGGACAGCCACACAGGTCCACAGAGCACTGAAACGACGCGCATAGAGGCAATCTAAGCGTCGATCTTCCGGGTAGGCATAGCAACCTATGGGAGTAACACAGATCGCCGCCCAGACAATCCCAGATTGATTGGAATAGGCGATTTTGGATACCTTCAGACGCGTTCAAAGTCAGC
>DASRZI010000084.1:0-4581 GCA_035686605.1 Candidatus Zixiibacteriota bacterium
ATCGATGCGATTGGGAAAAGATATCTGAGAGAATAGGGACTAGGGCCTAGGGCCTGGGGCATAGGGATCAGGTTCCAGGGATCGGTGAAAGGGAATAAGAAGAGACAAAAATAGATATCAGAAAAGATAGAGATGTCGCAGGGCGACCGCTTCGCGATCGGGATCGGGGACTAGGGCCTGGGGCTTAAGGATCAGGGTCCAGGGATCAGGGATCAAGGGTCCAGGGTGCAGGGTTCAGGGATCGGTAAGAGGGAAGAAGAAGAGACGAATTTTCGCGAACAAGGATTAGCGTGAGATACGATAGGGCAACTGTTGAAAGCGTAATAGAGGAAGTGACTCGCGAGGTGCTGCTGCGCCTGAGCGAGCCTGCCTCGGCAGATCCAAGCTGCAACTGCAGCGATGGCTCCTGCGCCCAACATTGCACCGACGATGTCAAGAGCGTCGTCCAGGCTGGAGCCAACCGGTTATCGGCGACATTGGGGACACGACCGCAGAGTGATGACGTGGCCCGGATGATCGACCACACCCTGCTAAAAGCCGATGCCAGCCAGGAACAGATCGCCCAGTTGGCTTACGAGGCCCGGACCTATCATTTTGCCACCGTCTGTGTCAATCCAGCTCATGTCAAGCTATCCTCCCAGTTATTAGAGGGTTCAGATGTGGCCGTTTGCACGGTCGTTGGTTTCCCCTTAGGAGCAACGCCGGGCACGGTAAAGGCCTTTGAGACCCAGCAGGCAATCCGAGATGGAGCCAGCGAGATCGACATGGTCATAAACGTCGGCGCCTTGAAATCCCAGGATTACACTGTGGTTTTTGAGGATATCTCCTCGGTTGTGAAGGCAGCCCACGCTGGGAACGCCAAGGTAAAGGTTATCATTGAAGCCGCCCTGCTAAATGATGAGGAAAAGGTAGTCGCCTGCCAGCTGGCTAAGACTGCCGGAGCCGATTTTGTAAAAACATCGACCGGATTTGGTCCAGGTGGGGCGACGATTGCCGATGTGAGTCTTATGAGACGAGTTGTCGGGCCATCAATCGGTATTAAGGCCGCTGGCGGCGTCGGCAGTTTATCCGATGCGCAGGCGATGATAGCCGCCGGTGCAACGCGAATTGGAGCCAGTGCCGGGGTACGCATTGTGAAAGAGGCATCTCGATGAGCGCGACTGTTGGCCAGTGTTCCCAGTGCTATGTCGGTCGCTACCGCGCGGCGAACATGCCATACGAATGCTCTATCAACCATCGTAAGGTCGTGGTCCCTGAAGTTCCAGGCTTTCTGTGCGATATATGTGGTGATTCGTACTACAATCCTGTCTACATCGAACACCTGCATCGTCTTATTAGTCGAAGTGCCGTTTCGGGCCATAAGAGCTCGTCTGCCACGCGAAATGTCGCCACAGGCAGCCCAGAAGGTGGTCAACCGATCGGAAGGAGTGCAAAGTCTTGAGTGTTGAACTTCGTAGCTACGTGTTTTTGGACAGTTTGCAATCGCAGCATTCGGCATTTCTTGGCACGGTTGCCCGGGGATTTCTCCCCTTACCAGGTGACGCCTCGTTGTGGATCGAGATTTCACCCGGCATTGAGATCAATCGGATAACGGATGTCGCCCTCAAATCGACGGGCGTCAAGCCGGCGATGCAGATCGTGGAAAGGTTGTACGGCTTGTTGGAGGTCCACTCCGAAAGCCAGGCAGAAGTCCGGGCAGCAGGCGCAGCCATCCTCGAGGCCTTGGGTGTTAATGAGGAGGACCGTCTTAAACCACGGGTTGTCTCCAGCCAGATCATCCGGCATGTCGACCCGCACCAGGTGCAGCTGATAAACCGTATGCGTCATGGACATATGATCACGGCAGGACAAACGCTGTATGTCATGGAAGTCCAGCCCGCTGCCTACGCGGCCTTGGCCACGAACGAAGCTGAGAAACGAGCGGATTTGAACGTACTCGAAGTCAGGGCTTATGGCAGTTTTGGACGCGTCTATTTGGGTGGCGAGGAAAGAGATATTATGGCGGGCTATCAAGCCGCCGTGGATGCCATCGAGAGCGTATCGGGCCGAGAAGTCGAAGTTAGGCGAAGCGAGTAAGAAAGCACTTGGCTTTAAGAAAATCTATCGAACTTATCTATTTGGGGGAACGTAAAGCAAGGAGAGAAATATGGTCACAGAAGCATTGGGGATGATCGAGTGTCGCAGCTACGCCGCCATGGTCGAAGCCTCTGACGCCATGGTCAAAGCGGCCCGCGTTGAGCTCGTGCATTACGAGAAGACAGGTGGTGGATTCGTTACGGCCATCGTGCGCGGTGACGTCGCAGCGGTAAAAGCAGCGGTTGAAGCCGGTTCCCGAGGCGCCGAGAGAGTCGGCGAAGTGGTTGCTGTCCACGTCATCCCGCGTCCGCACGCCAACGTAGATCGTATTCTGCCTCTTGGCCGCCAGTCGGCCGAGTGATGATGGTTGGCGATTAGCGATTGCAGAGGAGGGTCCGTCGAATTCTGACCCCAAACTCAATATCCAAAATCGTCAATCTGAAACAGAACAATGTATATAGGTAGAGTCGTTGGAACGCTCGTCTCAACCCGTAAGGAGCCGTCCCTTGAAGGGCTAAGGTTCCTGGTTGTCCGTCGCCTGACCATCGATAACAAGGATACCGATCTCTATGTAGTTGCCGCTGATGCGGTCGATGCGGGCATGGGCGAAATTGTCCTCTATGCTACGGGCAGCTCTGCCCGGCAGACAAAAGTCACTCATGAACGGCCAAATGACGCAACCATCATGGCGATCGTGGATACCTGGGAAGTCGATGGCGATGTGCAATACGTCAAGTATGAATCTCTTGACGTTGATCTCATCGAAGGCGAAATCGTCGACGATGTCGACGACGTTGTATAGGACGACCTTGTCGTCAAGGCCGACGCAGTCGGACAGGCCGACGCAGGCGGACAGGACTCCGGCGGTTGAGATTAGAGCGATAAACGTAGGACACAAGCGCTGAAATGGAGAGATCCGGTCATGAATTTGACTGGCTTGCGATACACAAATCCTCTCCTAGGATAAATGGTAGGATGACGCCAGCCACTGAAGAGAAGCGCAAAGAATTGTTGTCGTTTATTGAACGCGTGCTGCAGCCCGAGCCTGCCGTCCAGGCGGTCATCGGCATAGGCAGTATCGCGACCGGTTATATGAGACCCGAATCCGACATCGATGTCGTGGTTTTCTTCGATCCGATGGATTGGTACATCATACCGGCTGAGTTTATCTGGCGGCCCGTAGATGGAAGTTATCATAGCATCTTTATCGAAGATGATGAGATACTGAAGGAAGGTATTGGTTTGGACTGCCGGCGACTCGATTTGAGTCTCTGGGGCGACCCTGGATTCGAATGGCCAGAGGGTAGGAAGGCTGAGCTATGCGACGGATGGCTGTCATTTGACCGGGACGGAAAAATAGCACCTCTAATCGACAGCAAGACGGTCTATTCAGAGGAGCTGCGACTTGAGCGACTGGATGAGGCAATTACATGGCTCGATCAGCATCTTGCGGACGGCGGTCCTGAACAACGATGGGAAACCCTAGGGCCGGCAGTTGCTCACGCTCGTTTGTACGCCGCCTTTCAACAGCTTATCCGGGCGCTCTTCGCGTTGAACAGGCGATGGATGCCCTGGTTAAACCGGCAGATGGACAATTTACTGCGACTTCCATGGCTGCCCGATGGATTTGACGAGCACGTCCTGGTGGCATCAAATGCACCAAGCCTTGACTATCACGGGTATATGGAAAGAGCGACCGCGCTTAGATCTCTTTTTGAAGATCTGCTGTCCCAGCTTGTCGAAGATGGATCCTACTCGACAGCGTCCATCGACCAGGCTTTTATCCGCTCACACGACGAGCCAGGCTACTCGTGGAATATGGAGGAATGGCGGGCTGAGAATATCGGCAGGTTTCTGACCATGGTTACCGAAAAAGACGAGTGAACGCATAATGGAAGACGCTCAAATACAAGTCATCATAGACCGGGTAATGCGGGAGATTGGGCATTCAACTTCCCAGCCGATCGCACCAGTAAAGCCGTCGATACTGTCCCCTGAACGCGTTGGGGGGCGGACAGAGGTTGTGCCCAGATTGGAAGGCGAGAGCGGAGTTTTCCCGACCCTCGACGAAGCCGTAGCCGCGGCCCAGCAGGCATTTGAGGATCTGAATGCCCTGCCCCTGGCCATTAGAAAGGACATGGTCGCCCACATGCGGCAGGCCGGGCGGGAATACGCGACTGTTTTGGCGGAAATGGCCGTTGAGGAGACGGGTATGGGCCGGGTCGAGGATAAGATCCTCAAAAACATCCTCAATGCAGACAAAGCGCCTGGAACCGAGGCGATCATAACGGGTGCCTGGAGCGGCGACGGCGGGCTGACTATAACTGAATACGCTCCCTATGGGGTGATAGGTTCTCTGACGCCAAGCACCAATCCGACCAGCACGATCATTTGCAACTCGATTTCGGCCGTTGCGGCTGGGAATGCCCTGGTTTTTAATGCCCATCCAGGATCAAAGCGCTGTACAAATTACACCGTCCAGGTGCTAATCCAGGCTATCCAGAA
>DASRZI010000085.1:0-49810 GCA_035686605.1 Candidatus Zixiibacteriota bacterium
GAATCGATAGCTATAGAATACCGATTAGTGTATCCGTTTCGCCCTAAGAAGCTGATTTACAATAACGTTGCAGATCAGACCCAACGGTTCCTGTCAAAATCGCTCTTTGTTAAAGGATTCTACCTCGAGTAGACCGGCATAAAGGAATCGATCTTCGTCTGTACGGTTCACATCCGTGAGGTCCTGGGTTCGAGTCCCCGCGCGCCCACTGTCTACGAGGATTGCGCAGCGGCAAGTTGTGTAGTCCTCTTTCTTCATCCGTGTAGACTATTCCCCTTTCCGGCCGAGGGCTAATATCAACAAGTTCTGGTCGTTATCCAGCATAAGTTGCCGATCTATCTGAAACAGTTTCAACATCTCTATTTCATGTCCTTTCGTACAAAATCGCATAGTGTTGCCATATTTCCGCAGATACTTCGTGCTACAATGTTCTCGAGTAGTGAACTATGCCTAACTGGGGTGCAGCGATGGTACAAGAGAATCCAACTTTCCCTTCCGGCGACGATTCGACGGATGGTCAGGACGAAGTTGCGCGCTTGGACGACCGGACCCGATCGGTGACCTTCGCTTGCCCTTGCTGTGGTTACTGGACACTGGCCGAACGCGGCGGCTTCGACATCTGTAAAGTTTGTTATTGGGAAGATGATGGTCAGGACGATCATGATGCCGATACCGTTCGCGGCGGACCCAACGGGTCTCTGAGCCTTACTCAGGCTCGGTTCAATTTCAAAGAATTCGGCGCCTGCGAACGCAGATTCGCGGACAAGGTGAGACCACCGCTACCCGGAGAAATACCTGAATCATAATACGGGCACGCACTGCTCGTCTTGGTTTCGAGTCCCCGTGAGCCCACTGTGAGCTTGGAACAAGCAAAGGACTGCATGACAGCAAGTTGTGTAGTCCTCTTTTTCGTCCATGTAGACTATTCCCCTTTCCGGCCGTTACCGTTGAGTGAATCAAGCGCCTGTTCCGCTGTATAGTGGAACGGCATAACCATTGTCTCTGTTTGCAGATCATCGTCTTGCAGCAGCCCTTGCTCGATGATCACGTCGCTGTACTCGCCCTCGGCCGTGAGCCACTGGCGTATCTCGATGAAGCGCCGGTCGATTTCGGTTGGTTGCTGCTGGTAGAGGATATGCAGGGCGCCGAGATGCCGGTGCCCGTTTTGTCTGTTGCACATATTGGTGCCTCCATGTCTTGATGATGGCCGCTCTCTCGGGAAAGCCGAACCAGGGCTGGGGAGCGGCAGATGTTCGGAAGAGCGAACTTTGATCTGCTACGTCAACGTGTGCTTCACCGCATCTGACAACGCCATCACCAAAATTGCGAGAGAGCCCATTCAATTCTGAAGTTTACAATGACGAATGTCACTTGACGTTGAAGTTCAAGATGGTGTAGCCTGTAGTCGTTATATGTGATCATAATTATTGGGATGCAATTCATCTGGGATGCAATTCATCCGGGCTACCCTTCTTCCAGGATGCATATTTGATCGCTTAAATCGCCACGACCGGCCTGGTTCGCTCTGGATTCGACCAACGCCTTCTCGATTCCACCCCTTTAGTCCAACAACGTATTATCGCCCACTGAGCGTTAGCTGATGATCGTGCACGCCATCGCACGCGCCGATGGGCAGTGATAACCAGTGAGTTTATCGGAGAGTCGATTATGCCCACCTCATCGCGAAAAGTATCCTTGAGAGTTCCAGTCCTGATTGCTTGTGTAGTATTTCCGCTCTTGCTGCTTCTGGCTCTGACCTTGCCGCTGCAGGCGGGCAGCGTGTTTTATGCCGCCCCTTCGGACGTGGGCAGCGGCAATTGCGGTAGCTGGGGCAACGCCTGCACGCTGAGTAAAGCACTGCTCCTGGCAAGCGGCTCGCCCGGCTCAGAGATCTGGCTACTGGCCGGCGTGCACAAACCGACCACGGTAACCACAGAGCGGACGGCGACCTTCTTCGTGCCGGACGGCGTGTCGATTTACGGCGGTTTCACCGGCTCGGAGTCGGTCCGCGAGGAGCGGGATTGGCAAAACAACCTGACGATCCTGAGCGGTGATATTGACAGCAACGACCTGACCGATTCAAACGGCGTAGTGACCAGCACGGCCAACATTACCGGCACGAACAGCTACCACGTCTTGCTCGGCGGAGCGGCGGGGTACACGGCCGTGTTGGACGGCTTCACGGTAACAGCCGGATTCGCCGATGGCCCTTATAGCGGCTTCTGCGATTTAGCCTGCGGCGGTGGCATGTACAATAACAACGGGCAGGTAACTATCGACAACGTGACCTTCAGCGGCAATTATGCCGTGCACACCGGCGGCGGGATGTACAATATTTACGGCAGCCCAATAATGAGCGGGACAGCCTTTTTCAACAACCAGTCGGATCAGGGCGGCGGGCTGGCCCTGCGCCGGAGCGCATCGGTTTTAACCAACACGACTTTCAGCGGCAACGCGGCCAGCTACGGCGGCGGCGTCTATGTTGTTGAATCAACAGGTGCTACCTGGAGCGGCACCCATGCTCTAGACAACGTCTACATTTCCGGCAATATGGCGACATCGCATGGCGGCGGGATATACAACTCGGCCGGCACGGTAACGCTGGTAGATGTGACCTTTGCCAATAACGAAGCCAGCCAGGACGGCGGCGGGTTATACACATACGGCAGCGCTGCCTATACCACGACCTTGAGCAACGTCGTTTTTATCGAGAACACGGCCGTCACCGGAAGAGGCGGCGGCATGCGCGATGCGTTCGGACAGGCGATTTTTACGGTTGTTACTTTCGACGGAAATGTGGCGGGAGATTGTGGCGGCGGCCTTTACACCGATAACGGATCCGCAACCCTGAGCGGTTCAACTTTCGACAACAACGAATCCAGCTGCGGCGGCGGGATGGCCACTCACGATGGCACCAGCAGCCTGAGCGGCGTGCTGTTCAGCGGTAATTCGACGCTTTCCTCTGGTTCTTACGACGGTGGCGGTATGTACATCTATTATGGCCAGGCATCTTTGAGCAATGTCACCTTCGAAGATAATACGGCTACACGACATGGGGGCGGGCTGTTCACCGGCAACACCGCATCATCAGCTCTGACCGCCACGACCTTTATCAGCAACAGCGCGGATTACGGCGGGGGGATGGCCAACGCGGGCAGCTCCACTTCCCTGACCAACACGATGTTCATCAGCAACACGGCGATCTGCGGTGGCGGCGTTTATAACTATTCCAGCGGCAGCCACACCTTGTCGGGCGTAACTTTCGAGGGCAACGTGGCGACCAGCCATGGCGGCGGCCTATGCAACGCAGTCTCGACCGCACTTGAGAATGTTTCCTTTGTGAACAACACGGCCGTGTACGGCGGCGGTTTCTACAACGGCTACAACACCGGCGAGGCGACGCTGCTGGAGGTCAGCTTCAGCGGCAACAGCGCCGAATTCGGCGGCGGGTTTTATAATCTCAGCGGCAGCGCAGCCCTGAGCACGGTCACCTTTAGTAACAACGCGGCCACTTTCGGGGACGGCGGCGGGATGTACTCGGAGGAAGGACCAGCGTCACTCAATGACGTTACTTTCGAAAGCAATACGGCCACTCAGTTTGGCGGCGGGCTGTTCAACCGTAGCGCCACCGTAACCGTGACCGCCACAACCTTTATCACCAACGACGCGCCACACGGTGGTGGGATGACCAATTTCGATGGTAGCGCGAACATCACCAACACGCTTTTCAGCGGCAACACGGCGATCTCAGGCGGCGGATTGAAGAACCAGTTTGGCGGCAGCATAACCCTGTCAGCCTCGACATTCGCCGGTAACCAGGCGAGCGAAACGGGTGGCGGAATGTACGTCAACAACCCGGCCGTGCTGGATGAGGTCACTTTTACCGGCAACACGGCGTACGACGGCGGCGGGTTGTACGCCATCCTCAATGAGGTATTCTTAGCAGATGTCGTATTCGAGGGCAACATAGCCACGCGAAACGGCGGCGGGCTTGAGACCCACAGTGCCAGTGCGACATTGACCGCCACGACCTTTATCAGCAACAGCGCGGATTACGGCGGGGGGATGGCCAACGCGGGCAGCTCCACTTCCCTGACCAACACGATGTTCATCAGCAACACGGCGATCTCGGGCGGCGGCGTCTTCAATTTCTTCGACGGCAGCAGCAGCCTGTCGGCCATTACCTTCACCGGCAACCAGGCCAGCGGCGCGGGCGGCGGCATGTACAATGAAATCTCGGCGCTGTTGGAGAACGTTTCCTTCAGCAACAATGAGGCATACGACGGCGGCGGTTTGTACAACTACGGCAGCCCCGGCATCGCCACGTTGCTGGATGTCACCTTTAGCGACAACATTGCTGAATATGGCGGCGGCATGCTCGATCTGTACGGCCCGGCAGCCTTGAGCGACGTCCTCTTCCAGGGCAACAGGGCCAACTCGTACGGCGGCGGCCTGTACGAGAATCACGCCAGCGCGATGTTAACCAACGTACGCTTTATCGACAACCTTTCGCAGGCCGGCGGCGGCCTGGCAGCTTACGACAGCAGTCCCACGTTGATCAACGTGCTTTTCCAGGGCAACAGCGCCTCGACCCTGATCTTCCCGCACGAAGATAGCGGCCACGGCAGCGGAGTGTTCAACACGGCTGTCAGCAACCCGACGCTGATTAATGCCACCTTCTCCGGCAACCAGGCCGAGGTCGACGGCGGCGCGATGTACAACCGCTCGAGCAGCAACCCGCTGATTGATAACAGCATCTTTTGGGGCGACACGCCGCAGGAATTTAACGGCGACGGCACGGGTACGTTGACGATCAACTATAGTAACGTGGCAGGTGGCTGCCCGGCAGGCGCAGTCTGCAGCCAGGTGATAATTAGCGACCCCTTCTTTGTCGATCCGCCTGGGGGCGACCTGCGCCTACTGCCCGGCTCCCCCTCGATTGACGCGGGCGACAACAGCGTGATCACCACCACCACCGATCTATCCGGCGGGCCGCGCTTCATCAACATCCCAGGCTCGCCTGATACCGGCTTGGGCAGCCCGCCGCTGGTGGACATGGGCGCCTACGAAGCGAACTTTGTCGACGCGGCGTTGATCAAGACGGTTGCCCCGGCGACGTATGAACCGGGCACGGCGATCACTTTCACGCTCGCCTTCTCCAATGGCGGCAGCATCACGGCGGCCAACGTGACGGTCAGCGACGAAGTGCCCTGGTATTTGACCGCTGCTACCTGGAATTCGAGCGGCGCGGCCATCAGCGATACCGGCCTTTTGCCGCCCTACATCTGGTCGGTGCAGGATATGGCCCCTGGACAAAGCGCGGTAATCACCCTCTCCGGCGTGCTGACCGCGCCCCTTGCAGGCGGGACATACACAAACACGGCCGTGATCGCCGTGGACGATGACGCAGCGACGGCCAATAACACATCCACGCTGAGCTTCGACGTGCCGAATCTGGCTCCGTTCGTCACCTCTGTCCCGGTCACACTTGTGACGCAGGACAACCCATACACCTACAGCATCAGCGCGGCCGATTTGAACGGTGATATGTTGACAATCAGCGCGCCGACCAAACCGGACTGGCTGGCCCTGACCGATCACGGCGACGGCACAGCAACACTCTCCGGCACGCCGGACAGCGGCGACGTGGGCGATCACCCCGTGCTGCTGCGGGTGATAGACGGCGGAGGCCTGATGGGTGAGCAGTCGTTCACGATCACGGTCGCCAACGTCAATGACGCGCCGTTCTTCATCAGTTCACCGGTTACTGCGGCGACGCAGGACCTAATTTTCAACTATAGCATCACTACAGATGACCCCGATCTAATCTGGGGTGCCACGCTAACAATCACCGCACCGACCAAACCGTCCTGGCTAATGCTGACCGACAACGGTGACGGTACGGCCACACTCTCCGGCACGCCGGACAATGGCGATGTGGGCGATCACGACGTGCTGCTGCGGGTGACAGATATTGGCGGCCTGATGGATGAACAGCCGTTCACGATCACGGTCGCCAATGTCAATGACGCGCCTGTTTTCACGAGTGCGCCGCTCACCTCGGCCACGAATGGTGTGCTTTACAGCTACAGCGTCACGTCTGATGACCCCGACCTGATCTGGGGCGATGTCTTAACGATCACCGCGATGACAAAGCCCGCCTGGCTGACGCTAACCGACGACGGCGACGGCACGGCGACACTCTCCGGACTTCCACGAGCCATCGAGATTGGCACGCACGCCGTCACGCTACGCGTGACAGACAGCGACGGCCTGACCGACACGCAGAGCTTTACGATTACAGTCCGCGGTCTCGTCTACCTGCCGTTTGTAGTGGGCAAAACATCCTGATTCAGTCGATTAGCAGTAGCGTCCTTTTATAGCAGCGACTTTTTGCATCGCTGCTGTGCCTGACCGGCTATTCGGAAAGGCTGATATCCTCGATTAAGGCGCCGTTAGCCTCCGCTACTATTCATGCCTTGGGGATCGTTTTCTAAGGAATAGGATCAACGGAAAGTGTAGCTTCGGTCTGAGAAGGTTTGGCAGATTTGTGCGAATTTGTGCGGGAGAGGACGGCTCCGGCGATGGCGAGGGCGCGGCAGCGCGTCGGTGAAGTCATCGTGTGTCGTGGTATACTAATACAGGCAAATGCTTCGTCATGGTTAATCTGCTGCAATTGCAGGATCCTAAGCCTGGTGCAGGGCCAGCAGCGGCAATTCTACGGAAGCATTCTACTGTTCTTCTGGGCAGGCTCTTGCGACGGGCAGGTCATCCCATTGAATTTGGTCAAGTTGCTGGGGATGCAGTTGAATTATGGGGACTTGAAGGTGATGCAAAGTGGTCAACTGATGGTATGATACAGATAGAATGTTTGAGAGACTTTGACGTTCGAACACTCTGAGGCTGATTTACATTTTCGTTGCAGATCAGACCCCACGGATATTAACATAATCGCTTATTGTTAAAGGATTCTACCACGACAATACTGACATTACGGATGAGATTCCAGTTCTAAGGGTTCACATCCGTGAGGTTTCGAGTCCAAGCTCCTCTAAGCAGATCCCGTTCTTAAGTCTAGCTCCCCATCTTCTTTGATTTCGCTAAGGCTCCAATCACCCGAACCTGAATATCCGACTTTAAGACAATGATATCAAAATACAAGGTGGTCTATAGATTCAGTTATGTAAATAAAGAAATCGGACCTTAACTTGCCTATGTCTTAGCGCTGCGGAGGCGCATAAAGATGGTGCCCCCCCTACTAAATGCCAGAGGTAGGGTCGGAGATGTTTATGTAGAAGCGTAAAGAAAACGGTAGCTAATTATACTTAAGCTAAAAAATTTTAGCTAAACCATAGCCTGGATACACCGTCGGCTACACTTATTTCAGGAAAATTTGGGACTATTGCTATCGACTCTTTTGGCAGCATGGTTGCAGGGTTCTGCTGGATCACCGCCATTGAAACGACGCCCCGCGCAGATCCGGCAATGCCCCACTCTGTAATGGCAACGGATTTGCCAGGCCATGACTGTGAACTGCGTGGCCGATGTGGACGGAACCCATCGCGCGACTGGGTCGGCTCCACTTACATCTACCCGTTGGCTTGCAGGTCCCAGATTCCCGCGCTCGCGCTGAGAGCCGTTTTGCGGAGAAGTTTTCTGTAATTCCGCGTGTGCTTGACCAGAAGCTAAAAACTTTTTGCAATTACGTGTAAGTGAGTGTATATTACGTACGCTCTACAATCATGATACACGTGATTACACGTAACGAGATGGAGAAGATCTGCCGAATGAGCGTTTTGGCGATTGTTAATCAGAAGGGTGGGGTAGGCAAAACTACAACAGCCATCAACCTGGCTCACGGCCTAGCCATTAAACTGAATCAAAATGGTGGCGGGCGAGTATTGTTAGTTGACATTGATCCACAAGGCAACTGCACCAAAGCGCTTGGCGTTGATCCCGGTGATCGATGCATAAGCGCGCTCTTGGCTAGGACACGGAAGATCAAGGAAAGCATAATCCCTGACTTGCCTAAGCGGTCAGGGGGGACTGGGCGCCCCGGGCTTTTTTTGATACCGGCCACAGATCGGCTTGTGGGCATAACCGAGGAGTTGCTCATTAGAGATTTCCAAGGCCGACGCCTGCGCAGGGAAGGCGCGCCTATTGATGAGATTCTCAATTATCGGCTAGGCGGGCTACGCGAGGCGTTCAAATTCATCATTATCGATTGTCCACCTTCTCTAGGTTCATTGACAGAAGCTGTGTACAATTTCAGTGACAAGGCTATTGTTCCGGTCCGGACGGCAATGCTTGATGCGGCAGGCGCTGCCCAACATACCCAGATGATCACTGAGCTACAGTCGGCCGGACTACAAATATCAGTGAGTCTTATACTACCCACCTTCTACGAGCCACGGCAAATTCTGGCACAGAAAGTATTGCTGGAACTGGCTGCCAAATATGGGAAGCGGCGGATCGCGTACCCAATCAGGCAAAGCGTAATTATCCAGCAGGCACAGGCTTCGGGAGGACAAACGCTATTCGAATATCCCGGCGCTGAAGATTCATGGCCGAGGCTTGGTTATCAGAGGTTAGTGGAGCAAGTTTACAATGAAGGGTGATCCTGACGAAAGCTTAAGTTTCCTGGATGAAATAGCTGAATCGCCGCCGGCGAGCAGTAGGCGCAAAAGGCGGGGTAGGGGGGATAAGTTCGAGACCGGCTTAGAAGACGTTTCATACCGCGAAGCCGCCAGAGCTACGGCTAATAAAAGTATGGCCGGGCAGTATAAGCGTTACACAGTCTACCTGGCGCCGGAAGATATTGCGCACCTCAAGGAGGTTGCTGCAGAGCTAGAGCTCAGCCAAGCGGAAACTGCCCGGTGGTTTTTTCAGCAGATGTTCGTGTATTACGGGCAAGGGCTCCGACCAGAGATGGAGGAAGTCGTTGTCCGAAGGCGGCTGAAACAACAAGGTTAATGCAGGCAAGATGTGGTACTGACGCGCGCGTACCCACGCTACAGGGAAAATGTATAAATAAACGGTTCCAACGCAATTTGCTATACATTGAATAATCACACCAGTTTTATTGACTTTATTGGAATTGAGGATATGAGAAACCATGACAGCTTGGATTGGCCTCATTACCTCTAAAAAAGCGGGGTAGGGCTAGCTGAAGTCGGCGATGTAGACACACCGCTAAGCCAATCTCTCAGAATCAAGACCCGCGTGTCAAAAAATACGGTCGTTTAAATGGACCAGGCTGAGGTTTTCCTTCAGACAGTCAAAACCACTGTTCGGAAGTCTGAGTTGAGGTATCCACTTCATCAGACCACGCCAGCATTGTTGCTTGTTTACCGGGTCAGTTGAATCAATCATCGTCTTACGGCGCGCACCGCCACACCAATTACACATCACTGCCAAGTTCGACATTATTGGTACGTTGCAGTCCCAAGTCCTAGCATGCCTTTCCCAAATAGTCGTTTATCAGCTAAACCTTGTTTTGAACCAGGGCTGGGAGAGAGGTTCGAGGATGAGAATCAAATTCTTTTCTCTGTGAGTATTTGTTTTACTTGACTATTGTTACGTTATACTGTAAAAAGTAAGTAAATGAAAGTTTATGACGAGATATGAAATGCCGGGGCGATGAAAACCCATAAAGACCTCTATCTACAAGAACGACAAAGCGATATCGTGAGGTTGGTCTCAGAAAACGAGCGTGTTTCTGTATCTGAATTGAGTCATCGTTATGGCGTTTCCGAGGTTACGATTCGTTCCGATTTACAAGTCCTGGCGAATCAGGGGCTTCTTGTCAGGACGCATGGGGGCGCTGTACCCAACAATCAAAGAGTGACGATTTTGTCTTTAACCGCTCGACTTCAGCTCCAGGAACAGGAAAAACGACGCATTGGCCGGGAGGCTGCAAAGGGAATTAACAGTGGAGATGCAATCTTCCTGGACACAAGTAGCACGACCTTGGCTATCGCAAAAAATCTAAAGAAACATCGCTATCTGACCATCATTACTAATAGCCTTGCTGTTGCCCAGGAAATGTTGGATTCTCCTGGATCGGAAGTTGTTATGATCGGAGGTCGCCTGCGACGGGATACGGCTTCGCTTGTTGGAATTGAAGGTATAGAGATGCTTCGCGATTATCATATCCAAAAGGGCTTCTTTGGCATCCATGGCATTACTTTTGAAGCCGGGTTGACAGATGTAAGTGTTGACGAAGCAGAAGTGAAGCGTCCTCTTGTAAAAATGTGCCGCCAGGTGATTGCGGTTTTTGACTCGACCAAATGGGGCAAAATTGGACTGTCTACTTTCGCTAAACTACATGAGATAGATCAAATAATTTCAGATGACGCACCGGTTGAAATAGCAGAACAGATTCGTTCTCTCGGAATAGATCTCAAGCTCGTATAGAAAGAATAATAGGCATTATCTTGAATGTACCGCTAACAGACATAAGTTTTAGGATAGGCTAACAATTCAATGGCTTCAGCAATATTAATGCCAAAACAGGGTAATACTGTAGAGAGCTGTCTCATAATCGAGTGGTTGAAAGGGGTTGGAGATCAGATTGAGACTGGTGAAGTACTGTGTGTTGTGGAAACGGATAAAGCTACATTGGAAGTTGAGAGTACCGCTTCCGGTTCTATTCTGACACTTTACTTTGATGAAGGGGATGATGTTCCAGTCCTGACCCCAATTGCAGCCATTGGAAAAACTGGCGAAGATTTCGCTGGATTAGGTCCGGATACCGCTGAACCAAGAACAACCGGAATCATTGAACGTGGAGTAACTACAGATCCTAAAGTGGTTCGACGTGGTCTGGCAGCGAAATCGTCTCGGGTGCCGAATCCCATCTCCGCTATACCTAAAGTGGGCATCTCGCCAAGGGCTAAGAAGCTGGCTCAAGAAAAGGACGTGCAGTTGGCAAATATTAAGGGCACAGGGCCGTATGGGCGGATCATCGAGCGAGATGTGCTGGCGGTGTCAGCTCATCCCAGACTGACGCCAGTGGCCAGACGTATGATAGACCACGGGGAGTATACCGTACCCGAAGTGGATATTGGTATTAGTGGTCGTATCACCTCTAGAGATTTGATTCCTAGTGTTGATGCCACACAATACTCCCCGGCAAGCACGGAATCCTCGACAAGGGTGCAGGAAGATGTTCTTGAAATCCCTGTCAATGGCATCCGCAAGGTGATTGCCGAGCGGATGCTCAGCTCTGTGCAGACGACTGCCCAACTGACGCTCCATACATCGGCCGACGCCAGAACGCTACTTTCTTATCGCAGAAAGTTAAAAAACAGCTCGGAAAGGCTCGGATTACGCGAGGTGACTGTTGGTGATTTGATACTTTACGTCGTCTCGCGAACATTGCCTGATTTTCCGGAGATAAATGCATTATTCAACGGCGAATCCATATTCCGATACCATACCGTGCATCTCGCTCTCGCGGTGGACACGCCACGAGGCCTGCTGGTACCGGTGATCAGAAACGCCCAAATCCTAGGCCTTAGGCAGGTTTCGTTGGAGGCAAAGCGACTGGCGAATGCCTGCCAGAAAGGCCACATCAAGCCAGACGAACTTGCCGGGGGCACTTTTACGGTTTCCAATCTAGGTGCATTTGGAATTGAGAGTTTCACACCTATCCTAAATCCACCTCAGGTGGGCATTTTGGGGGTGGGCAATATTAACCTGAAGCCGGTTGATGTGAAGGGCAAAATCCATTTCTTCCCACACATTGGATTGTCTTTAACTATTAACCACCAGATTGTCGATGGTGCCCCAGGTGCACGTTTCTTAGAAACGCTATCAGATAATCTTTCTGATATCGAGCTATTGGTGGTCTTGTAGCCTGAACCATACCATTACTGTTAGACGATAAAGAGATCCGTTAAATATCCAAATACTTTACAACACCTTCAAGAATAGTGACATGAGGTAGACGATAAATGCCGAAAACCATCCTAGTTGACCCTGCTGACGTTCGCAAACCGTCAACCCTTCATTTCCCAGAAATACCAATGAATGCCTACGTCTCTGATCCAAAGGCCGAAGCACAGAAATATGGTACTGAAAGCCTCAATCGTATGTACCGGGATATGGTGTACATACGTGAGTTTGAGACAATGCTTGACCGGATCAAGAGAGAAGGGGTCTACGAAGGTGTAGAATACAATCACTTGGGTCCGGCCCACCTATCGGTTGGCCAGGAAGCGGCCGCCGTTGGACAATGTTACCACCTGACAGTGGACGACTTCATTTTCGGATCCCATCGTAGCCATGGAGAAATTCTGGCCAAGAGTTTTTCAGCAATTGCTCAATTGAGTGATGATGAATTAATCCAGATCATGGAATCTTACATGGGCGGCCAAATATTGCGAGCCATCGAAATCTATTCGAATGGTTCTGTAAAGAATTTGGCCGTGAATTACACACTTTACGGGACATTGGCTGAGATATTTGGCAGGGAAAATGGATTCAACAAAGGCATGGGTGGTTCCATGCACACCTTTTTCCCTCCCTTTGGTGTGATGCCTAACAATGCCATTGTGGGTGGATCGGCCGACATCGCCACCGGCGCAGCCTTATTCAAGCGGATCAACCACCATGCTGGAATCTGTATCGCTAACATTGGCGATGCTGCTTTAGGTTGTGGGCCGGTGTGGGAAGCAATGACCTTCGCAGCCATGGATCAGTATCGCACTCTGTGGGATGAGGAATTAGGTGGCGCACCGCCTATCTTGTTCAATTTCATGAACAACTTCTATGGCATGGGCGGCCAAACCGTAGGTGAAACGATGGGCTTTGGCACGCTCGCTCGGGTTGGCGCTGGTGTCAATCCTGAGGGTATGCATGCCGAACGTGTGGACGGATACAATCCAATTGCCGTTGCCGATGCTATCGAACGGAAAAAGAAAATATTGTTGGAAGGTCGGGGACCAGTTCTCCTGGATACGACCACCTATCGATACATTGGTCATTCAACTTCTGATTCTTCTTCTTACCGGGATAAAGATGAGATTGCTCTCTGGAGAGGGCACGATTCAATAGCGGGGTTCGGAAACTACCTCATACAGAACGGCCATGCAACTGATAGCACGTTAGAAAATATTCACCAGGATTCAGTTGAGCGAATTACCAACGCTCTGAGATCGGCGGCATCACTGGAAATATCGCCCAGGATTACCAGTAGGGGGAATAGTGTTGGTGACATGATGTTTTCTAACACATCCGTCGATAGGTTTGCCGATGATGTCCCGGAAGCATTGATACCTAAAGAGGAAAGCCGCTTTAAGATCACAAGCAATAAATATCGATTTGGACTGGAAGAGGGAAAAGCGCGTCCTAAACTCCGCTGTCTTTCTTATTCAGAGGCTTTGTTTGAAGCAATGCTTCACCGACTCTATGAAGATCCAACAATGATCGCCTATGGAGAAGAAAACCGCGATTGGGGCGGCGCCTTTGGTGCGTACCGGGGACTCACAGAGTGTATGCCATACCACCGGCTGTTTAATTCGTCGATTTCAGAAGCAGCCATCGTTGGTTCGGCCGTTGGTTACGCGCTGTCAGGCGGCCGTGTGGTGGCCGAACTCATGTATTGTGACTTCATGGGCAGAGCTGGCGATGAGATATTTAACCAGATGGCCAAGTGGCAGGCCATGTCGGCCAACGTACTACAAATGCCCCTCGTCTTACGGGTGTCCGTTGGCGCTAAATATGGCGCCCAACACTCACAAGACTGGACCTCCCTGGTGGCTCACATCCCTGGTTTAAAGGCAATGTTCCCGGCAACGCCTTACGACGCGAAAGGTATGCTGAATTTAGCCTTGAGAGGCACAGATCCTGTCGTCTTCTTTGAAAGTCAGCGTTTATATAATGAGCCGGAAATTCTGGTAGAGGGAGGTGTGCCTGTTGAATACTATGAAGTGGAGATGGGTGATCCGGCCCTACGTCGCCAGGGACGAAACATCACCATCGTAACCATTGGAGCCAGCTTATATCGGGCGCTAGAGGCAGCAACCGAATTAGAAGAAAAGCATGGCCTCTCAACCGAAGTGATAGATGCTCGTTTTATCAACCCGCTTAATTATGAAAAGATCATCGCTTCCGTAAAGAAGACAGGAAAAATCGTGCTCGTCTCTGATGCGTGTGAACGTGGCTCATTCTTGCATACAATGGCCTCAAACATAAGTCAGCTGGCTTTCGATTACTTAGATGGTCCTGTGGTGGTTGTCGGTGCTCGCAACTGGATCACACCACCGGCTGAAATGGAGGATCTTTTCTTTCCCCAAAAAGAGTGGATTATTGATGCGATTCACGAGCGGATCCTGCCAATATCAGGCCATGTGCCCAGTACGGCACAGGGTTATCACGAGATTCTAGAGAGAAACCGACTGGGTATCTAAGGCGACCACAAGTTAGAATCAAATCAGTTAACTAAATCCCACAAGTCGATTCGATTGATCAGTAGTTCCCGTGCTAAATGGTGGAAAATAGAAGAGAGGAGTCGTGGGTCAATTTGATCCTCTCTGGAATTACTCAGTCGAGGGAATTTCCCTCAGTTCATCTGTGTTGTTTCCGCGAACATCAAATTGTCACGATCCCACCTTCTGCAAGACCTATGAGCAGGGTAGCGTTGCGATCAAATCCCTGTGGAGCTGCAAGACAGACCATATTCTCAGCATGCGCCGCACCTGCCTTCAATTCACTCCAAGATTGGCCGTTGTCACTTGACAGTAGTAGTTTGTCTTGGATCAACGCCAAAATTTCTCCATTATCTGGGTACTCCTGTGAGAGAAGGAGCGCATTTACCGTATCAGGGATATCCTCTTCACCGATACGAATCCAGTGACGGCCGCTGTCCTTTGAGCGATATAAGCCCTGGGATTCTGTACCCGCAAACAGTGTTCCGTCGGTCCGATAATTGGGCGACAAGGCTAGGCTGAGAACCGGGGCCAGTTCAATGGGGAAGTCCACTTCGCGCCAGGCTCGTCCCCCATTTGTGCTGCGGAATATTCCCGAGTCAACTCCTGCGAATAATGTTTCATCTTCAGAATAATCCTTGGAAATGGTCAAGCAAATAATATTTAGATCTAGGAGGCCGAAGTTCCAGGTCGTCCAATTTCCACCACGGTTGGAACTACTAAAGATACCGTCCTCGACTGTGCCTGCTAGCAGTACGCCATCTCGATCGTAATCAGGGGAGATAACAAGAGCTGAAACCAGAGGGGGTGGAGAAGGAAAATGAATCACGTCCCACGTCTCTCCCCCATCAAAGGAACGTAATATTCCACCTGCCACCCCGGAAAAAACAGTTCTATCCGAAGCGAAATTTGGAGAAACAGCAACCGACATCGTAAGTAAAGGTGTCGTAAGGTTCAATGACTCATACGCCATGTTCCAGGTTTTGCCACCATCTACAGACCGGTAAAGACCCGATCGTCGTGCAGCAAAACAGATCCCATCTTGAGCGAAGTTGGGTGAGGCGACTAGCGCATAGGTGATGTCTGAATTCGGAATGGCTGTGTTCATTAATACTCCATGGTGTGAGGAAACACTAATAGTTGCTGGATTCTACAGCCGCTAAGGGATTGAGCAACTCGCAGATCAGCGAGTCTGCGAGTTGCATGGAGCTAAAGTAGGGGCAATTAAACTACCGCTTGTGCTGGTAAAGATCCCAACCCAGGTAAGATGTGATCGCTTCTTGAAGTACATCCGCACAATGATCTCGGGTCAGTGCTACATGGTGTTCAAAGCCGTTCTTACATAGAAAATTTAACAGACCTTGAAGATCTTCAACCTGGCATACAGCCGCGCCACCATCAATTCCCACCGGATCGTCAGTAAAGTGACCCTCGCCAAGATAAGCTTTGATTGAACCTTCTGAATCAAATGTCGACATACGGAAATATGTCATTGGTCCGGCAGCGACCTGGCCCTTTATCGCCCCAAAGCAACGGTCAGGGCCTAAGCTAGCCCCTAGGACGTCCAGGTTGGAGATTTCAACCTCTCTTCCCATAAAGCTTGCCGGGTAATTACTACAGTGGGTATTGATACACTTATTGCGATCATCCGCATAGTTGTTGTTCCAATCCTGAAAACCTGGTGGATTCCCGGAAGCCAGCAATAAGGCATACATAGAGATTGCTCCGGCAATATCAACCTCACAGGCACTGGGCATGAATCGTTCACCCATCATGCTCATGGATAAACATGTGGCGCAACCATAATTGTTCTGCACCGAATCCCAACATTGGATAGCACTGGCATCACACTCATTTTCTGTCATCCAGCGATCAATTACCACTGACAATTTAGACTGCTTCAAGACGTTTGCAGTCGGGATATAGTTGGGAATTGTGCCATAGTCATGGATCTCGGCAAGCTTGGTTTGAACTGCTTTGTCATCGTCTCCCAACGCCGTTGCACTGGCGAGAATTACCGACAGGTCGACAGGAATAACAGTAATTCCTGTCGCCTGCAGTATCTTTTCACTAAAGCGAACTGTCTGGAAAGCTGCAGGTCGTGCACCAATTGCCCCGATCCGGGCATTCCGGATACCCTTTACTACCCGGCAAACTCGCGAAAAGAACTCTAGATCTTTGGCAAAATAGTCACTTTCGATGGGATATGAGTGAAGTGATGTGTTAGTAAAAGGGATACTATATTGGTGGAGGTTGTTGCAGACTGACAATTTTCCACAGAATGAATCTCGTCTATGAGGGATGTCTAGCTTATCCAGATCATCATCGCAAGACTGGATCAACACAGGGACATCCAACTTGGCCATGTCAAGGGTTTGGACAACCCCTAGCTCATCGCCAAAATTTGGCAGGATCACCACGATACCATCTATGATATCGGAATTCTCTTTGAAGAGATTAGCGCAGAGCCTGGCATCTGCCCGAGATTCGATTGCCCCGTTTGGTGTCGCGTCAGCAGGTGGGATGACGTAGTCATAACCCAGTTCATCGAGTTTGGCTAACACCTGTATTCGACCTTCTGCTGCCAATTGGGGATTAAAAAATCCACGAGTTGCAACTATCAGGCCAAATGTTGTTTTCTTTTCCATGATTTTCATTTCTTGCTCCTTGAATAATATGTCTGGACTTGACGTATTCGAAGTTGGTTTCCAAAAACACCCTCGTTTAAAGTTTGATTTCAGGCCGAACTTAGGGCCACCATTCCTCCTTGCCCTTCAAGAGGTTTGCGGTGTTATTCCCGTATTCAATGATGTTCAGGATGATCCATCACCACTGAATGGCCATGATAATAGCCAAGTTGGTGCATTCGGTTGTGCAAGGATCGATGGGATGCCTGCAGAACTAGGCGCATTCTCTTATAGGCAATATCCTCAGCTCGAGTTCCAACTGAATCTAGATAGGCTTGTGCCCCTTCGATTTGCTCCAGAATTGTCAGCGCGTCAGCCGCGGCGAACATGGGTGATCCCTGGACGTGGATCATCACAGCTGAAGAGTGAGCCGCGATGATTTCTGGTTTGTCGGGGTAGTGACCACGCACCAGCAGCGCCAGCCAAGCACTCTTATCGATCTTGACAGACCAGTGTCCACTGCCGATTTCGGAGGAGACTGGTGCGCTTTCTCGTATTTCTCCGTTTATTACCAACTCAACGCGAGTCATTGGAATGGTGGCGCTGGCGACTTGCCAATGTACTTCAAGGTTACCGCCAGTGGAGGACATCTGAATTTGGCTCCCCATGGGTTGACCATCCACGGAAAACTCAAGGAGTGGGCCATAGGTGACAAAGGTTTCCGCCTGCCTCACTGCTGCCATCCATGTCTCGTAGTTGAAGCGCTCGTTTGGATTGATCCGGGCATAGGTGCGCACTGTGCCCACCGCTGTATTGGCTGACATTTTGTCTGTGCCACCCACAACTGGTACCGCATAACCGCAGTTCAAATAACGGTACCAATCCGAGAGAGAGTAGGGATCGATACCTGCATACAAATTCCCCCAGGAGGTCATCTCGATTGCGTCAACATCGTCACTCACAATGCTGGCAGCGTGCTCCGCGCGCGGGTTTGGAAAATGCGGCACAACGACCAGTCCGCCTTGTTTTTTGCATTGCCTTGCCCACTCAGTCAGCAAGATCTCGATAGGATCTCCAAGGGCGGATTCATCAGGTCCACCGGTTGTCATAGGAGCGATTATCTGACCCTGGTAACCCAGCAGAGAGATATGACCCATCACATGTTGCCGGTTCTCGGTTCCTACCCGAACCAGGTATTCGCCATCACCGCCTGCCTCGAGGGAGCCCCAGGTAGTCTTGCCATCGAAATCACCTACATCGGTCATCAACTCGCCCCACTGGCTAGCCAACAGATTTATTACGTTTACACCTTCAGCGGAACCTTCTAGCAAGGCGGAAATTGGCGACAAAAAATGGACATGGGTATCAGCACTGACCCAGCCTTTCTCGCGCCAGGGCAGGACCTTCTTTATCTCGATCGTAATCTCCTCAGTGTCAGACGTCACATCAAAGACCATGCGCCAGGGGCGAATCTCAAAGCCCTTTGACACTTCGATGTAAACCTTGCCAAGAGGTAAATTGAGGGTCGTTTCCCCGGAAATGTAGCTGCAAAAGTGAGCGTTGTCAGTTGAGCCATTCCATGTGCCGCCATGAACAAAATCGAAACCGTTATCTTCGAACCAGGCCGGGTTGGGGATGCGAGGCCGGTCCACCGGTGCCAGGTATTCTCCCCATTCGCCGTGGACGTGGATTTTGACGGGCACAGGTTTGCCACTGACTGTATCCACAGCTCGCAGTGTAAATTTTCGTTTTGCTGCCGCCACCGGGCGCAGAGTGGCTGTATCCTCAACATCCGAGACTTGGTCGCCGACAACCTGCTGGATGGGAACTACCTTCCCGCTTGCGAAGTGGAAGCAGGCATCAGTGTGGGCCGTATACTCTACGATTATCTCTGTTTCAGACCTCTCTGGAATCTGGTTATTGTAGCTATCAGCCCAGTGGTCATCGGGGTAAATTGGGCGGAGAACGGCCGAGATTACCTGACCCATGTCAAGTTGAATTTGCCCGAGCAGACCACCCTCGTCCATTTCTGACAAAAAGGGTTCTCCTTTGGGCAGGCAAAGACATGCTTTTTTACGCCTTTCCCATCGAAGGGGATTAGACGCACTGTTTCCTGCGGATATCGCCGACACGATAACTAATCCGCTAGCTGGCTCAAGACGTACGCCGCTAATCACCTTCCCTGGGTGTGGATTCTCCCACGCCCACAACCAGTTTATCCAAGGTGGATTGCCTTCGCCGCCGTCTAATTGTCTGACGCGCATCTGTGATCCCCAACCCGCTGCCTGGCTTGGCCAGCCTGGTGTTGCAAGCGGGGGGACGGGAAACGGTTTTCGATGCCCAACCGCCTCGAAGCAATTCTCACCCCAGATACGGCGAAAAGCGCCAATCTGGTAGCGGCGTCGAATCTTTACCCGTTCCTCCTCGCCGTCATGGTAGAGCAGCACATAATCAGCCGCATGCTCACCTAACTGCCCCTGGCCACGCATCGGCGAGATAAACCCGTTGGAGTCACTAACGGGCGGCCTGAGATCCGACGTATGGGCAAAAACGAACCATTTGGCCAAGGTGGGTACAAAGTGGACAGTAACAGGCTCGTCGGAGATTGCTATAACATTATCAATATGTAAGGGTATTCCCCAACTGACGGTCTCACCCCGCGGCGCGCGATCCAAAGCGTCTGCCATCTCGTTTGTAAGAGTTAGCGTGCCCAGATCTTCTAGGGCAAAATTGCCCTGAAAGGTTAAAGCTGAAAACACTTCCGAACTGGGACCATCTTTCGTATTCATCCAAATACCTTCCCGGTTAGTGCATTTTCGCGGCGCTCGATAGCAGGTCTTAAATCTCAATCCCCAATAACTGGAGTCCGATCTCCTTTATTCGATCCTCAGTGCCTACGTACAACCAGAGGAGAAGTTGGTCAGTGCTGGTGGATCGGCCTGTCTCGCCTCCGATCGTCTGCGCGTTGCACTCCATCTCGCCAAAGCCACCCAAATTACCGTCGTCATTGTAAACGTGGATTGAGTGGCCACGCGTTCCCGGAGCATCTGCAGGTTGCTCGGCGTACGTTACGGATGGATTGTTGAAAAAATTTCGTACGACCAGGTAGGCTAGATCATCGACCAATTGATTGTAATAGCCCATACGACCAAATACGTGTGCGGCCGAGTAGCCAACTTTGTACTGCCGGTCACCGGTTATCCTTAGGCGAATATGGCCAGGCAGGAGTGTTTGCAGTTTTTCATCGATGGGCTCGTAGTAGTCCGAATACGAAACATGGGGCGAAGAAGGAATCAATAAAAGACCGCCTGGATTTAACTGAATCAGATTCCATGCCGCAGCCATAAGATCATCTCGCTTGCTTTCAGAGATGGACAGAATCTGCTCGTAACCGGCAAAAAGAACCTCTTCCGTGAGATTCTCGTAGTTGCCCAGGTATCGCAGGGGGTCTGAGGCCGGATGGATTAACCGTTCCAAGTGTAATTCTTTATTACCTGCCCCTAGATTAAATGCCCCCAATACCATATCTTGTTCTAAACGCCATTGCCCAGGCTGCGTCTTTTCAAGCCGGTAGCGGCCGGGATCTACCTGGTTCGGCAAGTTATAGGTATTCCAATAGTCTGTGCGATCGTGGACATTATATTGAATCTCAGGGGCAATCCATATCCGGTCACCACCCAGGTTCCAATCACCTGAGTCAAGGAAATCCTGAAAGGATTCCGGTTGTGCAAAGGCGTCGTTGGTCCAGAATAGGCTCTCACCACTAGGAACAATATCAAAGGGTAAATATGGTCCAAAGATGCGCCCTCCATACTGAGATATCACTATCGATACACCGTTTTGCAACTCTAGCTTAGCATAGGCAAATCCTTTTTCCTCCAGGCAAGCGGTGATCTGGTAACGTGTGATTTTGTTGTTCATACCGGACCCATTTCCTCTCAATCAATGGCGCTTAAGCCAAGCCCTTTTTCTTGTAGAAATGCCGGGCTTCATTAAGAATTCTGTCTAGCTCTTGATCCTGTTCTTCGGGTAGATCATGCTGATAATTGGCCAGCATCTGATCGACCATTTCCTTGGCATAGTCCAAGGCATTCTTTTTCCCGGCTGCCTCCCATTCTGGGTAGGTTAACTGGTCTGAAGCAACCGGCACATATTGTTCCTTCTGCCACCATTCCCTGGTATGAGCCTCGCCGAGGAAGAAGCCCGGTATAGGTCCTATCTGCTGGATGAGATCGAGGGCTAGCGTATCATCGCTCACCTCAACGCCCTCGAGAAACCGGCCAATCATACCCGCTACGTCATTATCCAGGATTGACAGTGCAGGGTGATAGCTCAGCTCGCCAGTCAGTCCTCCGACATAGTTGATGATGCTTGCGCCTGATATGGCTGTGAGCACGGTCGCGATAGATTTTTCATATCCGAGCTGGTAGTCGATCGATTTCGAATTGCCTGGTCCGCTGCTGCCAAACATAGTGGGGATGTTGTACTTGCCTCGCCACATCTGATTGTACATGACATTGAATAACGAGATCCCGATGCGACCAAATCCAGGAGCCCCGGTTCGCATGTTCTGGGGAAAGACGAAGGCATTGGACAAGATTGGCGTTCGAGGCCGGACGAGTTGGACCAGGACAATACCCGACATCACCTCGGCGTTGCTACTGACCATCCCGGCGGCTAGAGTGGCCGGTCCTGTTCCACCCAATACGGCCCCACACCCTACTTCCACAGGGTATCCGGCCTCGGCCACGTCCCAGGCACAGTTGATTGCATCACCATACCAGGTTAGTGGTGGCGCTGACTCCATGGCAGCAAAGACATCGACACCTAAAGCCTGGGCCATCTGGATACCCCAGATGTGACTATCCTCCGCTTGTCCAATCCGAACTGGCTTTCGAAGATATTTCATCTGGCTCCAGCAACTGGTGGGCAAAAGCATTGAAGGCGCAACCCCTTCTAGCTCGCAATAAGGGGTATATGAAGGTAATAAATGAACATTCTCCAGATCGGCCAGGATCTTGATCGCATCGTGGTTGTCCTGGATGGTTGGCGTTCTAGGTTCCCAAGTGTCGATATCGATACCCCGCATGCCTGGGAAAGCTGCCCAGTGCAGTGTTCTACCTCCTATGCTCAAATCATACTTAGGCGTTCTTCCTTTAAGATGAAAAGTGCTTGGGCAGAGGCGCAGACACTCTTCCACCAGGCCCGGAGGGATCCGCACTCTTCTTGTTTCATGATCTACATTGCATCCATTCTTCTCAAATAATTTAAGAGCCCTTTTGCTTTCGAACCGAACCCCGGTGTGCTCTAAAACATCGAGGCTACCACGATGGATCGCCTCCACTTGCTCTTCAGTCATTATCGTTAGTGGCTTAAATCCTTGGGTATAACCCTTTGCTGGCATTTTCTTGCTCCTTAATCGCAGCTACGTTTTGGATCAAACTGGCAAATTTAACATTTTCTTTGCCAACTCCACCGCTCCCGGTGCTGTTGATCCATAGCCGTCGGCGCCAATCATGTCAGCAAATTCCTGCGTAATAGCGCCACCACCGACCATAATCTTTACTCTGTCTCTAAGCCCGGCTTCCTTTAAGGCATCGATCACCTTGCCCATCTGAGGGGCGGTAGTGGTCAGGAGAGCTGACAATGCCAGAATGTCGGCCGTTTCTTCCCGTACTGCCTCGACGAAGCGGGAAGCCGGCGTATCAGCGCCCACATCCACAACGCGGAATCCTTGAGCTACCAACAGGACACCGACCATCGACTTGCCGATGGTATGAATATCGCCCGCCACAGTTCCGAGGACTATGGTACCAAGGCTCTTTGATTGCTGGCCTCTCTTGCGAATCTCTTCCTCCAGGATCGGCATGGCTGCCTGGCTTGCGCCGGCCGCGCCCACTAGGTCAGGTAGCCAGAGTGTTCCCGTGGAATAACCGTTCCCTACATAAGTCATAGCCTCCGAAATTGCATCCAGACCTTCAAGGGGATCTAGACCCTCGTCCACAATCGTTTGCGCACTGGCCGCGGCCTTGTTCTGGTTGTACTCAATCACTGCTGATTTTAGATCATCAAACACACTCATTTTCCCTTATCCTCCTCTAAAATTCTTACTGTAAAGCCTTGAAACTTCATTACATCAAACCCTTCTTGTGATAGTAATGCTTGGCTTCCTCCAATATTCTGTCGAGCTCCACTTCTTTATCTTCGGGCAAATCGTGCTCATAGTTGGCGATTAGCTCGTTAACCCTTTCTTTGGCATTATCTATGGCGCTTTTTTTCCCCGCCGCCTGCCATTCTGTGTACGTCAGTTGGTCAAAAACCTGGGGTACAAACTGTTCCTTGTGCCAGTTTTCTCTGGTATGTGATTCGCCCAGGAAAAAGCCTGGGATGGGTCCGACTTGTTGGATCAGATCGAGGGCGAGCGTCTCTTCATTCACATGAAGCCCTTCAAGAAAACGCCCAATCATGCCCGCCATGTCGTTGTCTAACACACTTACCACCGGATGGTATGTCAATTCGCCGTGCAGACCGCCAATAGCATTTATGATTGATCCGCCGGAGAGCGCCCCGATGGTACAGGCCATAGCCTTCTCGTAGCCGTACTGGGCGTCAGGCAACTTTGAAGCCATGGGACCACAGGCGCCAAGCAATGTTGGTAACCCATATTTGGCTCGCCACATCTGAGTATAACCCGCCTGGAACAGAGAAATACCAATTTGCCCAAAGCCAGGCGCACCGGTCCTCATATTCTGCGGAAAGACAAAACAGTTGGCGATTGTTCCTAACCCTGGGCGTAATAGCTGCACCAGCACAATACCCGACATCATCTCGGCGTTACTGGCTACTAGGCCGCCGGCAAAGGTGGCGGGACCTGTACCACCCAGCACAGCGCCACAGCCGACCTCGATAGGGAACCCGGCCTCGGCATGGGCCCAGGCGCATTCTATGGCATCTCCGTACCACGTCAGCGGCGGTGCGGATTCGAAGGAACCAAACACATCAATATCCAGCACCTGTGCCATCTGAATACCCCACAACCAGCTCTCTTCAGCCTGTCCCACCCGGAACGGCTTGGTAAAGTATTTCATTCGGCTCCAGCAACTTGTCGGCAGCAGCATTGCTGGCGCCACACCCTCCAATTCACAATAAGGCACATAGGAAACAGACAGGTGCACATGCTCCAGGCTGTCCAGGACCTTCACTGCATTATGGTTTTCCTCGATTGTTGGTGTCCGTGGCTCCCAGGTGTCGATATCTACGGTCCTCATTCCGGGAAACACACAGAAGTAGGTTGGATTGTTGGCACTCAGATTGAGATCATTTTTTGGATTTCTGGCCCTAAGATGAAAGCTCGTGGGACATCTGCGCAGGCATTCCTCAACCAATCCGGGAGGGAATCTAACGCGCTTATTTTCAAAATCGACCTTGCAACCATTTTTTTCAAATAGTTTGAGAGCTTTTTCGCTCTCGAACCGAATGCCGGTGTGTTCCAGAACATCGAGACTACCCCGATGGATGGACTCCATTTGCTCTTCAGTCAGTATTTCGAGTGGTCTGAAGTTCCTCATGAATCCTCTAGCTGGCATAATCAACGCTCCTTCTTCTTAAAATATTAATGTCTGTAAGTCGGGTATAGATAGAGCCTATTCATCAAGTTTTTCCAACAGGCGCCACTTATTAAAACACGGTTACTCCAACTTTTGACTCATTTTTTTATCGACCACTTCTACCGATCACATCAGACCTTCTCATCTCTGATTGGGTAAAGAATTTTTTCAGGCTCCAATCGTCCCTTGGGTCGTTCGATCAACTCGAGAGTAATGCCAATCTTGTCTTCGGTGTCCAGGTACGCATAGTGACCATCACCATCGAGCCCAAACCCTGCCCCATCTTGGGTCATCATCAAACCTGCGGCTTCTGCATCGGCGATTGCCTTTTCCATATTATCGACCAGCACGCCAAAATGATGTACGCCGTAGCCATGCTCGTTGACAAAATCTGCGTAGACAGTGTCACCTTCTACCATCTCAATAAGTTCGATGCGCATCGGGCCTAGATAGGACAACGCAATCCGCATTTTGTACTCTGTGGGTTGTCCTTGGTAGGTCATGCTTTTCAACAGGGGCTTTCCGTATGTGTAGAAATGCCATTCCTCAATTCCGAACACGCTCCAGTAGTTCTCGACGGCTTTTTCCAGATCTTCAACTATGATTGCCACCTGGGCTATGCCGTTCTTTAGGAAAGGCAACGTTTGTTGAATATTCTTCTCAACCATTGAGATATGCCTCATCAGCGTAGAACACTGGCTTAAGGACCTTTCCCTCGAGCATCATTGTGGCGCCTTTTTTAAACTCTGAGAGAGGGAACCGGTGGGTAATCAGCTTGTCTCCCGGAATCCGCCCGGAAGCCAGGAACTTTAAAGCCGCCCGTTGGTGGCGGGGAGCGAAAGCTGTAGTACCGATAATCTGTAATGCCCCGTAGTGGACGATGTTCATATCCACTCCTGGTTTGCTATTGTCTTTTGGCAGGCCGCCAAAAATAAGAATCCGCCCGGCTTTTCTGGCCATCTCGACGGCCTGGACCGAGGCGATAGGCGCTGGCGTAGCAGTGATGACCACGTCCGCCCCTTTCCCGCCAGTCAACCTGCGGACTTCCTGGACCAAATCGGTTTCGGCCGCATTGATGGTGGCATCTGGTCCAAAAGGTTCCGCCAGTTTCAACCGTTCACTCACGATGTCAGCGATATAGATCCTGTCTGCCCCCCTTGCTCTAGCGAGGCTAATGTGCGTGCATCCGATGGGTCCGCTGCCAATGATTACTACGGTATCTCCCAGTCCGATCTGTCCACGTTCTTGGGCGTTCATACAGGAAGAAGTTGGCTCAGAAATTCCAGCCAAGGCCGGATCCAATCCCTCAGGTGGGCGGTGGATGGTTCCCAACCTGACGCACTCTTCAGGAATGGCCAGGTACTCGGCAAGGCCGCCAGGCCACTTTTGGGCGATCTCAACATAATTCTCACAGAGCTCATAGGCCCCATCTATACAGAAATCGCAGATTCCACAGTAGGCATTGGGTCCCACAGCCAGCCTCTCGCCAACTTCCCATGATCCCTGATACTTGCTGCCGACCATGGCCACATCCCCGCAGATCTCGTGGCCGATGATCCACGGGAAGGTCACATTTCTGTGACCACCCCGCAATGTCCTCAGGTCTGAGCCACACAAGCCACAGGCGATCACCCTCAACAATAAGCCCGCCTCCGGGCACTCTGGCACCGGTACATCCTCCACGTCAAACTGCATCGGTGCCCGTACTACCACTGCTTTCATCGTTTTCTTCACCGTTTTCCCCCTCCTATGCTGTTTACGCTGAACACCGTCTACGCATCCATCTTGCGTTGGGCATCCTGTATCTTTCGCAGCTCGTACACAAACTTGGAACTATCCGGTGCAAAGTTTACCTCAGTCAGCATTTCACCCTTCTTGATATCCTTGAGAACCTTGCCGCCTGGAGCCAAACCTAGGGGAATCGCTCCCTGCGCATGGGCGTCATCATAAAGATAAGTGCGGCCGTAGATGTCTGAACTGCCAATCTCCCCAGCGATTTCTCCCACTCTTAAGTCACGTTTGGCGATCGTCGCCACTTCTGACACCATCCGCCTGGAAATGATGGCACTTTCACCGTAGATGGCGGCTTCGGCTATCGATGTAGTTGTCTCGATGCTGCACAAATGGAAAGGACGGTACAGGGTATAGTACGGCCCATCCCCCATAGAGTAGAACTTCATGTCTGCCCTAACGACGCGATCGGGCGAGCTGATGATGGCGAACACGCCCGGCGCCACCTTACCGGTGGAATAGTCAACGCAGCCCCGGCGGCCGAGGATGCCACCATCTTCCTTGGGGATAAACACCTTGTTTAAATCTGGCACGTCCACCCTAAGTCCATGCATGCCTGGCATATCTGGCACCAGGCCAGTGGCGTTAGACATGGCAGCAAGTTCGACCATAGTCTTGGAGCCATCCTTAAATGCGGACAACATCTTTGGATTCATACCCTTACTCTCGGCTTCTTCCCGACAAGAGTCGGGCGTCGCATTAAAATCAATGACATTATTCTTGCCTTTTCCCAGGCAGACGACTTCAAAACCCATTGTTCCGGCAAGGTTGTATAGCATCTTGGCCACGCCCGGCTCGTCGCCAGAGGCGGCCGTATAAACACAACCGGCCTGCTGTGCCAGACGGTTCAAAAGTGGACCCACCGTCACATCGGTCTCTACATTCAGCATTATGATGTGTTTTCCGTTAAGAATGCAATTCCAGGCCACTCTGGCGCCAACCTCGGTAAGTCCAGTTGCTTCTACTACTGCATCCAGGTTCTCTAGTTTCGCCAACATAACAGCATCTTCAGTAACCACGTACTTTCCGGCGAGTAGTGCATCTTGGGCTTCAGTAACCTTGTTCGTAACAATGATTTCTGACTTAGGAACGCCGATTCCCGCCAGAGCAGCCAACGGACGGCTGACGTCGATATCAGATATGGCTATAGTACTCATCCCGACCGTCTGATTAGTAACGTGGACCAATCCCGTGCCCATCTGGCCACAACCGACCAGGCCGACGCGGATTGGTTTTCCCACTGCTTCTAATCGTTGTAAGTGTTCAAATATTTCCATTATTGCTATCTCCTAATATGGCCTCCAGGGCCGTTGCTTTGCTCTAAACTACACGGCCCCTATGCACCCCATCAGTCTCATTACCCGTGCAGTATCCTCCCTGAAGAAGTCAATCGCCCGAGAGATAATATCGTGATATACGATCCCTTCTTGAACAGGATTTACCAGCAGCCTCCGGATATCGTCGGTCGCTCGCCTGCCCATGACACTATAGTAATTAATTTTACTGATGCCGCTCTTGATAATCCTTTGGTATTCGGTATCCGCCAAGCCTGAGGCGCCATGCATCACTAGCGGTACTTTTACCAGGCTATATATCTCCCGTACCCGATCCAGATCAATATTGGGTTCACCCACATACAGACCGTGTACGTTCCCAAAGGATATGGCTAAAGCATCAATCCCGGTTCTTTCCACAAAATCCAAGGCCAGCTCCGGATCGGTGAACATATTATCACGAGAGTCGTTGTCAGAACTCTCCATGGGCATGGCGACATCCCCAGTTTCTATCGAAGAACCCGCGATGCGGCCTAGTTCCGCTTCGACATCGACACCCACCGCGTGGGCAACCCTCACTACTTCCTTTGTCTGTCTGACATTCTCCTCATAGGACAGAGTTGAACCGTCAAACATAACTGAGGAAGAACCAAGGAGAATGGCCCTGACTACAGCTTCGAGGCTCTTACCATGATCCAAGATGGTAGCTACGGGCACCTTTGCCCGCCTGGCTGCATTCACCAGTAGCGGCATGCCCAGTTCCATAGGAACCTTGGGTGTTACCTCCTGGGTGAAAGTCATGATTAACGGCGCACGAAGCTGCTCAGCGGCCGAGATCTGGCCGACTACCATTTCTAGATTGCCGCCGAGTAGGCTCGGTACGCCGTATTGCTTGGCTCTCGCTTCCGTTAGTAATTCCTTGACGCCGACTAGAGGCATGCTCAGTTCTCCCTAGATCTGCAATGCAAAGCCGTTCGGAAACTCTGGGCTGAGCTGGTAGTCCACGATGCGTTCCACGAGCTTCAAGTAATCAATCCCATCCCTGGCAGCTGTGTCTGAATCGGGGACCATTGGCGCACTTTCGATAGTGCAGTAACCATCGTAGCCACTCTTCTTCACCGCCCGGAAAACTGATTTAAAATCGACCGTCCCATATCCCGGAGTCAAAGAATTTGAGTCCCGGAAGTGCATATGCCATAGTAGGGGAAATGCATCCATCACTGCCTCGTAGGGATTCAGTTCCTCAAAATTGGCGTGAAACCAATCCAGTTGTATTCCGATATTGTCCCTTCCGGTCAGCTCAATCATTCGCTTGTGGTTCAATGATGTATTAACAAATTTGCCCATCTCCAGGTGATTTGTCGCTTCAAAGACCAACCGTACGTCCTTTTCTTGGGCATAATTTGACATTCGCTGTAGAGCATCAACAGCTATCATTGTGCAATCTGAAACATTGTTAACTGTAACGTCGTCGTGAATGGCCACTGCTACCGTCACAAAGGGTGCCCCCAGTTCTGCGGCAAAATCTATCGAGGACCTGGTTTCCGAAACAGCCAGGTCCGCTGTTTTTGGCTCGGTTAAGGTCTTGTAAGTTGGCGAAAAAGGATCCCACTCCTCTCCCCAGCACTCGTTAATGCACGAGACATCTAAGCCAAAGTCGGCTTTAAGGGCTTTGTGGGTTTCGAGATAATCTTCCATCTTGACGCCCAGTCCGTAACGCCCCTTAGGTGGAGTGATCTCTATGGCATCGTACCCGAACTTCTTCAGTCGCTCATAGGTTATTACTGGATTCAAATAGGCTTCTTCTTGGCCAAAGGTTAGCTGGAAATAACTGTATTTCAGTTGGTTCACTGTTACCCTCCTAATAGTCTTCTTTGTGTAATCTTCTTCCGAGGATCCTTGCCTTTCTACTCACTCCATCCGCGTCCGTTAGGGTGGATGAAGGCTTTGACATCCTGCTTCGCCCGCAAGTTGGCAAAGGCTGTTTCCCACTCTGCCAGTTCATAGTGATTTGTAATCATGGGCTCAAGATCAAAGAGGTCCCGATCCAACAAATCGACGGCATGTTCCCAGGTTTCCCTGCCGTTCCAACTCCAGCTTCCGCGGATGTCGATTTGTCCGAGGCTGACTTGATCGAGATTGATCGTGATTTCGCGACCCCATAAGCTGATAAAGACGATGACACCCTTGCCGCCAGGACCTTCGTAAGCCTTGCGAGCACAGTCAATGGCATGTTGAACACCGCCCTGACTGGCCGAGCACTCTAGCACAAATTCAGCTCCCTTACCGCCAGTGACCTCCATTACTGTCTTTTCCGGATGGTCTTCCGAGTAGAGCGTATAATCTGCTCCACACTGGCGACCGATGTCAAGCCGTTTCTCGTCACTCTTAAGGCCGATAAGGAATACACAGCGAGCCCCGCAGATTTTGGCATACTGAACCCCGACAATGCCCATCGGCCCAGGTCCAACGACGACAACATCATCGCCAACGTTGACTTGAGCTCTTTCCTGTATAAGGTGGTGCGTTGCGACTATGGGTTCGGCCAAACAAGCATTATCTAAGGAAACATGATTAGGCACACGATATATCACCTGTTCAGGTACACGCATATACGGCGCACAAGCGCCGTCAATCGTGACACCCAACCATCGTCCTTCTCCACACTCGATATCGGCGACGAACTTGTCCCCCTCCTTAACTCTGGTCACTTCCTTCCCAACTTTGAATGCCACCCCAGAGAATTCATGGCCCAAGGTGACCGGAGCATCGTAAAAGTGCCGGTCTTCCTGGATCAGCAGGTCACTACCGCAGATTCCGGCAGCCCAGACCTTCATTAGTACCTCGCTTGGACCTATCTCTGGGATCGGAACTTCACACAATTCAAGGTGTCCAATCCCCTCTTTAATCTTGCGTAATGCCTGCATCCTTATCTCCAAAGCTGGAAAAATCAACGATCAACGGATAATTCAGGAGTTAATAATCGTTACATACGGTGATGAATACTCTTCAATGCCGGATAGACCTCACGATAGAGGTCAAAGCGTTCATCATAGAGAGCCTTGCGCTTCAGATCTGGATCAAACCGGCGACCAAATAGAAGCTTTTTTTCGGCCGCTTCGGCTGCACTGGAAAAATGCCCGGCAGCCGCACCCGCAAGGAGGGCAGCCCCACGACTTGCTGCCTCGGTTATAGCCGGCACAACCACAGGTACTCCGCAGATATCAGCCTTCAATTGCAGCCACAAATTGGAACGCGCTCCCCCGCCGATCGCCCGTAATTCGTCGATTTCAATGCCTCCATCCTTCAATAGGTCCAGGTTGAGCCTAAGTTCAAAGGTCAAACCCTCCAGGATAGCCTTGGCCAACTCACTCTTTTCTGTACTGAAGGTCAGGCCAAGAATGGCCCCCTTAGAGCCCGTGTCGAAGGCAGGTGTGCCGCTTCCTGCAAAATCAGGCAAGAGCAAGAGGGAGGTTGGGTCCGGTGAGGCGTCTCGCAGCAGAAGATCATATGCATCGGAGTCGCCGGCCTGGGCTTCTTGCATCTCTTCCTGGCCGAACGTATCCCGGAACCAGCGTAATACCAGCCCTCCGCTGTGATTGAGTGCCATGGCCAGGTACAAGTCAGGAATGACGTGGGCATAAACTGAGATATCACCCTGATAAAGTGTCTCATTGAGCACAGGGGCATCAAGACCTACCTCAACGACTTCGGCCGTGCCGGTAGAGTCCATAGCTAATCCAGCTCGGACAAGCCCAACACCCAGCGCGCCACATGCCTGATCGTGGCCGCCCGTTACAACCAGGGGTGTGTTGGTGAGTCCCAAGCTCTTAGCCAAATCAGATTTCATCGAGTCTACAGCCGTGCCCGATGGCTTGACTGTCGCAAGTCGATTCGGCTCTAATTCAAGCGCCTCCAGAATCTCTGGAGACCAACGATCATCTAGTAGATCAAAGATCTGAGTGCGCGAGGCCAGGCAGCGGCTTATCACGGCCTGTCCGGCCATTTTATTGATTAGGAAATCCTCGAAGAGTAGGAACCGGTCGGCACAAGCCCACACCTCTTGTTCATACTGCTTGAGCCAAAGAAGCTTAGGTAATGTGTTGACTGTGTGGATGGGCATGCCTGTTCGTTTGAAGAGGTGTCTTGCGCCGAAGCGCTGTCTAAGCCATGCATTCTGCTCGCTGGTCCGCGAATCCATTCCCAGTATGGCCGGGCGAATAGCCCGTCCTTTTTCATCCACCGGCATCACTGCCTCACCTTGGACTGACAGCCCAACTGATGCCAACGTGCGAATACTCGCTTTGGAAATCGCCTCCCGAAGCGCCCCCTGGACTAATCTCCAGAGAAGCTCTGCATCTTGCTCCACCCAGTTTGGTTGTGGAATATCCACCGCGTACTCGCGACCAGCCGTACTTATAAGGAAACCGCTCTCGTCAAATATCGCGGCTTTACAACCGGTCGTGCCAACGTCCAAGCCAGCTAGATACATCGACATAGCTCCTAGAGTTGTTTCCTTTTAGGAGTCTTGGGAAGTGGGGCTTTTTCGACCTGAGCTTGATGCACCAATGCATCGATTGTTAGAGCCATGGCTGCTGTACTGACCGCCCCGAACATGGCCCCTTTCAACACGGTAGCGGCGTCATAAATTTGGGCTTGCGCCATGTCAACGACTTGTTGTTTTTTAACATCGAACCCGTGTCCTGCGCCGGCGAGTCGGACTTCGGCCATTATCTCACTGGCGTCAAACCCGGCATTGTCGACAATAGTTCGAAATGGGGCTTCCATAGCTTCTATCAGGATCTGATAGGCAGCGTGCTGTTCAGAATCGGTGCTATTATCCCGCTTCCGCAGGAGTGCTGGCCTTGAGTCAAGGAATGCCACGCCGCCCCCCGCGAGCACGCCATCCATCATAGCTCCTCGCAGTGTCACGGCCGTTCGTTTTGCCAGCTCAACGCGTGACTCAATCTCTCTCTCGGTTATTCCCCCCACATGAAGAGTTGCGGAGCCTCCCAATAATTTGCCAATGCGTTTCTGAATTTTCGTCCGATTGGTATTCGTTTCAGCACTGGTATAGACCTGGCGCAATGTAGCAACATGTCTACGCAAATCCCGAGGATTGCCTTTGCCGCCCGAAATCCCAAAGTTGTCATAGTTAGCCCATATGCGGCGAGCGCGACCAAAGTCCTCGATTTTAATCTTATCCAACGTGTCGCCGGCCGCAGAGATGAAAGGCCGACCACCGGTTAAGATGGCCAGATCTTCAAGGGCTGCCATTTGTTCTTCTCTGACAAGACCAGGTGTTTTTACCGCGATGGCCTGGAATTTCTCTGGCTTACGATTGGACAGCAAAAATCCGATGGCATCTCCTGATAGTTGTTTGGTCACAATCAGAAGCCCCTGGATCTCTGCTCTGAGGGCTAATTCGAGGGCTGGATATATTTGACGCGCGTCGTTGATCTCAATATCGCTGATCAGAATAGCGGCATCTTCAAATTCTACCCGAGGCTTACTGTGATCGGCATACATCTCCCGGACAAGGAGACCACGCTCCCAGTACATGCCTTCCACATATTCACGTTCAACATTTCTATTCTGTCCGGGCCGGATCTCCAGGCGGCCGTATTCGCCAATGATCTCAAACACCTCACCCATGTAGCCGGCAAGCGTGGGATCAAAGCAAAGTGTTTCGGCAGCCTGGGCGAGCTGTTTTTTGCCCGCAATCCGCCACGTCATACTGTTTAACTGCTGGAGAATTAGTCTTGCACCTTCAAGGAGCTGGACCTGCAGTCGCATGGCATTGCCACCAGCAGTAAGGAAACGGACGCCTTCATTGAAGACTTTTTGAAAGATGACAGCCGCTGTCGCAGTACCATCTCCAATCTGTTCTTGTAGCCGCCAGAGCAGGTCGCGAACCAACATGGCTCCCATGTCAGCATCTTTATCCTGCAATTGAATAATATATCGAGCAATGGTCCCGCCATTGTCAATAAATTCAGGGGCTTCGCTATAGTAATCGGTATTGTCAATAGCCACGCCTCTTGGTTGTGGCCCCAGTGTAGGGCGAACCGCATTAACCACCTGGTTCATGCCAGCTTGTATGCTTTGGCGGGTTCGGGGTTGGAAGACAACACGCTGGGTTTTGGATTTTGGCATAAAATTATCCCTTGACCGCCCCCGACATTGCTCCTTCAACGAATAGCCGCCTGAACACCAGATACACCAAGACCAGGGGAATAACCGAGGCTAAGACCGCCGAATAAATAACCTGGTAATTGGTTGAAAATTGGCCTGCAGTACTTTGAATAAACGGGAGTAGCGTCGTATTGCCGGGATCCAGATATACATATGCCTCCAGAAACTGGTTGTATAGCAGGGGCAACATAATGACGATCAGGCTAACGATGGGTACCTTAAGGAGCGGAATGAGAATGTATTGCATGTACTGCCAGCTTGTGGCTCCATCGATCATAGCTGAATCTTCGATCTCTTTTGGTATAGCGCCTATTGCCGCGGTAAAGATCATAACTGACAACGCGGTGCCCTTGATGTTAATCATTATTAAAGAAGAAAGTTGCATCGCAGTACGTACGGTACCATCCTCCTGATATGCTGGGAATAGATTGTAGAACCACTGGAACATCAGGTATTGAGGCAAAAGGATTAGCATGATCGGAATGACCATTTGGAGCAAATAAATATTGTATACGGCCATCTGGTACTTGCGTTGAAGACCTTTTAGACCATAGCCTGTCATTATTGAAAGCAGTATCAACAAGGTTAGACTGATGATGGTAACAATTAGGGTCTTAACAAGAGCACCCCAGAAAGTGGTGCTTTGCAGTGTTCCTGTCAATATGGTGTTCCAACCGTTGTTGGTGTAGAAGCCGTCAAAAAACTTGGTGATCTCTTCCTCAGGGATGTTGTGCTCCTCGGCAACCTCGCGTAGTGTTGTTCGGGCCATGAGAAATTCGGTTGGGGGAATACCTAAAGCTTCTCTCAGATCTGCTAAATCAAGATCATAAAAGACAGCCAGGTTGCCAACCTCTGCATCGAGATTGACATCCTCTGTCTCGGGGATCCAGAGATGCAGGTCGGTAGATTCTTTGGTAGGCACAAAACTACGAATGAAAAGCGCATAGAATGGAAATAGCGTGACAAGGCTATAAATAGCCATGATAGTGATGGCCAGGATTTTGACCATCCGCTTCCGCCGACTCAGAGAGAAGATCGGCGGCTTTTGAGGTCTGGCTGTTGCTGAAGTCGATGTCATATTCTTCATTCCCCCTTACCTACACCTGTACGCGCCTTTGTAATCGCTGTAAGGCAATGCCTAAAATAACGAGGGGTAGAAAAGTCTCGACGGCAAGCGTCATTCCCATGGATAATCGCTCGACCTGGAAGCCATAGGTAAAGAACAGGATACTTAGCAATTTGGCTTCTGGATTTACGTAAAGAGCGCCCATAGCCACCAATTCATCAAAAACGGCAAAGGCGCCAATGAGGGCCATCGTCGTGGCTAGGATGAACGAAGGCCACATCTGAGGAAAGTAGACTCGCCATAACCTTTGCCAATAGGAGGCCCCGTCGACTATTGCCGCTTCGATCGTCTCTTTGGGGATGGCAAGCAGGCCTGCCAGAAAGATGGCCATGTTGAAGCCGGCATACCGCCAGCCAACCATGGCAGGCAGGATGAAAGCCGTCCCCCTTGGAGAATAGATATCGATTCCCTTCTCAATCAATCCTAACTCCATTAAGAGTAAGTTGACAGTGCCGCTTTCACGAGAAAAGAGCATCACTGCCAGGTAACCTACGGCTAATCCCGAAACCATTAATGGTAAATAAACCACGGTAAAAAAGCCACCGTTGAAACCTACCTCGTACATCAACAGCGCCAAAGAAAGTCCGAATATGAATACAGTCGTATAATTTAATAAAACAAAAACAATCGTGCGGCGCAAAGCAGGAAAATAGTCGGCTTGAACGCTAGGATCATCAAAGATCGCTGTAAAATTCTTTAGACCAACCGGGTTGATTTGCGGATCGTTGAACTGGGACATGTCGGTGAACAGGTAAGGGATAGCGACAAGGAACGGGATAATTGTTAGCAAGGTGAAAAGGATAAGTTGGGGCGAGATGAAGGCCATGTCACGCATCATCTCCCGGCGCTCCATTTTCGACATTTTTTTCTTTTTCTTACCTGATTTGCCGGTCGATGTTCCTGACGTGGCTTCAACTTGCATGGTCCCTCCAACTTAGAGAATTAAGGGTGGCCCACGCGCAGGTGAGCCACCCAAACTCCAATGTTGTATGCTTAGCTATTAAAGTGGCAAACCTTCGTAGCTTGCATCCCAGTTAGCCTGGGCCATATCCAGGGCTTCCTGGATGGTGATTTTATCTTGAAGCACATCGGCGAATACGGCATTATTACCATTAGCAGCCCAATCCCAGACGCCTTTAGCGCCCTTCTTGAGATATGGACCAGCCTTCACAACGCCAGTGATGCGCTCTTCCCAAACCGTATCTTCCCAAAGGCCACCGGGTTCTTCGATTTCCTTTAGGACATACTTGAATTGCGGACCTTTGAGATCGAGCGGTTTGTCTAGCTTATAAAGAACCTTGCGGCCTTCTGCCTGGGCGCGCATTTCCACGACCTCGGGGCTGTAGAACCAGTTCCAGGCAGTCATGGTCTGTGGCCAATGCGCTGTATCCATATTACCCGCCCTAATAAAGAAGTCCATGTCAACGTTGGGGGAGGCTGCACCTTGAGTCCAGGTACTGTTACCTTCAGCAGGCGGTGTAAGCGGGATGCCTCGTTGTTCGAATGTGGATCCGGCAGCCAAAGCCTTATCCCACACCCATGGACCATGGAGCATCATCACCGACTTGCCAGCGATGTAAGATGCTTCCATGTCGCCTTCCCACTGCCGGGTCCAGAAGCTCTCGGGAATCCACCCTTTGTCGTTGGCTTCTTTGTAGAACTCATAGGCATAGCGGTAAGGTGAGTCTTCTGCATTGAACTTGGCCAAACCCATAAAAGCGTCTACCTGCCGGTCACGATTACCATCAGCGAATGCCAGCGGAATTTCGTCCATGAGATTCATGCCAAAGACCCAATTGTGCCAGGCCTGGTTCCAGAAGTAATCTACATCTGGCTCACCGGCAGCCCACTTGGTTCCCTCATCTATCCAGGTTTTCATGTCTTCCCAGGTCTTGACGTCGTTAACAGGATCCAATCCCGCCTTCTGCATCAAGTCGTTGTTGTACTGCCAGGTAAAGACATAACCCTGAAAGATAGACAGGGTGCGGGGACCTGGTAGGCCATACATATCAGGCCAGGCATTCTTAACATCGACTGTGAAGCGATCCCACCACGGGAATTCAAACGAACTAAGGTCTTCAAACAATTGATAGTTATCTGTACTGGCTAGGATTTGTAACTCTTGGGTATTCTCAAAGGAAGGCAACCAACCCCCAGCCACCTTGGCTTCGTGGGCTGCTGCCGTATCCTCGTTGATCGAGAACAAATTGACCTTGATGTCCGGATTTTGGGCTTCGAACACATTCCAAATTTCGCGATATGGGGCTTCGTACTCGGAAAGCGGCGCCATGATGTCCAGTGTCACTGCTTCCGCACTTGCAGGTACTGCGGTAGGTGCTGGCACATCGGTTGCGGTGGTTCCACTGCTTGCCGGCTCGGTAGGATCTCCTGATGCCCCGCAGGCCACCAGAGTCATACCCGCTGCCGTAGCCGCACTCACACGCAAGAAATCGCGCCGAGTCATTTTGTTATTTGTCATTTTCTCCTCCTTGTATTAATTGTTCGAGTAAATTCACATTGACCACAAAACTCAATTTCGAGTGTCACCCCACCTCCTTTCGTATGTAAATCTGATATGAAAGCAATCATTCTCATCTATCTACTCAATCACGCTTCGCTTCCACCGACACGAATTCGAAATAATCTGTCTCCTGGTTAACAAAACCTGGAGACAGGATTAGGCTTCATCTCGCAGCTGCGACAATGTTACAAAATCCTCCTTCACATGTTCATAAATCTGTTTATAAAGAGAAAAGTACGCCATGTACTGCTCATGGTTTTCAGGATCGGGTTCCATGCGGTCGATATACTCAACCCACTCCTTGGCCACAGAATAATCCTTCAGCACGCCGACCACTACACCAGCTAAGATGGCATCACCGAAGGGGGCTCCGGTTCTCCGCTTAACCAGAACCGTAGGCGCGTCGAACACGTCAGTGATGATTTGACGCCAAAGTTTACTTACCGCACCGCCCTCGTTTAATACAATTGGGTAGTTAATCCTTATCCCGGCTTGCTTGATCAAACGGTAGGAATCATAAAGAGCAAAAGCGACACCTTCCATCATAGACCGGACTATGTGTCCCTTGGTGTGGGAAAGTGACAGGCCAAAGATTACTGCCCTGGCCCTCGTGTCCCAGATCGGGGTACGCTCGCCCATTAAGAACGGCAGAGTGATCAGCCCGTCGCTCCCGGCCGGGACTTTGGCAGCCTGGAGATTTAGTAAATCGTACGAACTTACTCCCAGCGCGCGTTCCATCTCTAGCTCGAGATGTGAAAAGTTATCGCGAATGTAGCGCAGCGATTGCCCACCGGTTATGGTTGATGGAATCGTCATAAAATTCTTTTTAGAATCAATGCTAAAGGCTAGGTTGATCATCAACAGGCCTGCAGGAGAGAACATGAAGTCCGGATCGGTAAAGATCACCCCAAAGTTGCCCACAGTGCCGAGGTTGCTCATGATGTCACCAGGCTCTATGACGCCAGCGGCAATGCAACTGGCATTAAAGTCCACCTGAGTAACCACCGGAATACCCGGTACCAGGCCGGTTTCTTCTGCAGCCTCGGCTGTGACTTCGCCGGCAATCTCCTCGCAATCGACCAGGTCGGGGAAGATAGCCGGATCGATACCTATCTCCTCCAAGATTGTGGAATCAAAAGTTCGATCCAGGATGCGGTAGACACCATAAAAAGGAGCGCCAGGGTAGTTTACGACCGTCTGCTCTGTAAGTTTTAGAGTGACAAATCCGTCAATCGTTAGCGCCTTGTGAATCTTCTTGAATGAATCGGGCCTGTTGTTCCTTTCCCAAAGCAGGTTGACAATCGCTGGATGATCCTCAAGTCGATTCGCCGTGAACTGCATTAATCTCTCTTCCCCAACCACCACCTTGAGCCATTCAACTTCTGCCTTTGCCCGCCGGTCCATCAAATTATAGGCTCGATGGATGGGCTGGTTGTCTTTATCGATCATAACCATAGAAGGCAATGCAGATGAAACCCCCATGCCTCGGATCTCGACCGGATCTACGCGCGATTGGGCGAGGCATTGTTTAATCAATCGGCAAGCGGCTTCCCAATAGCCCATGGCATCATGTTCCGACCAGCCTGGCTTGTCGTGGAATATGGGATATTCCTCAAAGGCATAGCCCAGGACCTCCCCTTCAGAGTTGATGATGCAGGCCTTGGCCCCACCTGTTCCATAATCAAGACCTAATAAGAAATCAGCCATTTGGTTTTTCCTTGCCTGTTTATCCTTGTATCGATGACTGTGGGATTACAGTTCCCTGCAGTCATCTTGATTCACTTATAAGACCATAGAGGCCAGGACCGGACCGATGTTGATCCATTGCTTGAGTACCGAATTAGTTCGTGCCAGTCGCAATTTTCTTGCCGACTGCGCCACCAGGATGCGTTTGTCCAAAAGCCTCCCTGGTATAGCCACGTAGTTCAAGCAGGAGAACACAGAGAACATCACTGGCCGCCCCATTGACCAGGGAGCTGCCGGTGGCCACCATTCCGTAAGGGTCAATTTCTCCAACAGCTTGTACCTTGAACACCGAATCGCACATATTGGCCAGAGTCGATTCAGGATTTTCAGTCTGGGCGATGAGCTTGGCTCCCCGGGCACGGGCGATTTCGGCAAACTGATTTATCTCTGTGCTCTCCCCTCCTTTGGATATGAGATACACGACGTCTTCGGCTGTTACGGCTCCAGAGGTACCATGAAGTCCGTCTGATGCGTTGATATAGAGGGCTGGCGTGCCGCTACACGACAGCAGATGGGCCATGCGCTGGGCGATGGCCCTCGAGGTGCCCGCCCCGGTCACCAAAACATGCCCCTGGCACTTGAGGAGAAGAGAGATAACATCCGCCAAGTTCTCGTTTAGCTGTCCTGCCAGGGCGCCAACAGCTTCGGCTTCGGTCCGAACAACCTCCCGAGCCCTGACGACAATTTCCGCCCTTGATGTTTCCATCACGCTCGTGTCCTACTTGTCTTCAGCCAGGAGCGCCTCGGCCGTCGACAAATCGGTGACTAGCACATTCAATATTTCGCCGAGCAATGCTGCCCGGACAATCTCGTGCTTATTAATGCCGCCGGCAATACCTATCACCAGCGAAATATTGCGAATTTGATCAAGCGCCAACCCAATGATTCGCTCGTTGATTTCCAGATCAATGCTGTTTCCAGTTTTATCCAAATACCGGAGCGCGATATCGCCAACAGCGCCCAGAGATTGAAGGTGATCAAGATCTTCCTTGCTAAGAATTAAGCCCGATCGCACCACCATCGAATGCGGGTTGGGAACACCAAGACCTACCACTGCCACATCTGCCTGGGCAGCAAGCTGGAGGACAGCTGCAATCTGAGGATCGGCCCTAAGGAAATCTGCCATCTCGCGGTTTGGGACAACGCCTGGCGCTGGCAACATACGCACCTTGGCCCCTAGCTTGGAGCCAAGATGTTGGATTAGCTCCGAGGAATGCTCCGGCGTATTAGAGGGACCCAGACCGCCTAGCATTTGAACCACGGTAACACCGGGCCAGGATTTGTTGGATAGGGCATCCGATAGAGCCAGGATCGAGGTTCCCCAAGCTGTGGCAATCACCTCGTCTCCTGAAATGCAGCGACTCAAGTATTCGGCGGCCGCAGGCCCCAGTTCTCGTACTACCGTGGGATGGCTCTCGGGATCGCTGACAGGTACGACAACCGCCTCGATAAGACCATATTTGTGTTCCAGTTGTCGCTCAATGTCGGCCATACCGTCGAGTGGGGGAACGAGGGTTATATTGATAACGCCCAGGTCTCGTCCTTGTTGCAGGATTCGGGAAACTTTTGGCCTGGAGAGGCCTGCACGATCGGCGATTTGCTGCTGAGTCATACCGTCAACATAGTACTGTGTGGCAATTCGGTATAGCAACCGGTGTTGCTCGCTGCTTAACATATCATTACCCACCTGGCTGAACGTATGTTCTTGACCGAACAATTGCCCATTAGTAACTTTTATCACAAAGAAATTTGCACAACAAGTGTCGAATGTCATGTCAAATTTATGACAACCGTCAGATCGGGCAACTACACCGGGTAGTTGAGATTGTTCCGAGCCCAGGCATACAGGGGGTCGAAGACACTTGCAGGTCCATTCGCCGGCGAAACACCGCTCATGTCACACGGTTACCAGAATTGACGCCATCTACTCGGTCAGCTTACTCTTCGACCTAATCAGGTGTATTCTTCTATTGTTGCATGCTCCCTGGTCAGAATTCACCGTTAGCTATTGACTCGAGTTTGACCGGTCTCGCGGTGCCGCTACCCTGGCAGATCTGACCGGGATGAGAAGGGATGTCCGACCAGAAAGGCTCAAACTTTTTCGGCTAGAGAGCGCACCCACGCGAATTCAGCAATCTCACTAATTGGATTGTAGCGTCACAGCAGTATAAGATATGTTCCGAATTCAGGGACTATCGAATGGAGATCAAACAAAGAACTAGCCGGATGTTACCAGGACCAGGGGTTACGCAACGAAACGCCAGCGAAGAATCCGCCAGGCCATCGTGCGTTTTTCATTTTAGCGCGAATTAAGTTTTATTCAGGAGAAACTAAATGGATATTCCAAAAGAGAAGCTTGAATTTATGTATGATCGCATGGTGCGTATCCGGTTGTTTGAGAATCGAGTTAAAGATCTCTTTGCGGCTGGGGAAATGCCAGGTTTTGTTCATCTTTATTTAGGACAAGAAGCTGTTGCCGCCGGCGCCTGTGCCTCACTCAACGATGATGATTACATCACCTCAACTCACCGTGGACACGGTCATATTTTGGCGAAAGGTGGTGAATTTAAGTACATGATGGCCGAGTTATATGGCAAGATCACAGGCTATAACAAGGGTAAGGGTGGATCTATGCATATCGCCTGGCCTGAACTGGGTATTCTTGGAGCAAACGGCATATTGGCTGCTGGTATTCCTATTGCAGCCGGCGCAGCGTTATCGGCCAAATATCGAAGATCTGGTCAGGTAACAGCTTGTTTCTTTGGGGATGGCGCTATAAATGAAGGGGGAGCTCACGAGACAATGAACATCGCCGCCGCTTTTAGCCTGCCAATTGTCTTCATATGCGAGAATAACCTGTATGCGGTAGGCACCTACCAACCTGATGTTCGAAATATCGAAGACATTGCCGATCGGGCACCTGCTTATGGCCTGCCTGGGGCTGTTGTAGACGGCAATGATGTGTACGCCGTATACCTGGCAGTAAACGCCGCCGTTGACCGGGCTCGCTGTGGCGATGGGCCAACATTGATTGAATGTAAAACCTACCGCTGGCATCCCCATTTTGAGGGTGAAGCGGATACATATCGCCCACTAGCAGAGGTAAATGAATGGCGGAAACGAGAGCCAATCGCACCATATCGCAAAGCTTTAATAGCTCAAGGTGCATTCAGTGAAGAAGAGCTTGCCATTATTGATGATTCCATAGGGCGTGAGCTTGACGAGGCTGTTGAATTTGCCCGTAGCAGTCCATTCCCAGAACAGGAAAGTGCTCTTTCAGACTTATGGGCCTAGCCGGAAACAGGAGACAATAATGACCAGAGAGATTTTCTACAATCGTGCGTTAAATGAAGCCATGGCCGAAGAGATGCGCCGTGATCCAAATGTTGTTCTTTGGGGGATTGACATTGGACCCTACGGCGGTGCAAATGGTGTAACTCGGGGACTACAGGAAGAATTTGGTGTGGAGCGGGTGATCGACATGCCGGTCTCTGAACTCGCCTTTGTGGGCATGGGTGTTGGGGCCGCGGCTACCGGTCTTCGACCTGTGATTGAACTCCAATTTTCAGACTGGATAACCCTGGCATCGGAGATGATTATTAACCAGGCAGCCAAGATGCGTTATATGTTTGGCGGTATTTTGGAAATGCCATTAGTAATTCGAGCACCTGTTGGTGGCTACTTGTCCGCGGGAGCGCAGCACTCGAACAGCTTCGAGTCACTTTTTTCATTTGTGCCTGGCATAAAAGTCATCATGCCTGCTACGCCGTATGATGCAAAAGGACTACTGAAAAGTGCCATCAGGGATAACAACACAGTGATCTTCTTTGAACACAAAAAACTGTATGGAATGAAGGCCCACGTCCCAGATGAAGAATACCTCATCCCAATTGGCGAAGCCGAGGTGAAGCGTAAAGGCAATGATGTTACTATTGTTACCTATTCCTATATGGTCCATTTCTGTTTAGCGGCCGCCGAAAAACTCGCCGCCGAAGGAATCGATATTGAAGTTATTGATCTTCGAACAGTTGATCCACTGGATAGAGACACTATTACCGAGTCAGTAAAGAAGAGTAGCCGGCTGGTTATCGTGCAAGAAACATGGTCAGATTGCAGCATCAGCTCAGAAATAGCCGCCCTGGCTGTTAGTTCTGAGTTATTCTTTTACCTGGATGCTCCTGTAGAACGGGTGACAGCGAAAGATGTTCCTATCCCCTTTAGCCCGCCCTTGGAGGAATTTGTATTACCGAGCGAGCAAAGCATCATTGACGCAGTTAATCGCACGCTTGACCGTGAACTTGCTTAGCGAGATAGCTTTGTGAACAAAAAGAGGGTTTAGAGGCCGTTGTCGGGCTCATACCCAACCCTGCTTCTGGCAAGGATATTCGGCGCGTCGTGACCCATGCTCTCGTAATGGGTAACCGGGTAAAGGTCAAGCTGGTATTCTGTTTGTTAATCGGAATGCAGGCTGCAGGAGTTGAAATGGTGCAGATCATGCCAGATCGGTTTGGAATCGGTCAGAAGGCAATTGACGGGCTGCTGCGCAACAATCGCGAGATAGTGACCGAGGCAACAATTATTGATATGCCAGATTCCGGGACAGGGCGAGATACAGTCCTGGCTGCGAAGTTGCTAAGCGACAACAGTGCCAACTGCATCGTAACTCTCGATGGCGATGGAACTGTACGGTTAACCGGCAACAACTGTGGCGAAATACCTGTCTTGCCGATATCTACGGGTACAAATAATGTAATGCCCCGGTTTGCCGATAGTACCGTCGCCGGCCTGTGTGTGGGCTATTTCGTTCAACAGGAAGAGAAAGATCGCCGCAGGTTGTTGTTATCGGGCGAAGAGACTTGACAATGAAGTCGATGGACAAATGATCGATAGCGCGCTGGTTGATATGGCTGCAACTCAAGGCAGTGTTGTTGGTTCGAAGGCTGTCTGGGAACCAGATAACATTTGTCAATTATTTGTGACCCAGGCGTCACCAACCAATATTGGTCTCTCTGCCGTTGCAGGCATGCTCTGCTCCATCACGGTTCATGATTCATTCGGAGCTGCCCTCGAGCTATACCCAAAAGAGCCATATCAATTGGTGAAAGCAGCAATAGGGCCAGAGCTTGTATCAAACATCCCATTTGAAGATATCACATATCTAGATCCAGGCGTACGATGTCCCATCGCTGAGATCCGGCCCCTGGTTTTGAATTTAGAAGGCGAGCGCGAAACTGTACTTCATACCGAAGATAACGCCGCTGTGTATTTGAATGAATATGGTCCCTTGATTGTTAACGTCGAGCAGGTGATGGAACAGGCAGTTAGTAACGGATTTTTCATAAGGAAATAATCTATGCCAACAAATGTTGTGATGCCCAAGCTGGGGCTCAATATGATCGAGGGGTTGGTCGTCGAATGGCTCAAGCAGGTAGGTGATTTTGTAAAACAGGGTGACCTGCTCTTTGTTGTCGAGACAGATAAGATCACAACTGAATCCGAGGCACAGGTGGAGGGGGTTCTGGCGAAAATACTTGTATCAGCGGGAGAGGTAGTACCTGTTTCCACACCGGTGGCAATAATATTGGCAAAAGATGAAGCTCTGGCTGGTGATGAAGCGCAAGTGCCATCTGATGTGACTCAGTCTCCGGCATCCCAGAAAAAGAAACATGCTATCAGACCGACTCAAGCTAGCCCAACGGGCAAGGTTCTTGCTTCACCGGCCGCCAAACGACTTGCGAAGGAGTACGGACTCGAGCTTTCCACAATCCCAGGGAGTGGTCGGTTTGATAGCATCAAGCAAATGGATGTTGAGGGATTCTTGGAAGCTCACAAGCATGAACATTCTACAAAACCCCTGGCCTCTCCGCTGGCCAAGCGGGTTGCCAAGGAGTTTGGCGTTGACTTGATGGCAATTGTGGGAACTGGGAAAAATGGTCAGATAACCCGAGATGATGTCGAACGTGCCGCGACAGAACAAGAGCAACCAGCAACGCCCTTTAGGGTAACCCAGAGGATTCCCATCTCAGGGGTCAGAGCCACGATAGCCGAACGTATGTTATTGAGCATGCAGCAGTCGGCTCAGATTACCTTGCACACTGAAGTAGATGCAACATACCTGGTAAGGCTGCGCCATGCTTTCCAGGAAGTGGCTTTTTCGGCCGGTATCGATGTACCCAGCTACAATGCCTTGCTGATTGAAATAGTTGCCCAAGCGTTAAGTGACCACCCACATATTAACGCCCGGCAAGAGGGTGATACCATTCTGGAATTGGAGGAGGTCAATGTTGGCCTGGCAGTAGACACTATGCGTGGTCTACTGGTAGTGGTTATCAAAAATGCCGACCAAAAAAGTGCCTTGGCCATTGAATCAGAACTGACCACTCTTGCCGAGCGTGCCCGGTTGGGAACTGCGACCTTGGACGATTTGACGGGCAGCACATTCACCTTAACCAATCTGGGGATGTTTGGTGTTGACGGCTTCACTCCCATCATCAATCCGCCCGAAGTGGGTATCTTGGGCGTCGGTCGAATTGTTGAGAAACCAGTTATGGTTGGCGGTCAGGTCCAAGGACGACCAAGGATGAGCCTTAGCCTGACATTTGATCATAGAGTGATTGATGGCGCCCCGGCAGCCAAATTCTTGCAGCATATCACCCAACTGATAGAGTCGAATGGCACGAGTTACTCCTAATCCTCGCCCCAAAGATGTCTCAGAGGTTCTAAATGGGAGCGGATAAAGCACTCTAAAAGCATATTTCACTTGATCTAATCCCAATGATATAATGCAACCTCAGAATGAACTTACAGGTTGGGGTTGACCTTTCAGCCCGATAAATGGAGAAAGTATCATGCCAAGTCTAGGTGGATGGGAATGGGTCATCATTCTGGTAATCGTATTACTAATATTCGGCGTCGGACGTATCGGTAAACTTGGTGAAGAACTGGGCAAAGGAATCAGCGCGTTTCGCCAAGGTGTCAAGGATAGCGATGAGAAAGAAATAAGCACAGAGGAGAAAAACGTTTAATAGAGCTAGTTGCCGAATCGTTTCCCCCAATAGCCAATTGCCACCTGGGAAATGCGCAGGCGTTGATGCTACAGTTACTTGTGAATGATTAATCCTGGGTAGACCAAGAGCTGTTCAGACCCCGATCAGTATGCTCTGGAACCTCAATGGCTTTTGGTAACGATGGTACCGGGGTAGCGGTCGGATCTGGCAACGAGGTGGCGACTTGTTTTGGTGCCGAGGTGACGGAAGGTTCTGCATCAGAGGTAGGGGGAGACTCTAGTGTCGGGATAGAAGAATCAAGTGAGGTATCGGCAACTGTGGTAGATGTTTTTCCCAAAGACTCTTGGGTCTCATCTACAAGGTCCTGTCCATGACTACGAAGAGAATTTGGAACGTTGCCCAACTCCCGACGCAGTTCTTGAACCTCGCGCCGCAAATCGCGAAAGTCATTGTAGCTATTGCGAACCGTGTCATCCTCCAGTGAATCCAATTCGGCATTCAGCTGAAGTGCAAACTGGCGAGCCACCCTCTGTAACTGAGCTGTCGTCCTCCCTAATGTACGGGCTACTTGCCTGATTCTATTCGGCCCCATCACCAGGCCAGATAATAGCAAGATGAAGATCAATTCAGGGAGGCCAATTCCAAAAAAACTATCCATCTTCGACTACTCTAGCTGACTATAATGTAGCTTGCAGTTTGCGATTTGACATGGGAATTTGGTCGATAAGATGTCCTACGACACCATTTTCAACAAAATGCACTTCATCAGAGTTGTAAATCTTTGCTAGTTCAACCAATCAATGGCTAAATGAATTGGTGTTTCCTTGTCAACCTGGCAGTCAATAACCGCTATCCGTATTTCATCAGGATAAGTGACTGCCTTTGTTCCGAAAATCATTCGGGAGCATCTCGAGTAATCAGTTATTCCCTGCATTTCTGAAATTCCGGAACGTCATACATTAGCTTATTGGCGAGTTCTATACCAGTACTTTACATGAATTGGTCTTTTTTCCGTCGATGGATCACACTGTAAGGTGGAAGACTGGAAACACCAATCTTATTGAGAGACCCAAGAATTACTCGCCCAGCGCGCTGTCTGGTTTTCATGCCTGACAATTGTATTGCCATTCCACTATAGCCGCGAATTAATCCATCTTTGGCTGGCGTTCAATTGAGCCACTCAAATAAGCAAACGGGCTTTGCCTAAGAATACGTAGGCGAGTTTCAAAAAACAGATCCTTTTGGCCATAGTAATTATCTGAGACCACGCTCAGATAGCACCATCATGATGTCAGTTTATTACTTATGAGAATAACCATTCTCCGAGGCTGGGATCCTTCTGCCCTTCCGAGAGAGGGGCTCTAAGAACTGGAAGAAGATGCTTGGGATGACTGTCTTGCGAACGGTACTGGAGCATTGAAAAAGGGCAGAATACGGCTATACCTACAGCCTATATCCTAGATCCACCCAAGCAAGCCATTATCGATAGGGCAGCCTGAAACGCGCTAGGCATGGCCGGCGTTGCACCATCTGTGGCGACTGTGCTATTTGAAAATAGGTGAGATTTTGTGTTTGTCAGGCAGGGTAGGGGGGCGTTCTGAAGGAAGAACCCAATATTGGCTCGAAACACGGTTCCGCTTGCAAATCACGCGGCATAGGATTTTGAAAACACTTCATGTGGCATGACCCCAACGTTCTAATAAATTATACTTTGCAAGAGCAAGAGTTTTCTTTCAAGGGTACTGACATGCATTTAGTAGAAGGTGTTTATCCTCGCTGGGTGTTAGTAAATCGGCGACCACATGATGTAAGTGACTTTGCGAGCCTGCCTCCACGTCAGCGTCCGGAGGCCTATTGCCCTATATGTAGGCATTTAGTCATTCTCAAATTGGGCGATGTGCGTGTTCACCATTATGCACACTACCGTGACGAAAATTGTCCTGCCACGGAGCCGGAAACTGCCCTGCATCTAAACGTTAAGTTCTATATAGCCAGACAGCTAGAGCGCCGATTACCCCTGGTGATTGAGCAGCCGTGTGCCGGAGAATATCAATGCGGCAGTGTGCGCCGAGTCCCTTGGCTGGATGGTTGGGAGGAAGTTCATGTCGAGTATTCTGTTGATCACTACCAGCCCGATATTGCGTTGTTGAGGGATGGCCAGGTCCTGGGAGCGATCGAGGTGCTGGTAACGCATGCTGTCGAATCAGGGAAGGCTGATTATTTTGCCAGGTTAGGTGTTTCGTGGCTAGAAGTGAGAGCGACGGAATCGCTTTACGCGGGCGAGAGCCGCTGGCTGGCAGAGCAGCCCCTAACTTATGTTCGGCTGTTTCCATGTGAGGACACATGGGTGTGTGAAAATTGTCAGGAGAAACGATATCAAGATGAGCTGCGCCAGAAAGCAATTGAGATACAACGTCTCTATCAGAAACGCAACCGGACCTACATTCATGCAGCAAAAATGGTAGATTTCTACTATCCCTTTGGAAAAAAGTACCGCGAGGTATTCTACACCAAGGTTCAGATACGCGATGGTAAGCGTGTCAAAGCATGGGTCGAGGTTGCATGGGGAAAGGTTATTGGACAAGTTCACGCAAAATCAACATTGTCAATAGAAGACTTTAGAGTACTAACGAGTGGGGCAAATGACTACATCGCTGGTCGAGCCGAGCGCTCTGGGGCTCTCACCGATACCGTTGCTAAATGGCGCCACTGGGTTAATGGGGAAAAGTTTCACCCAGCGGATATAGATCGCTACCCATTCCGGTACGAGTGGTTTGGTGAAGCCGGAGAATGGCACAATGCAGATTTATCCCTGCCCTTAAATCATTACAACAGTGCTATCCGCCAGAATACATTTGCGATAGTCAGAAGGGACGAATTTAAGAACCATGTTATGGGACGTTTTCGGCCAACTATGACTGGCGATCTGATAGCACATTGCACCCAATGCGGGAAGGCATTCCTTTTTGATGGCGACGGCAAGTTGGTTCGGGAGGTTGATGAAGCTTGTCCTGCGAGTCGTGAAGTCTGAAAGGGCCGACCGAAATGTCGGCCTGCCTTCAAATCAGTGGGTAGATCCTAAATAGTGGCCCCCGCAACTAAAAAACTGTCAGATAATTCATCCGCCCTTAATCGCTGAAATCTCTTCAATTTTGCAGCTTGAATCCTTGTTGTCAGTAGACCATTTTGTCCAAGTTATTACTTATGAGAATACATATTCTCAAAACTAATAAAATATGAGAAACTGCCACCAGAAATGGTGATGAAATCGACTCTGCGTACTGTTGTTACAACATCTTCCACCGAATTGGTTTTGGTCGACCATCCACCGATCGACCAAAATCCCGCCGCGGTTTATTTAGCCAGTTTGAGCCAAAGTGGGCGACGAACCCAGCAACATGCCTTGAACACTATCGCCAACATGTTAACCGGCGGCGGCGCGAACGCGTTTACCTGCAACTGGAGTGCTGTGCGCTATCAGCAT
>DASRZI010000086.1:0-9333 GCA_035686605.1 Candidatus Zixiibacteriota bacterium
CAAAACGTTGTTCTTGCCAGCGAACTGCAGAGTGCGCTCTTTGATCTGATCGATCGTTAGTGCAGGCTTTCCAGCATTTATCGCTGCCAATTCGAACGTAACCTCGTGACCCAGGATCTGAGTCGCTGCGGCAGCCAATCCCTCATGTCCCTCGTGAAGTGGGTTAAAGGCACCAGAAAGAACCACCTTTGGGGCATTTCGCTTACTTACGAACCGGCCTTCAGCCTGAAGACCAAAAAACTCTTGTGAGCCATTGAGCACCTTCTCGGTCTCGCCAGTGATATCGCTGCACACGTGACTAAAGCGGTCGCCATCCACAAAAGGTAACGGCAGCTCGATATTTAACTGGTAAGCGGTGGCGAGGGCGTTCATGATTACCAGGCTGACCATCTCCTCTTCACCCCTTCGATCTCTCTTCCCCTTGCGCAGATACAAGGAATAGCGGTTCACCTCTCCAGCGGTCCACAGAGCGATGTGAGCCCTATGCTGTCCTCGTTTAGGCCGGTCTGTAACAATCGTCGCGGAGCAAGCCAGTCCGAAAACGGGTTCGTCACCCCGAAACAAATGACGGGCCCGAACGACTGCCCGCCCCGCGAGAAAACCGGCGGTTCTGGCTGTCACATACTTGTTTGGTTTTCTCCCAAGAAAGTCGTCGAAGGATGACTCATCATAAGGAATCAAAGCCTCCAACAATGTCCGGCTGGCACCGGCAACTCCCAGGATCCAGGCCAGTGCTCGGGTGCCGGCGCCGGCGGTCACCAACAATAGGCGTCCCGGCGAGTCGTGAACCCTCTCCACCAGCTCGCGGATAACTTCTTCTTGAATAGTTGGCATCGGTCTATTGTTAGCTTGCTATCGGTATCGGAATACGACCAGATCGACAGGCGATACGATGTTGATCTTGTTCAATGTACAGGGCAGAATTAAATATTGAACTATGGTTCATTACATTATTCGTTTAATTATCTACCCCTGAAATAGGGCGTGTTGGAACCGTCAGGTGCTTCTTGCATTGCGAACTTAAGGCCGTGTTAATTGACAGTTTCCAAGATGCCAGCTTCCAAGATGACAGCTGCTGGGATGCCAGCTTCCAGGATGAGCTATTCGCGGATGGTGTTTTTAGCAGATCGTTCAACGGGTAAGATCTCTGGTCACCTGGGAAACAAACTGCCAGGTAGTGCAAGGGTTCACGATGCTCAAGTCGCAGATCGAGCTCGCCGCCTCTATTCAAATCCCTCAGGCTTTCGCAGGTCAGTGCTGAACATCATGCTTGATTTTGATGACCACATACCCCCGCCGCTATTATTGCGAAGATGGTCAAAATAACCCTGGATCCTGCTATCGATCATATCAATCTGGTGCAGCAAGATAGCTTCTAAGGTTTTTGGCAAGACCGGCGATCCCCATTCAAGATAGCCATGGTGTGACGCTATCATATGGATGAGCTGGCGAAGGTCATTCTCTGGAATATCACCTAGCTCGGCAGCGGCCTTTTCAACAACGACGATCGCGCGGACGAGATGCCCAACCAGACGACCATCTTCGGTAAACTCAAAGGAGGCATCTGTATCGTACTCCATGACTTTGCCCAAATCATGCAACAAAACTCCGGATATAAGCAGATCTTTGTTGACATAAGGATAATGGCCGGTCAGGAATTTGGCTATACCGGCCATGCTGAGGGTGTGTTCAAGAAGCCCACCGACATAGGCATGGTGGAGAAGCCGGGCGGCCGGAGAACTTGCATAGCGGTTGAGGAACTCTGGATTCAGCAATATCTTCGTGAGCAGTCTATTCCAAGGCCGGTCGAGTTCACCGATAAGCTGCTCTAGTTCAGCGATCATCTCTTTGGTCGAGCGTTTGCTTGCCGGGAGAAAATCATCCATGTCAGCGACCATGGTTGGATTAAGGTCCGTCGCATTGATCTGCAAAGCGCCTTTATAGTTGCTAACCCGTCCTGTAACTAGGGTGACAACTCCAGGGCGGATCCAGCCCTCGATATCTTCGGGCAGGTCCCAGAATACGCCACTTATCTGACCCGTCTTGTCCCGAAAAGTGGTGAGCAAGTAAGGGCGGCCGTCCTTGGTCTCCCTCCGGATTAAGTCATGAAGAAGAAATGGTTCGTTCAATAAATCATCGCCTGCGGAAAGATCGGCGACATATAGGTTTTTCACGATAAGCCCCTTTTGGTGTCTTGATTTCCAAAGTTCATCTGTAGAATTGTGGAAGATGGATATAATGGGATTGTAGGTTATGCCATAGTAAATCCAAAATCAGAAGCGGTCAGGCTATGAAGAGACTAATTGTAGGAATTTCAGGGGCAAGTGGTGCCATTTATGGTATCCGGTTGCTCGAAGTATTGAGGACCGTCCAGGAGGTAGAGACGCACCTGGTGATCAGTTCAGCCGGTGCACAGACGATATCCCTGGAGACCGATTACACGCCAGCCGAGGTGGCGACCCTAGCCGACAGGACCCATCGGTTTGGCGACATTGCCGCAGCTATCTCATCAGGATCTTATAAAACCTTCGGCATGGTGGTTGTTCCTTGCTCGATGAAGACCCTGGCGGGAATAGCTCACTCCTTCAGCGACAACCTGCTGCTGCGCGCGGCCGACGTGGTATTGAAGGATCGACGACGCCTGATCATCGTTCCCCGCGAAACACCCCTCCATCTAGGCCATCTACGCCTCATGATCCAGGTCGTGGAGATGGGGGCCGTTTTGGTTCCGCCCGTCCCCGCTTTTTATCACCGCCCAGAGACCATCGACGATATCATCAACCAAACCGTTAACCGGATATTGGATCTCCTGGACATCGAACTATCGCAAGATTTATACAATCGCTGGCAGGGAGCTGCATCGCCAGGAGATGGGTAGAAAACAAGAAGATGATATACGCCGGTCCGCGCTGGCCTATCTGGAGAGTCATTGGGTGATGACTCTGGCTACCTCAGGTGCTGAGGGGCCATGGGCGGCAGCTGTCTTCTACGCCAGCCAGGAATTCGAGCTAATTTTTCTTTCAGCCGACAGCACCCGGCATATACAAGACCTTGCCCATCACGCCAGGGTAGCGGCGACCGTCCAGGAAGATTACAGGGAGTGGCCCGAAATAAAAGGGATTCAGCTAGAGGGGATCGTGCATAGGCTCACGGGAGATGATCGAAAATCGGCAATCTCCCTGTACCAGGACAAATTCCCGTTTATCCTCTCGGCTGGTGCGAAGATCCAGTCGGCTATTATGGGAGTCAGCTGGTTCCGCCTGATCCCAGACCGCCTGTACTTTATCGACAACAGCCAGGGACTTGGTCATCGTGATGCCGTAAACCTGCATCTGGATGACGGCAAGGCTCCATAGATATCGGGCCTCTAGGTCCCCCACCCCAAACTAATTGACCAATGAGCGAAAAAGACCAGGAACGTTGGGACGCTAAATGGGAGTCGCGTACCCAAGCGGCATTTGAAGTTCATCCAGTCCTTACAAATAATCAAGAGCTGTTGAAGGGCGAAGGGGACGCGCTGGATCTGCCTTGCGGCCGGGGACAGAATACCCTCTGGCTAGCAGCTCTTGGCTATCGAGTCGTTGGCCTCGATATCAGCCGCGTTGCCTTGGATTTCGCCATGAGCGAGGCCCAGAGACATGGTCAGTCCCAGAGGACAGAGTTTAACCAGGTAGATATTGACCATTATCCGCTACCTGAAGCCGCCTACGACCTGATCTGCGTCATTCGATTTCTGGACCGCAGCTTGTTTCCGGGGTTGAAGGCCGCTCTAAGACCGGGGGGGCTGATTGTCTATGCCACCCGGCATTTAGGCGCCCTTGAAATTTATCCGGATACTAACAGCGCCTATCTTCTAAGAGATAGTGAATTGCTAAGGGAGTTTGATGAGTGGCCACTCCTCCACTATCACGAAGGTCCGATCGAAGCGGAGATTATCGCCTCGAAACCGCCAAAAAAGTGAGGATTCCCGGCCAAACGAACCGTTGATGTCCCCAGTTGCTGCCACGCTGATGACCCCATTTATGGTGCTACCGAGGGCACTCCTTCAAAGAGATCGTCGATCACATCCGAAAGCTGTTTGAATATGGGGTAGAGATCGAGATCGGGGACATTGGCCGTGATACTCCCGTATACGGTCCTGTAATACCAAGCCTGTTGCTCGACCCCCCTACCAAATCGCCGCCACACGGCAGCTCCCATACTATTCAAATTGTGCAGCGTGTGACTGAGATTGTGGTACTTGTCAGCCGCTGTTACTAACTTCACCGAGATCGGTGCGTCGGTCAACGTGTCAATAAGATGCAGCTTACGACTCTCCCAGTTACCTCGCTTTTTCGGCGGTTCGGTACACCCGGCGACGATATCAGCGACCTCATCGCCGAAATTAAGCCGGATTTCTTCTAGTGTCACCGTGGTATCTTCGACCGTATCATGCAGCAATCCGGCGGCTACTACTGTTTCGTCACAGTCCATCTGCTGCAGAATGAAAGCTACGCCAACCGGGTGGGCAATAAAAGGAACACTACCGGATTTTCGGAGCTGCCCCTCGTGGGCTCGAGCGGCGAAGCCGATCGCCCTGTCGACCAGCGAGATAGGAGTAGGATTCTCCACTATCCGACCGCCTGTCTGTTTTCGGTGTATCGACTGAAGATGACCTTGAGGTAGCGAGCATGTTCTTCGTCCTCGTACAGGGCTTTGGCGGCTTCCTTTATATCAAGGGGATTCTGCACGCTCTCGATCTCTCGCAAATAGGTCACGTCGCAACGAATGACAGCATTCTGAAAAGCCCGGTCTCCGCTAATCGACAGGCTGACGGCGGCCTTTGCCAGACTGCCGCCGTTTCCGACGTCAATTACCTCCGCGCGTCTGGCTATCCGAAGCACGTCGTTGATAAAACTTTTGGATACTTCCTCGCGATCACTATCCTCATAATAGACTGCCAGCCGGTCAACAATCTGTCTCCACTCAGTCTTTGGTTGAAGTCGAAGGAATGCGATCAAGTCTTTGAGCACGGTTAGTCGAATGGTCGAGGGAACGACTCGAAGGCCTTGTTTTTTTAGTATACTCCGGTAGTAGAGGTAGACCTCTTCTTGAGATATGTAATCGTCGGGCCGGTAGACCAGCAACGTAGTCCCTTTCTGCTGGATCTGAATCAAATTTGGGTATCCTTCGAGAAAAGCCCGAAAGCTCTCAAACCCCTGTTTCGTCTCGTCGAATGCCCCGCTGCTCAATTCTTGCATCTGCTGTTTAAGCAGGCTTGCCCTTACACGGCTCTGATCGACCAGTAGCTCGTCAAGGGCTGTGGCTAACAACGTCTCCGTGTCTTCGGCCGATAGTCTCCGGCCGATGGAATCAGTCGATTCGACATCCAGCGGAGTGGCGTGATTGACGTAAAGGGTACTACCTTCTTGTTCAATCTTAACAATGTCGAGGTATCTATCGAGAAATTTGCGGAAGTTTTTATCGCCTTGCAGGGTCTCGTCAAAGGCGCCGTCGCTTAACTCCTGCATGCGCTGCTTGAGCAGGCTTGCCCGAACATGGGATTCTGATTGGAGCAGCTCTGACAGGGAAGCTCGCAAGAGAGCCTCAACCTCGTCGTCGGCTAATAGGCGGCGGTGGCGGACACCTTCGATCTCGGCCGAGTCGTCCTTCCCCGGCCGGCGGACATAGAGAGTTGTCCCTTCTTGCTGCAGATGGACCACATGGGGGTATCCGGCCAATAGCTTGTGGAAGCTGCGTTTCCCTTGGGGAGAACGCCCAAAAGCGCCCCTACTGAGGGATTGAAGCCGTTGTTTCAGCAGGCTTGCGGGAACGCGTTTCTCCTCCAGGAGGAGTTGGTCAAGGGCCCTCTGGAGGAGGTCTTCCATCTGGTCATCAAGCATCTGGCGAGCTTCCGTCGCCAGCTCGTCGTAATACACATACTGGTCGCAAAGTTGGGCCAGGTGCTTGCTGGTTGCATGCCCGATTCCCAAGCCAATAACCTGCTTCCCTCGTTTTCGAAGGGCCTGTACCAGGGGAGCGAAATCCCGATCGCCAGTGATCAAGACGTATGTGTTGAAATTTTGCCGGTCGATGAGGGTGCTCATGGCATCGACGACCATCTGCATATCGGCCAGGTTCTTGCTGTTTGAGGTTAGACGGACGGTTGATTGGAGTTCGAAGCCGGCTGAGGCCAATTCCTTGGTCATAGTGGCTCGCTGTCGCCAGTCTCCATACGCCCGGCGCAGGACGATGCGGCCCTCGATTAGGGAACTGATATGGGCAAGAACCAGGTCGATGTCAAAGGTAAGATTTGCCTCGACGGCCCCAATAACCAGGTTATCTAAATCTAAAAAAATGGCGATATCGTTGTTCATGGAGTATTCAGCGCCCGTCTTGGGGCTCACCCGCGGGTAATACGGTGCCGGTAATTGTACTTCAATTGCCCGCCTGGGGCGATTAATGGGGAGTGGGGATTTGGCCAGAGGACTGGCCTTTGCCGATAGGAAATCGGCTTGGGGGCGGGGGATCGGGGATCAGGGTCCGGGGGTGAATCGCGCCATGCAACTTTCAGGTGGCGTGACTGTCACCTCCCTTGTGACTGTCACCTTCCGGGTGACCGTCACATTATCCAGGGGATCGTGTGTCTGCATTCTTTTAGTGGCAGAATCCCACACTCAGATGCTGACTCAGGCAATCAACGAAAGGTTTCCTTGCCGCGGCATGAAACTGGCGAATGTTTCCCGGGAAACATTCGCCTGGTAAGGCGATCCTTTTAGCTCAAACCGGGGAACTGGGATGAACAGCGCCGCTTGGAAATGGGATGCCCGCCCACCCTTAAATCGGCCGTCTTTATATTATCTTCTTGTCGTGTCCACAGTTGGGCAACTTCTTCTCTCTCGCCAAATAGAGCCATCACCGATCTAACTCAAAGCCACCACTAAAAGATTCAAATCAATGGCAATTGTTGGATTTGGTATTTCGAAATCCATTATTAGAGCGCTGAACCCCTCGTATCAAGACACCGTCTCCGGAATACGAAAATGACCAGTCGCTGCAATTATGAATGTGACAGTCACCTCGGAGGTGACAGTCACAATGTCCAAGGGATCTTGTCGCCTGTAATCTTTTGGTGGCAGAATCCTGTACTAGACTCAGGTAGTCTACGAACGGTGTACTTGTCGCGCAGAGAAACTGACGATTGTTTCCCGGGAAACATCCCTCTGGTAGGTCGATCCTATTAGCTCGAATTGAGGAAACTGGATGAGCAGCGACCCTCGATCGATGGCATATTCACCAACCCCCAAACCGGCCGCTTTCTTCTACATTCACTCAGAGAAGAGCCATCGCCAAAACACCTCAATGCCACTAATGGCTGAATTAAATCATTGGCATTTGTTGGAACTGGTATTTCGAGATCCATATTCACAGCGCTAAGCTTCTCACTGCGGTTCACCATCCTCGGGGATGCAGAATGTGCCAGTCACCTCGGAAGTGACAGGCACACAGGTACAGGAAACTCGTTATCTTAGACTCAATCAACTGTTTCCCGGGAAACAGTTTTCGGACCTTGCGGCCGAAAAACAGGATCCTTCGTTTACTCTTTGTCAACTCTTGGAAGCATGCTACTATACTCGTTTACCGGTTGTACCCCTATGGACGACGCTGAAGTGGGAGGGGATTCTTCCTCAAGAATTCTGTCGCTTCTGCAGACTGAACTCGACGAACCATTCGGCGATCTCCGGTCTATTTTTGGCTCGCCGGAAGCGGTTTAGGATAAGTAATATGCTACCAGAACTCTTCAATGGCCCGTCTCTAGTCCCAGCATGAGCGATTATCCCCCTGTCTGCGACTATGAAGGTTCGAATTACAGGACTCGTTTCTGGGAGAGTCAGGGGCGTGATTATGAGGACCGGGTCGAACGCATCGCCCTCCACCGCCTGCTGCCACCTTCCGGCGGCACCCTAATTGATATCGGCGCCGGTTTCGGCCGGCTGGCTTCAGAATTCGACGGCTACGACCGGGTTGTCCTTTTTGACTATTCCCGATCCCTGCTCCTTGACGCCCAAAGACGATTAGGTGACGATCCTCGTTTCGTTTACGTCGCCGGAAATTGGTATCGAATGCCTTTCGTGAGTGGTCTTTTTGACTCTCTGGTACAGGTACGGACGATCCATCATGCGGCCGACGTTCCAAATCTCTTTGGTCAACTGGCGCGCATCGTCCGGCCAGAGGGCGCCTACGTACTTGAGTTCGCCAGCAAGCATAATCTCAAGGCCATCCTGCGCTATTGGGCGGGAAAGCAGCGATGGTCCCCCTTTTCCCTCGATCCTGTTGAATTCGTTGAGTTGAATTTTGACTTTCATCCTCGATGGATGAAAAGGCAGCTCGAATCCACTGGATTCACCGTGGAACGAACGCTCACCGTCTCACACTATCGCCTGTCGACCATAAAACGTGTTGTTCCAACAAGCATACTGGTCCAGCTTGATAATCTTGCCCAGCTAACGGGTGATTGGTTCCAGCTGACGCCATCGGTCTTTTTCCGCTCCTTAAGTTCGGAGGAAGGAGATGCCGCTGAGCCAGGTACATTTTTTGCTTGCCCAGAGTGTCTGACTCCACTGGGAGAGCCAATCGACAGTCGACTGGTTTGCCCAAACGGGAAGTGCCTTCACCAGTGGTCCATTGCAGACAATATCTATGATTTTAAGGATCCGTTATCGTAAGGAACCCAATATTGTAGAGGACCCGATCAGCTTATCAGCGACGATCCGACTGTTGGGCTGTGAAGCCCAAGTCTTCCTGGAACACTAAATGTTCACGCGGACGCTGCCAACAAGATCTAAGCGTTTCATTGAGTTGCATCCCTCTATCCGTCTCCTCCGAATGCTGAAAGCTTGCGACCGATCCTGGGGTATGCTATTCTAAAATTCGATGTACTGGGTCATGCATTTAGGCTATCTGAAATGAATAACAGTGAGGAACATATATTTTGGTCGAAAGAAGATCACCTGATTAAGGTTCGATCCTTGCAGCCTGAAGATGCTGATCACCTGGTCGATCTTTTCGAACATATGGGACCAGACAGCCGCTACTTGCGATTCAACCTGTCATTGACGAATCTCGACCCTGGCTTGATTAGGGAGGAAGCCAAACGTATGGCTCGCGTAGATCCAGAGAAGGATGGCGCCTGGTTGGCATTTACTGATTTACCCGGCCAAGCCAACGCTCCGATTGCAGGCGCTCGATATATCCGGACGGATCATGAAACGGCCGAAGCTGCGCTGGCCGTCCGGGATGACATGCAAAACAAAGGCATCGGCTCAGGCCTCCTGGCCTATCTCGTTGACCGGG
>DASRZI010000087.1:0-36283 GCA_035686605.1 Candidatus Zixiibacteriota bacterium
TCGTTGAGCTGGCTGCGCGATCAGATCCTCCAAGAAGCTAATAAAACCGATTTCGCCGCTCTGGCTGACAGAGCGGAAACTGCACCTGCTGGATCGGACGGGCTTCTATTTGTTCCCTATATTGCCGGCGAACGGACTCCACATATGAATTCTGAAGCCAAGGGCATGTTCCTGGGAATGACCATCCGGCACGGCCGCGATCATCTGATTCGAGCCGTAATGGAAGGCGTTGCTCTCGCCTGCTACGATGCGTTCTCGGTCTTAGGAGAATTCGGATCAGAGCCGGAGCTCATCGTCATGGCTGGTGGCGGGGCACGGAGCCTATTATGGCGACAAATCGTATCCGACGTTTTCAACTTGCCAGTGCAATCGCCAGTTATCTGGGAACAGGCTGCTCTAGGGGCCGCCATGCTGGCGGGAAGCGGGATTGGAATACATGACACAAACCAGGCCGCCCGGGCATGGCCTAGGTACGGACCTCTAATTGAGCCTAATCTTCGACGACACGAGAGATATCAAGAGCATATGGATATCTTCCGCTCTGCCTATCATGCTATCCAGCATAGTTCAGAGTAACCAATGTTTTTCTAATGTCGATGCTACCAACCATCTCTACATTGATGTCAGCTAGTGAACCAATGGAATGCTTATCGCTTGAATCTGACATTCATCTGTGCCATTGGCTATCCACGATAGATGGCGCAAGATAGATGTCGAAACCTACTTAAGGAGAATCCTGATGTCACTTCAATATCACATCAAATGCAAGCCAGGCGATATTGCCCCCTATGTATTGCTGCCAGGGGATCCTGGACGGGTAGCGGTTGTGGCCAGTTTCTGGGATCAATCGGAGAAAGTTGCTCAGAATCGCGAGTATGTTACCTACACAGGAACCTATCGGGGAGCTCCCATTTCCTGTACGAGCACAGGAATTGGCTGTCCGTCGACCGCCATCGCGATGGAGGAATTGGCCAGGATTGGGGCGCGAACCTTTATCCGGATCGGCACTTGCGGCACATTTCAGGAGAATATAGAGGTCGGCGATATCGCCATATTTGATTCAGCGATGCGTCTTGATGGAACCACGCACCGGTACGCACCACCTGAGTACCCAGCGGTGGCCCATCACGAGGTTGTGCGGGCCTGCATAGAAGCAGGCGAGCTTCTAGAATATGCGACCCACGTTGGAACTACACGGAGTTCTGATGGATTTTACGCCGGACATTCCGAACCAGGCTCGTCGTTCAATAACTATTGGCAAGCTGGCTGGCGCAGTCAGATGGAGGACCTCATGAGGCTCAACATTATCGCGGCCGAGATGGAGGCTAGCGCGATATTTGTCCTGGCCCGTCTCTGGGGTCTCAGAGCCGGAGGAATCTCGGTGGTCGTGGACAACGTTTTCCACATCGCCGATGACCACGGGCATTTTGATCCGCAAGTGGCATTTCAAGCAGGAGAAGACAACATCAAGAAACTGGGCCAAATGGGCAGCGAGATTGTGCGCCTGTTATACGAACGAGACCAGGCACGGGCCTAGTTTATGCTGGTGGAGAAACCATAAACTCAACAAGGATCTTCAGGAAGTGATCGTTTTTTCTACTGAACGGTTGTCGATTAGGACGGCAAGTACCGAAGACGCCAGTTTGTACCTCGCCTTGTGGAATGATCCGAAGGTGATGACCAACGCTGGTTTCCCCTTTGGATTGCGCATTACCCTTGATGAGGTAGAAGCAAAGCTGCGAGAGCAGGAAGGCGACCCGGTATTCGGGCGCGACCCGGTATTCGGGCGCAACATGGTGGTTGACCTGCAGGAGAGCGCCACACCGATCGGTGAATGCAAAATGTATCAGCCGAATGAAGAGGGCATCGCCAAGACAGATATAAAGCTTCTGCCTGAGTTTTGGGGACATCGTTATGGAGTTGAGGTAAAAAGGGGGCTCCTTTCTTACCTATTCGAGCATACAGATAGCAAGACTGTCGAAGCTACGCCCAACGTTCAGAACATGGCCTCAATCAAGACGCAAGAGGCTGTTGGAGGTGAGCGCGTCGGCGAGGAAATCTACTACTTCCCGGATTCGATGAAAGAATACACATGTCCGGTCCACCATTACGTCTATTTGGTCTCTAAGGAGAAGTGGACTCAGGGATTGGAAGATAGGTAAGGAGTTCAGACAATCTGCAGGCCAAAGCTGCTAGAGCCGTGGCACCTTTCCCGCTGCAGGCCATAAAATTAGCTCACAGGTTCACGGAAAGCGTTTGTTGGCCAGCCTTAGGGCATAGAAACGCGGATCGGCCTATCAAGACCGGCCATTCAATTGTTTAGAAATATAGTCGTCTACAACCTGCTCGAGCACAACCAGCGGCATGCTGCCTTGACTCAGAATGAGGTCGTTGTATTCAACATAGCCGAAATGATCTCCCAGCTGCCCTTGCGCCAGACTGCGCAGCTTGAGAATCTTGAGCATGCCGATGGAGTAAGCGGTCGCTTGTCCTGGCAGCACCACATACCGGTCGACCTGGTCGGCTACCATCGGTGTAGGCAATCCCGTATTTGATACCATGAATTGAATAGCCCGATCTCTCGTCCAACCTTCAGCATGAATGCCGGTGTCGACCACAAGGCGAGCAGCGCGAAACGCCTCTGCCTGCAATCTGCCCAGATCGCCATAGGGATCGTCCTCATATAGGCCATTTTCCCAAGCTAGTCGCTCGGCGTACAAGGCCCAGCCCTCCACAAAGGCTCCAAAATTCGTGGTATTCCTGACCAGGGGCAAATCCAGGTCCTGGGCTATAGCAATCTGGAAATGATGACCCGGAATGGCTTCGTGGTAGGCCAAGGTCGGCATGGCGAAGTGGGGAAGTGAACTGCTCAAGGTGGCGTAGAATACGCCGGGACGGGAACCGTCGATAGCTGGAGCAACATAGAAGCCACCGCTAGGCGCACCCTTGACGACAACATCCGCTTCCGGACGTAGAGTGGAGATTCCATCCAGAGAAGCGGCTGCGCCGGCTATGATCTGCTCATATGTCCGGACGATCTCCGGCCTGGTCACCATTCCACCATTACGTGCTGCGCGCGCGTATAGTTCAGGAATCGATTCGCTCTGCGGGTAGTCAAGCTCGTCAGATAAGAGTCTCATTTCGGTTTGAATGCTCTCGAGTTCCTGCAATCCTATCTGGTGAATCTCATCTGCGGTCAGGTCTGTTGTCGTGTAATGTCGAAGCAAGTGCTGGTAGTAGAGATCGCCCTCGGGCAGCCTCCAGACGCCAATTTCCTCGGGAGCCGTCTGTTCTAGGTCAGACAGAGCAGCCAGCAAGGAGTGGTAAGCGGGGAGCACTGATTCTTCGATGGCGGTTTCAGCCGACTTCTCCAGTGATAGCCTGTCGCTTTCCGACAGATCGTCCAGCGCCTCCAGTTTCTCGACGAATACAGAATAAAATGGTGTTGACACAGTAAGGCTGTTGGCGATGGATCCAACCTGGCCATGCGCTCGTTCAAGGATATATCGTGGAGGGATAATCCCCGCTTCCTGGCGTAGCCTGAGGCCTTCTTCGAGTTGATTGAATTTGGTCCCTAGTTTAGAGAGACGTGTGATGTAATCTTCAGCATCTTCCCGAGTCGTGATGGGGTGGATCTCGGTGAAGAAGTGGATTATCTGGTTGTGTTCGGCGGTGAAGAAGTGGGTCAGCGGATAATCGTGGAATGGATAGGATCCCGCTCGGACCTGATCATCCAGATACCAGGCATAGATATCATAGGTCAGCTGCTGTTCCTTGCTGAGCTCCATTCGATTAAAGGTTTGCAGTTTGGATAAAACCGCCTGCTGCAGCCTGGTTGTTTCCTCAGAATACTCGGCAGAGATATCTGTTAATTCCTCATCAATCCCCTCAAACGTATCTTGCAGACCCATGTTGATCACCCGTTCCGGATCTCGAGCTAGCAGCTGCCGGTACGATTCATCGATGAATATGTCGAAAGGTTCCTGCGGCGAGCTCAAGGAACTGGGAGAAACGGGGCTGGAATCCACTCCCTCCTGATCCTTCTCTACGGCCGCTGGTACCGCCGTCGTTGTCGAAGAATCGACCAGGACCTTGCCATCATCGCAGCTGGCAAGGGCTAAAGAGACGAACAGCAAAACCAACCAGAACAGGAACTTTCTGTTCAGGTGCGGTTTTCCGAGTTTGCCTAGGCTGGTACTCTGCCGGTTAAGATTCATTCGGCGTCATATGCTGTGACGGCCGCGGGGAGAGCACTTATGACACAATTTCCCGCCGCAGGTAACCCGATAAGGATGGCGCTGATTACCTCGTCTCGGGAAGCTCCCGCATTTTTCGCTTCGCGGACGTGATACGGTATGCCGCTGTGAAGATTGACGGCTGCCATCACGGCAAGGTAGGCCAATGCGCTCGATTTTAGGTCCAGTACATTAGCCGAACTCAGCTGTTGAATTCCCTGAGCCCATGCTTGCTGATGGTTCGGAGCATCTTTGATGAAGGTCTGGAAAGCATCACTTATGAGAGATTTTTCGTCAGGCATGGAATATTTCCTTTTTCTAGTGTATGTCGTTGCGGAAAATGGCTCATCTTGAGAACCAAGTAACTGCATATCCAGTGAACCCGGACCGTCGCGTGTCTATTACTCCTGCAACCATCGGCGCCAGACTGGCCTTTTCACCCAACTGGTTTGCGCCGCTGCTGTTCAGTCACCATGTTCACGAGCTGCCTGTGAGCAAGGGCGATTCAGCTCAGGGTTATTGGCCTGCGGATAACCTCGATCCGATAAAGAAGCCGCCAAGCTTACCTAGATTTCGGTCTTTTGAAAACGCAGAAGTAGCTGTTGCTCCATCTCGCCATAGCTTCACCGGCGATGAATCCAACATCCCGTTTATTACCAACCGCGCCAACGGGCTGCATATGAACCAATTCCCAGCCCTGGCTGCCCAGTACATTGAGTTCTGGGATCATCGTCTCAGGCGCGTACTTCCTTGGCTTCTGCCCCGGCCAATTATCAAAGTAGTATTCCATTGCGCCTTCATTTTCGGTACTGGCCCACATGAAGCGTGTCAGATACTCCCATTGTTCTCTGGTTTCCATTTTTATTCTCCTGGATTATTTGGTGCGCGCTTGTACTTTTCTCGACACAATAAATTTCAGGACCAGCCGGTTGGATGAGAATGATGCTTGCTCCAGCAACGAATAACACCGAGATTCATCGATCAAAATCCTTCAACACTAAAAGTCTCCTTCCGATGAAATCGAGGCTTCACTCACAAACTCAGAAAGCTCGCCAAAATCTAAGTCGATGAAGGGAACATCGTTTAGAATCATCTCCTTGCGATTCTTCATGAAAGAGGCCACCCATCGGTCCTGGATATCTTCGACATCAAAGCTGCGATGGATAACAGCGAATAGATCTATCTCTCGCAGCTTCAAGAACTGAGGGAATTGGACAAGCCATCGTGGGTCGAAATCGTTTTCTCGGATGTAGCCCTGAAGGAAATGCTTCATGAAATTACGGGTGAATGTGGGTGGATCCTCTTCGCCGAAGGCGGCATAAAAGAGGACGATGGCAATATCGTTTGCATACCAGCTGTAGGCACAATCATCGAAATCAAAGAGAGTAATCTGCCCCGAACTATCGACGAAGAAGTTACCCCCGTGAGCATCCTGGTGTATCAGCCCGTAGTTAGCACCGCTGCGAGGTAGGGCTAGTAGAGAACTGAACACATCGCGAAACTTCCCTAAGACTAAATCTTCTGACTGGGGCAGCCACAATTCAGAGAAGAGCATCTGCTGATCGTCCCATTCCAGTCGTTTCCAGGCTGGGTCTGGCGGTTGATATCCTTTCGACAGGGCATGCATGCGGCCGATAAGCTGTCCATGCCGAACGAAAAGATCACTATTCCACTGGTCAGCTCCTGGAGGATCACCACCGGCTCTAACAAAGGCCGTTGCCAGGAATCGTCCACCGCGATTGTCGTCGATCTGCTCGACGAGATTGCCGTCCTTCGATTCGATGGCTCTGCTCACCGACGCTCCTCCTCGGGCGAGATAGTTGATCCAATCGACCTCACCGAGAATAAGGTCAACACTCCTACGGAGTGAATGACCAATCCTCAGGATATACTCCGCGCCATCGTGCCTGAATTCATACATATAGCTCTCGAATCCATCGAGGAGCCGGATCTGATCATCGCCGATGGCATAGCGTTCCATGGCTTCCTTCAAAATCGATTGGCTATATCTTTCTTTTATTCTCTGTTCCAATTGCCGCTCCTTTGTGTACGATGTGATTGAGATTCATTATTATTTTATGGGCAGTAATTAATGCGTTGCCTGTGTGGATCAAAAGATGGTGTAGGAACCATCAAGAATGATCTGTTCTGAAGAACCGTCCTCAAAAATGAGGATCAAGCTGCTGATCTCTATCGGACCACCTTTAGGGTAGACCACGTCCTGATGAATGATATTTTCAGGTGATTTGAAATCATCAGGTCCGACAGTGCCACCGATATGATCGCTTCTGCCAAGTGCCCAGTGCATTCCTATCACTTTTTCATCTTCCAGCACATTGCCGGTAACCACAGCCATATCATTGACGCCGAGGCCAAGTTCAGCCACATTGCCTTGCGCCTGTTCTTTGGCCAGGGAGGAGCGGCCGTTTTGAGCACAGAGGCCGTCTCCGATCACCTCCACCACCTGGTTTTCCTCAACACGAAGCACGATCACATCATCTGACGCGCACGCAACCGGCGCCAACCCTTCGGTCAAGCTCGGTTCACCTTCGCGCTCACCCTCATAGGGTGCGATATACGCCTCTCCACTTGGTAAGTTGATGATTCTTTCTCCTTCTTTGCCGGCGTGAAGCTGACCATCATCTGCCCGGGCGGATCTAAACCGAAGATCAAAGTACAACTCATGACCGGTGGAGAAGCGAACCTCGGCTCCGACAGCCTTGTCGAGCATGGTTTCCAGGATATGGCTTTTCCGTGCGACTTCCGCGTAGTCAGCCGACAGGGCCGTTTGCTCCATGCTCTTCGACACGGTAGGCATGCTGGCAACCCGTAGATCCGGAAACCTTTCGATGAATTCACTCAGCGGGGCAGTAGCTGAATACTCCGTCATGGCGACGACGATATTGGAGTCCGACAGGATCTCGGCGAAAGGAATCTCATCCCCGGCAACTATTCCGGCTGTTGGCAGCGGTCCATTGTGCGCTCCGGTTGCCTCATAGGTCATCATCGGATGAACGGTGATGTCCAGCCAGCCTGCAAGATTCTCAAAGGAATCCAGCCACTCTTGAGCCATCTCGCGGCGCTCCTGCCACTGGACGTTATCCGCGATGCCTTGCCTGGGTACATCCACGATAACCAAAACCTTCTCCCCAGGTTGGGGCGCGAAGACATCGACAAGCAGCTGCTCACCTTGGGTCAGCGCTGGCTGCTCTTTGTCAGCAGCTGAACATGAAGACAATGCCATTAGAATGAGTATTATCAAAATCGTTTTGCTCATTGTTCGCATTCCAGCCTCGATTTGTGGCTGCCGCCACCTGAACCACCTATTTGAACCTCAATGCTCCAATGAGCCATTTGGCATAGTACCGACATACATGATTCCAATCTAGAGATAGCGGACAAGGAGACTCTGCGGGCGACTCTTCTTGAACATGAGGTAACCAATACACATGGGAAATAGAAGGAGCAGTCCCAACAACCAATATGGAATCATGGATCCAATCGTTGTGCCATCGGGCGCTAACAGATAGCCGATGCCGGCATAGAAGAACAGGTGCAAAATGTAGAAGAACAAAGGCGCACGGCCGAAGACCGCCAGTGGTTCCAAGATCAAACTGTTGGCTTTGGCGATTTTCGAGAACAGCCAAAGAATTATCAAATTAACGCCTGTGGTGAGCAGGGTGAAGGTCAGGCTAGGCGGGTATTTGACCACATTGAGGAAATCAATCCAGTTCTGGCCCGCTCTTGGCCTGATATTTCCGAAACCATCCAGCCAACGCACGAACAGGAATGATACGAGGAAGATCAGCCCAAGAAACAATCCACGCCTGTATGCTCTATCTGGGTCGGACTTGAGCCAATGTCCAAACAACAACCCGAAAACGACGAGCTCGAGCCAGGGCAGAATGGGGTAGTTTGACCAGAGCTGGTTATCGCCCCCGGGACGCAGCAGCAAGAGGCTTCCGGCATCATTTCCTATAGTCCCCCACAACGCAGGCTCCGGGTGCAGAAGTTCAGAACCGATAACCAGGACGATTAGCGCGAGAAAAAGATGGCGTGGACGGAGCCACAAGAGGAAACTTGCGGCGATCATGGCGCCGCCAAGGGCAAATAGAACGCCGATATAGATCTCTACTCCCCAACCGCTGGGAGACAACTCCCAGGCTCGATTGATGATTATAAGTTGAATGACGATTAGAAGAGCGCCCCGAATCCAGAGGTGCCGCAATATCGACCAGCGACTCCATCCAGCCCCGTTCCTGGAGTGGGCAAAAAAGATCATACCCACGCCCATCAAGAAGAAGAATCCTGGCGCCGCCAGGTGCGTTATAAAACGGGTAATGAAGGGCAGCGGATCGGCATACACGGGAAATGGCCCACCCCAATATTCACCTGAAGAATGTTTTTGGGCAACGAAATGCATGGCGTGATCAAGGGCCATCAGAACGATAATGAGCCCGCGCAGCCCATCGACCGCCAGCAGCCTACCGGAAGTGGGAGCAATCTTCTCCCTGTATATCGTTCTAGCAGAAGCAATCATTTATCTATTCTAATGGAAATCTCGATCTAGGCGTGGATGAACTCTATGACCAGGCACAATAATAAGAAGCCGTATTCTGGATCCTGAATCCGGGCGCTGACGATTCGCTCACCGGTAAATAGACAGCTTTTGCTGCCCCGTATCTACACTCAACCTCGGCCCAAAAGAGAGGAAAAGAATCGCTTGGTTTCGAAAGATTGGCCTGATAGCAGCGTCTGAGCTCTGAAAAGTCTGATGACCAGCCTGACGATCAGAATCGCCGCTGCAGCTTGCAGGACCACTGCGAGGACGGATTGCCAAACGGGAACATCCATCACGGACATTCGGCCGATCATGCTAACTGGCGAGGTCAGCGGGAACAGGCTTAATCCCATCGCCATGGGTCCTTCCGGCGCGGTCGCGACAAACATCATCAACATGTAGGCGACGATCAGGGGAGCCAATACGACGAAGGTTGCGCTTCTAGTATCCTTAACGTCAGGAGCTAATGCCCCTAGTCCAGCCATCAGCGCTCCATAGATGGCGTATCCAAAGAATCCGAAGACAATTGCCCATGCGAGCACGTCATATGGTATCGAGAAGCCCACCGGGATTTGCAGTGCGCTGCCACCGAAAAGGATTACGAAGACAAAGAGTGCGACCCAGGCTAGCATGAGCAATATGCCCAATATCGCCACAGCTAACAGCTTTCCAGTGATCATTTGACCAGTTGACACCGAAGAAAGAAGCACCTCCATCACCCGATTTTTCTTCTCATCGGTCACTGCAGCGACCAGCACGCTGGATGTCATGATGATGGCAAGGTAGAGCATGACGGTCATGAAAGTCGGGAACAGATCGACGATCCAACTGTCTTCTCCGGCATCAACTTCGGCCACTACAAGAGGGGTTACGGTAGTCTTTACCGGCTGCCACACGTCTGCCGCAAGTTCTGCGTCTCCGAGCATGTTGGCTAAGAGTATCCATTCCATGGTATCTGTATTGACTCGATCGCTTATGATGCTGAAGGTAGATTTCACATAGGCCAGTTCGCCAGAATTCTCATAGTCAGGGGACACGATGTAGTAAGCCTCAATCTTGCCCTGATCGAGCGCATTTTGCGCCGCCGTTTCGTCGTCGAACTCAGTCAACCATCCAGCTGGAATCCTTTCGGGCAAGAACTGGATAAGATCGCCCTCGTCTACATACCCTTCGACAACCTGGCCCGACGACGACAATGACAATGAGCTATCAGAAGCAGCAACCTCTTGCACCTTGTCTTTGTTGGTCACGATCAGTATGGCGGCAACGATGCCCAGCAGCAGCGGGATGCCAAAGCCGATGATAGTAAATGACTTTCGACCTAAGGTGACGCGAAGCTCACGCATCATCACATACATGGTTTTTCTCATCAGATTCTCCTAGCGAGTGTCTCCTGATAGTTGTTCCTGGACCTTGAAAAGTTAGGTCTCTATAACCTTGCTTGATCTGCTGAACAAGTCAGCCAGCTTCAGTCTTTGTCCATATCGAAGCATCGCCACACGAAATGTTCTTCCCGCCAACCAGATGAGTAACAGCGCGGTAGAAAATGCGATGGCGGCAGCAGCAACGATCTGCCAGGTTGGTACCTCAGCAACGAGGGAACGCAAGGCCACAGTGGTGATTGACGTCGCTGGGAAAAAGGTTAATCCAATGGCAAGAGGGCCATTCGGATTTGTGGCGATTGGTACAAAGGCATAAATTGGGACAAAGATGAACAACATCGATAGCATTCCTGCCTGGTTGGCTTCTTGATTGTCAACCAATGAGCTACCTATCAGGGTCATGAGAGCGGCGATGCACAGATAGGTTGGTACGGCTACTATGACGACCTTCAACAAGTCGCTCCAGTTGGGATCAATAGATTGAAGCCAACCAATATCGAGCACATTCCCTCCGAGCCAAATAGCTGCGACTAGGAAGGCTACCCAGATTGTGAGCTGTACAATGGCTATGCCAATGGCGCCCATGATTTTGCCGGCCATCATTCTTCCAGTCGAGAGGGAAGTGATGACGATCTCAATCGTTCTGTTTTCTTTCTCATCGACGATGACTTCCGTGAGATACCCTGATGTTGTCAAGACTAGAAAGCCAATCATTGCGGCAACTATCAGGGGTAGAAAATTAGCGAAAGTAGGGTTCCCGGCGGCGAACTCCCGGTTTGCTTCAGTCACACGTACTGTCACGTCGGCGCCCGACAGCATCCGATCGACGATCGCGTCAGGCTCGCCTGTCATTAAGTTGAAGCGAACGGTGTCTTCAAACAGTTGAACAGCCTGGTACGGAGGAGATTCATTATAGACCAGCTCGACATCTTGGGTTTCAAAATAATCATCGGCAATCACGTAAAAAGCGGCGATTTGGTCGTTATCCAGGGCGGAGATGGCGCTCTCGCGAGATTCGAAAGCCTGTAACTCAATGTCTTCGCCTTCGGATGCTGGTAAAGATCGGGTCAGTAAGCCAGGATGATCGACGAATCCAATCGTCGCCGATTCTTTTTCAATCTGAGAGATCAGAAACCCTAAACCAATAGTGAAGACCAAAAACAGGGGCAAAGCCAAGAGAACCAGTATGAAACTCCGCTTGGAGGCCTCCTTGATAAACTGGTGCCGAGCAACAAGCCACATCTTTCTCATGATGAATCTCCTAGACAGGTTCAACTTCGCTGACCGCCTGGATAAAGATTTCATCCAGGGTTGGAATGTCTATTTCAAAACGCTCGATTGTTACGTTTTTTTCGACGAGCTGTTCCACAATCTGTTGAGGTTTGGTCTCAGCAGCTAGCGTCATATGTAACGCCCCATTGCGCCGTTCGATGCCTGTTACACCTGAAACATCGGGTAAAGGACCAACCACTTGGACCAAGACGCCATGACCGGAAAACTGCCGGCGAATCTGGCTTAAGTCGCCATATAGAACGTTCTTGCCCTGGTGAATCAACACGATTCGGTCGCAAAGCTCCTCAACCTGGTGCATCATGTGGGTCGACATGATGATGGTCGTGCCCTGTTGTCTCAATTCCTTCATCAGCTCCTTGACCAATTGAGTGTTGACGGGATCGAGACCGCTGAAAGGCTCGTCGACAATCAACAGCTCTGGCTCGTGTAATACGGTGTTTACGATCTGGGCTTTTTGCTGCATGCCCCGACTCAGTTCCTTGACCTTCTTCTTCCGATGTTGGAAAAGATCGAGCCGGTCGAGATACCTCTGAGCACGAAGCTTTGCCTCGGAAGCTGGTAATCCCTTGAGAGTTCCCAGGTAGACCAGACACTTTTCCAGGGGCATTTCCTGATAAAGCCCGCGTTCCTCAGGCATGTAGCCGATACGGTCTTTTTTCTGCTCAGTCATTGGACCTTCTAGAATTGAGATGGATCCCGAGTCAGGTTTGAAGATATCCAGTATCATGCGGATGGTAGTGGTTTTTCCTGCACCATTAGGACCGAGAAGCCCGAAGATCTCGCCATGTGTAACGGCGAAGGAGACATCGGCTACGGCACGAACATCGCCAAACCGCTTGGCCAGATGTGAAACTTCAACGGTGTTCATGGACAGGTCTCCGTGGGTTGACGCCATTTGCAATCCTCCTAACACTATTTGAACAAAATGTACATGACGGTTTTTGAGAAATAGATGATTACATGCTTAAGTCTACAATGAGCCAAGCCATGACACATCGGACAGGTGGAGTAATGTACATTAGCCAGTTGGTTGATCTATTGTGATAGGATCGATAAACAGGGGCAGTAGGCAGCCATTAGCTCAGGGTAGGATCCGATTTTCACCTCGGATCAACTATTTAAGTGGAGTGAAGGGCGGGATAAGTACTGGGAAGGCATCGAACCATTAAGACGAATTGGCAACCAGATAGGGGCGATCTATTAGCCGCAGAAGAGTAAATCCAGGCAGCCGCAGACTATTTCACTGCCCGCGCATGATTGAACGGCATTGATTTGCCCTGACGAAAAACATATTCAGTTGTATTAGTTCGATTTTGCGATTGCTAGACTATCGGGATGTACAAAAAGAGCAGTGAACTGGCATCCTGGGGATCGAATGATTCATCGTATAACTCGAACTCGATACCGTCGCTTCTCTTGAGATCAGATTCAGGAAACCAAAGGTCGTTAATGTTCGCAAACACATCCATCAAGGTTGGAAGTGTGGCTGGAAATACCGCATATTTCTGCTCGGGGATGCTCCAGGTCTCCATTCCTTCAGGAATGTTGTCTTCACTAACGAACTCGTATCCGGCCAAATAATCGAACTCGCCAGAATCATGGTCCATGTTGCCCATGACACCATAAGAGACTTCTGACTTAACCATGCCTTTTATCTCGCCGAACCTGGGTAACAGCATTCGCCACAGGCTGGGAATCTCCTGATTTTCGTTTTTGCCCCTGTACTTCAGCCCGACTACGGTGAATGCTTCCTTTCTAGCGATATTGGGTTCTTCCATTTTTTACTCCTTATAACTGAATGAAAAATTGCGGTCTTGATGACGAGAGTGCGCAAGAACGAAACATGCCATGGGTGTCGATTCCGGAATCTATACGATTCATGAGCTTTGCTAATGTTGCCTGAACTCGACGTGAAAGAGGCGAAAAAACAATATCATGATCTGTGCGAAATCTTCACTTCAATCGATCCAAAAACCCCGCCGGTCAACCTGGACCGACGGGGTTTCAATTTACAACATATTTGTCTTATGACAGCTAAGCTGAGGGATTCCCTATCTGCTTCGGTGAATCGTCATCTGATTCTTCTCCAACATCGGAGAGAAGAAGGAAGACTTCGATGAAGAGGGGGAGTATCCCGACGAAAAGAATGGCGAATAGTGTAAGAGCCCAAATCCCAACAGGGCGCTTTGCGGTTACTTTGTCTGATTTCAGATTAGTCATCTAGGTGTCCAATCCCTTGCGCTGGGATGCGAATCAACTTGTCTGTCGAGACCCTAGCATGGCTCGATCAGCTTGTCAAAAGGGCATGGTCATGGATTACTATAGGGGGTTTAGCGACGAATGGGGATAGATAACGATCTAATTTACAGGGAGTGATCCACCTTTCGCAGACGTCTCCTCGTGCATTCTTGGATTTTGGCCAGCAGCCGTTCTGGGGGATCAACTTTACTGGCGAAATCATCGACACCGGCGCCAAGAGCTCCCTGGCGAGCTTCAGCATGCCCACTGAGGGCGATTACCGACATTTCAGGATTGATTTTGCGAAGAGAAGGAAGATATCCTGATGCCATCAACCCAGGAAGGTCCCAATCCAGTAAGACGAGATCGGGCCGTTTGGCTCGAGTTTGAGATATTAGATCCTCCACGTTTATGGCTTCCCCGACAATGACGACATCCGGTTGGCGCTCGAGCAAGACCCTGAGGGCGAATCGCACCTTTGGTTGGCGGTCCGCAAGAAGGATGTGGGTCCCATTATTACGCGGCAATCCAGTCGATAATTTCATGGTTCCAGTATCGAGTAAAAGGCGGTAATCTGCATCGGGCAAGTGTGTCATATTGAGACTGGACATTTGACTAGTTTTCGAATAATCAGGTGGTCAAGTGGCCAATTATGAACTCCAGACGAGCCATTTTTCAGGCGAATCACCAACATGATTGACGACGACGATTGCGCTGACGCCGACGATCGTGTCGGCATTGACGATATGATCGGCGCCTTATCTAGAGCCACGCATTCGCGGATCGAGCGCGTCGCGCAGTCCGTCCCCCAGGAAGGTGAAAGCCAGCACAACCAGTCCGACACAAATCGAAGGAACAAGAAGAATATAAGGTTGGATGTTTATGGCGGACTGACCTTCCAACATCAGTGATCCCCAGCTGGTGATGAAGAAAGCATTTGGATCCGATGCTGGACGCAGACCCAGCCCCAGGTATCCCAAAATGGCTTCGGCGATTATCATTCCAGGAATCGCCAAGGCCATCCAAACGATTAGAGGGCTAAGCGAGTTAGGCAGGATGTGACGGGTCATGATGCGTTTATCCGATGCGCCAAGACAGCGTGCGGCTTCGATGAACTCCTTCCCCTTCAAGGTGAGTACGGAGCTCCGCACCAGCCTGGCGACGCCAACCCAAGAGACTAAAGCCAGCGCAACGAACAAGAGGAATAAGCCGTTGAACATCCGGCCAAGAGTCGTATCCCGAAGAGTAACCATCAAGATGACGTATAGAAGCAGGTTGGGAAAGGCATAAAACACATCGGTGATACGCATGAGTACATTATCCATGCGACCTCCTGCGTATCCGGAGAGCAGTCCAATGGCTGATCCGATGACGAGGATGATAGCGACCGGCGTGAGGCCAACGACCATCGACACGCGGGCGCCGTAGATCACCCGGCTAAGCACGTCTCGACCAATGGTGTCCGTCCCGAGGATAAACCGGGAGTCTCCAGCAACGCCGGCGGCTGAACTCTCCACCCACGCAGGCGGAAGGTAGCCTAAACCGTCATTGATCTTAAGCGGGTTGTGCGGAGCTAAAAACGGAGCGAAGGTCGCGATGAATACGAATAGGATGATGATGATCATTCCTACAACAGCAGCCTTATTACGGATCAGACGCTGCCAGGCATCCTGCCACAAACTGGTTGAAGGGTAGGGGAGTTCGGCGACTTCTTCTCGAGGCCTAAGGGTCGTTGTCTCCGCTTTTGCGATCCGTACCATCGTATACTCCCAATTGAGCTATTTAAGTCTGATGCGAGGGTCAAGGAAGCTGTAAATGACGTCTACGCTGAGGTTAGCGAAGGCGATCAGAACTCCGTAAACTAACGTCGTTCCCAGGATCATTGAATAGTCCCTGTTGCTGATGGCCTGGACATATTCGCGGCCGATTCCCGGGAAAGAAAACATGGTCTCGATAATGAACGATCCTGTGACCAAAGCTGCCAAAGCTGGGCCTAGTACAGTCACCACCGGGATCAATGCATTCTTGACCATATGCACTTGAACAATCGAAGATTCCCTGAGACCTTTGGATCGGGCAGTACGTACGTAATCCTGGCGCATGACCTCTATCATGGAGGAGCGGGTAAGCCGGGCCGTTAGAGCCATCGTGCCAAAACCCAACACCATGGCAGGTATGATCCAGACCTTTAGCTCGGCCCAAGAGCGGGGAACTACGCTGATCCAATGCAGGGTCACAGCGAAAATGATTATCAGATAGATACCGATGACAAAATTGGGTACCGAAACACCAAGGTTAGCGATAAAGGAACAGGTGTAGTCAATGATGCTGTTCTGTCTCAAAGCAGAGACGATACCAGCAGGGATTCCCACAATGATGGCAAGAGTCAGGGCAAATACGCCAAGGCGAATTGAATAACCAAAACGGCTTTGCCAGAATGGTTTTCCATCTGGGACGCTGAAGAGAATCTCTTGAACCGTCCGGCCGCGCTGCCGGTAAGATGGTCCGAGATTGCCGCAGATCGCACCGCAAACGAATTCTCCCTCGCCGTCGAAATCCCCGATGACATAGGCCAGGAATTGGCGCCACATCGGCTTATCGAGGCCGAATTGCTCATTCAACCTCGCTTGAGTACCTGCGTCAATCTGTCTGCGACCGGGATCCCTATCCCACGGACCACCCGGCGCGGCGTGCATCAATACAAAGGTGATTAGGGCTATGGTGAACAGCACTGGCACCATCCAGAGGAGCCGGCGAATCAGAAATGCGGTCATGACGAATCCTTATGGGGTATTGGAGCCGGCCGGCGCGTTCGGCCAGGCAAACCGAATCACGCCAGCCGGCAAACCAACTGCTGCAGATTAGGGCATTAACGATTCGTCGATGTCGATGCCGATGGGGTCAATAGCGCCGGGCCAGATTGAATCTTGCGGCGTGGTAACGATGCCGGTCACCCAGGGCTTGACCAGGTAGCTGTTTACGTTGTTCCTCATGAAGACCACGGGCGAGTCCTCGACCAGCAAGTCCTGAGCCTGCCGGTACAATTCCATCCGGACCTCTGGATCAACCGTGGTATCGGCTTGGTCAACCAAGGCGTCAAACTCGGGATTGGAGTATCCGATGTCCTGGACAAAGCCTGTGCTTCTGAAGTAAACGCTAAGCCAGTTCTGGGGATCTGGGTAATCGGCGCACCAGCCTAGAATATACATCTGTGGCGCCGTTTCGATATCCTTCGTCAAAGCCGTATAGGTGGTCGGCTCGACGGGATTCAACTCGATATCTACGCCCAGCACCTCATTCCACTTGGCCACCAGCCACTCATGCCTGACGCGGTTTCGTGGAGTATCGCCGAACGTGTCAATGATCGGTGGAAGGTTCTCAACAGAGCCGTAGCTTGATTCCGCTATGGCCTGAAGGGCGGCTTCGGGGTCGTATGCCCATCGTGTCTCGCCTTCTTGATAACCAGGATATCCCGGCGGGATGAAAGTCAGAGTTGGAGTGCCTAGCCCCTTGTAGACATCTCTCACCCACGCTTCGCGGTCCAAGGCCATGGCGAAGGCCTGTCGTACCTTTCGATCGTTGAAGGGCTCTTTGAGCTGATGGAATTCAAGATCAAAGGTGCACGAACCGGGGAATATTACTGCTTCCGTGGATAGGACGGGATCTACCTTGACCGTAGCCAGATCTTCGGCTGCAAGAATGATGATGTCGAATTCGTCGTTTCTGTAAGCCTGGAAAGCAACGGCCGTATCGGTAAGGTAAGAGAATTCGATATCCAGGTTGCCCACACCATCCCAGTAGAACTCATTCGGGACAAAGTTGCCTCGGACGAATGGCTCAAGGCTTTGCAATACATAGGGACCGTTTCCTACGTGGTACTTGGAACTGTTCCACCAATTGGGACCGCCTTCAGTGATGAGTTCGGCTTTCGCTGGATAGGTAACCCACAGGCTCATGACGGTGTGGAAGTAGGGGGCTGGCTTGGATAGATTGATCCTGAAAATGCGACAATCTTCCTGCTCATAATCCTCGCAGGCATTGCCACTCATGTCTAATGCCTGAACGCTTGCCTTAACGACTTCTTCGCCCTGGACTGAGACCTCTTCCGTTCCAATGCGCCATTCGGCCGCACCCAAGACTTCATCTGTGATGGCTGCATATTCACCCGCAGTAGCCGGATTGATATTGCGCAGAAGCGCATCGCGGAATCGCATGGCATTCAGGATGCTGCCATCACTGTATTTCAAACCTTCTCGAAGGGTGAAGGTAAGCTCGGTAGCGTCCTCATTATATTCCCACGACTCAGCTGCTCCTGGCACCGTCTCCAGTCCGGCATCCAGTTTTGTTAATCCCTCGTAGATCAGCTGAAGGTGTCCAATTTCATTAGCAAAGGACGACAGCTGGGGATCGATAATATCTGGATAAGTGCCGATATTGATTCGCAGGACCTTCGAAGCGCCGGTTGGGTCTGCAGCTGCTATCTGCACGGTTTCCCGAGTTACTTCAACTTCGACCTGTTCGGTTACCACCCTTGTGACCTCGACGGACTGCCCTTCCTCAATGACAGTTTCCGTGATTACCCGGGTGACTTCAACCTGTTCAACTACCGTTTCCGGTTGGCAGGCCGTTAAAGCCAGGGTGGCAAATACGGCCAGAACAATGGTATGCAAAAGAGTTTTCCGAGACATTTCTTTCTCCTTCTCCTAGGACTGCTTTAATAAGCCTACTCGGAAGTGAGTGTTCGCGACTTACCGACCTTCCCAAATCTATAAACCGCTTCCCGTTGAAGAGCTTATTTTCCAACGGGATATCACATCTTATTTGAGCAAATTGTGAAAACACTCGGGTGATCGGCTGTCTAGCTTCCCGTACGACGTGCTGATAAACACACCGACTACCCTTATTCAATTGTCTTGACTGGCGTTCTCGTTTGAGATGACGTCAAGCCACTAATTAGCTAGCCAGGCTGAATCGGTCATCAAGCTCCTTGGGCTAACTTTCTCCTTTTACTCCCCTACAATTCTTGATTGCTCAACTCCTGTGGAAATAAGTAAAGATATAGAGAGACAATACGGTTTTCAGGAGTGATTAAGCAGGGGCAGTAGAGGAGGGTGTCCTGCCCCTGCTGGAAACTAGATAGTTTCGCTGTTATTCCCGGCAATGGGCACATAAATGGGCTCAACCGGGGAAGAAGACATCACGGTAGTCAGTTTATGCCAAAATCCCCCAGATACATCAGACATCTGGGGGATTTTGCTGGTGGACAACCGTATACTATTTCGTACGGTTAAGCGGATAATCCTACTGCTGCACAGTCGTACAATGTCAGTATGGGTCAGGTGACCAATTTCAGGCGGAAAGCCAAGCCAATGGCCTCGGCCCTATTGGTCACACTTAGCTTGGAGAGGATTTGACTCACATGAGCCCTGGCAGTCGAGCGGCTAACGTTCAACTCTTTGGCGATATCTGGATTCGTCAATCCCTCAACCATTAAAGCCAAGACTTCGCGCTCGCGAGGGGTAAGATCGTCTCCCGGAGCCGGACCCTGACGAGCACTTTGGATGAGGACCTGAGTGGCTTCAGGGGCCAGGGTCGAGCGACCGGCATGGGCTGCTCGGATTGCCTCCGCCAGGGCGTCTGCGTTGACGTTTTTTAGCAAATAGCTAATAGCTCCCGCTTGCAGCGCACCCTGCACCAGCTCCTTCTCTTCGAAACTAGTTAAGGCAATAACTTGCACTTCAGGACAGCGTTCCCGGATGGCACGCGTAGCCGCGGCGCCATCCATGACCGGCATTACCAAGTCCATAAGGATGACGTCAGGTCTTATCTCCTCGCAGATCTCGAATGCTTTTTGACCATTACTGGCTTCGCCAACCATGGTCAAATCAGAGTTGACATTTAGGAAGGCAACCAATCCCCTGCGCACCATGTCGTGGTCATCAACGATCATCACTCGGATCTTATCTGAATCGTTCATAAGAGTTTCCTTTCGATCAATGCTTCTGATGGCTCGTTGGTGATGACCTGTGGCCTACTTCGTCCACTTATTGGCCGATCCGTCTTCCGACTGTTCTACCCACTGCACCCTTATGGTCGTACCAAGGTCTACTTCGCTTTTGATGTTCAGGTCCATGCCGATGGAATCGGCTCTTTCGCGCATGATGGCCAAGCCGAGACAATCTGTAGCGACGCAATCAATATCAAAACCAGCACCATCATCGCTAACCACTAGTGCCGCTTTTTTATGGATAGCACCAGCATTGGATGATGTAGAACAGGTCAGCGAAACCGATACCCGCTGGGCATTAGCATGCTTCACGACATTATTCAATGCCTCTTGGGCGATTCGATATAGCGTAACGCGAACGTCGGAAGGAAGCGAACAAGATCCCTCAATCGATAGATCAACTGGCGTTCCGGTTCGCCCGGTAAGGGAATCGGCAAGCTGGCGCAGTAAGTCCGCGAGATTGGCATCGGCAAGAGTAGCAGGACGCAGCTCCAGCAGAAGCGTTCTCATCTCCGCCAATGCGCCCCGGCTAAGCTGTCTGAGTTCCTTGAGTAGGTGCCGACCTTCATCGCGATCGGCTTCCCACGTGGCTGGCATGACCTCGGCGATCAGGCTGGCCGAAAACAGTGTCTGGGTAACCGCATCGTGAAGATCCCGAGCCAGGCGACTTCGTTCCAGTGCCACTGCAGTCTGTTCGGCTTGATCGCGAAGCCTGGCGTTAGCGATAGCTAACATGGCCTGGTCGGCGAAAGTAGAGCTAAGCTCAAAATCATCATCAGAGAACGAGCGGGCATTCGAGAAATAGAGAACTATCCCACCATATGGCTCGGCGCCAACCGATAGGGGAAGTCCAAGAATTGACTTGTATTCGCTTAGGATCTGGCTACTAGCTGCAAGCTCGTTCGCTTCCTGACCATTGACACCAGGTATTATGACAGATCGACCATCCATCATATTAGAGATAACTGGTTCAATGATCTTTTCCTGGTCTGGCTCATCTTCAGATAGGTTGGAGGCGATAATCGATGAACCGTCCTCCTGGTCATGTTCGAAAATGACGACTCTGTCGGCTTTGGTTAGAGAGGTCAACTGGCGCACAATATAGTCAAGACTCTCTTCGAGGGATCTGTTTGAGTTTATGATCAATAGGATTTCGCGAAGCCCTTCAGCGGCATTCTTACGGCGCTCGAGTTCGAGAGTCCTCAACTGAAGGTCGTGCGTTCGTTCCTCAACCTGGGCTTCGAGCTCTCTGGTACGAGCTTCACTGCTCATTACGCGCCGGCGATAACCAATGGCAACCCCCCCAACGATTACAGCAACAGTCAGGATCCTAAACCACCATGTCTGCCAAAAGGGAGGTACGATGGTTACACTAAGAGAGAGGCCATCCTCATTCCAAACGCCGTCGTTATTTGAGCCCTTCAGTTGAAGTACATAGTCACCTGCTGGTAAATTCGCATAGCGTCCGGAACGTTTCGTTCCCAGATAATTCCAATCTTCCTCATACCCTGCCAATCGATAAGCATATTGATTTTTGTCTGGTTGGGAATAACTCAAGGCCGAGATCTCGAATTCAAAGAAATCATTTGGCCAGTAGAAGAGAACCTCGTTAGAGCCATCATCGCTCTGGCTGATTTCAACAGACTCACCACCCTGAGTCAGGGAAGTCAATGCGATGGCAGGGATGAACGGATTATCGGTAATGGAACTGGGATAGAAGGCATTGAAGCCGTTAATACCCCCAAAATACATCTTTCCATTTTCCCCCCTGAAACGGGCGTTGGCGTTGAATTCGTTGCTCTGTAGTCCGTCCCCTGTATCGTAGTTCCTAAAACTCTCTGAAACCGGGTCGAATCTTGATAATCCAAGGATTGTGCTCAGCCAAAGATGTCCTTCCTCATCTTCCAGAATTCCCAGAATCGCATCGTTTGGCAGACCGTCATTTTCTCGATAGTTGGCAAAAGTCTCGCTCTCCGGATCGAATCGATTGAGCCCCCCTCCATACGTTCCAATCCACATAATACCGTCATCACCTTCATGAATCGCCAACACGCGGCTGTCACTGAGAGATTCTGGATTATCAGGGTCATTTCTAAAGTGTTTAAACAATCCGGTCTTGAGTTCGAATCTATCCAGACCATTATCCGTGGCAATCCAAAGAAAACCTTGCCCGTCGTCGTGAATGGCTCGCACGCTTCCGGGGCTCAGGCTTCTGGGATCTTGAGGATCGTTAAGGAATCGAGTGAATCGCCCTGTTCCGGGATCATATTTATTCAAACCACCTGAGGTACCGATCCACAGGACTCCGCTCGGGTCTTCGCCGATAGATAGAACCACGTTATGACTTAGACTATTGGTATTGCCTGGTTCATTCTGGAAGTGCTCGAAATGTCCATCATCCAGGTCCAACCTGTCTAATCCACTCGAAGTTCCAATCCAGAGATCGCCGTTTTGATTTTCAAGGATGGAAAACACGATGTTGCTGCTTAGACTGTCAGGATTATTGGGCTCATGGGAAAATCTGGTCAGCCGACCTGCGTCAATCTCGAACCGGTTCAATCCGCCACCAAGAGTTCCGACCCACAAATCTCCCGATCGATCCTCTAGAAATGACAGAACGTCGTTGCTGCTGAGGCTGTACAGGTCCGCGGGATCGTTCTGAACCCGCTGGAACCTCATGGAAGAGCTCGAGAATTTGTTTACACCACCCCCATCGGTCCCGATCCAGATTACGCCAGCACTGTCCTCCATCATTGAGCGAACGTTGTTGCTGCTCAGGCTTCTAGGGTCTGTCAAGTCGTTTTGGAAATGGCTGAACTGGCCGCTCTGCTGATCAAACAGCATGACTCCGCCGCCATTGGTTGCGACCCAGAGCCTACCGGTCCGATCCTCTAGAATTGCCGAAACCGAATGATCAACCAGGCTGTCTGGATCGATAGAACCGCTCTGGTATCTGTAAAACAGTTCGTTGAGGGGATCAAATCTGTGCAAGACTCCTCCACGAGTCCCTACCCAAATATGCCCTTCCTCGTCCTCGGCTATAGAAGCAACGTAGTTGTTGACAAGACTTCTCGGATTCCCGATTTCATTCTGGAAGGAGGTAAAACGTCCGCTTTCTCGATCGAAGTGGTTTAGTCCGCCACCGATGGTACCGATCCATAGATTGCCAGAATTATCCTCGTAGATAGACTGAACTGAGTTGTTGCTGAGGCTGGTGAGATCATTTGGATCATTCTGAAACCGTCTAATTTCTCCAGTTTTCCCATCGATTTGGTTAAGCCCGCCACCGCTCGTCCCAACCCACAGATGGCCGGAGCTGTCCTCAGCAATCGACAACACGGCGTCACTGCTCAAGCTATCAGTTGACTCCGGGTTGTTTTGAATGTGGGTAAAGGATTCTGTCTCCCGATTATACCGGTTTAAGCCGCCGGCACTGGTTCCAATCCACAGTATGCCATTGCTGTCCTCAAATATTGCTCTGATCATATCGTCGCTGAGCGACGACGGATCCTCGGGATCATTTTCAAAGACGCGAATGTTGTAGCCGTCGTACCTGTTCAATCCATTCAGGGTCCCAAACCATATAAAACCGTATTGATCCTGCAAGATGGCGTGAACCGAGCTTTGAGATAGCCCTTGCTCAACAGAGATATGCTCAAAATCGATATTTCCAGTGCTCATCAGAGGAGACTGGAAAACAGCGACGCTTGGTGCAAGGGGGATTGGATTCTCTTCAGGGCCAGTTCCCCCAGGAGCTACAATCTCCGAAGGACGAGATTCTAACTCTCCCGGATTCGAAGGGGTGTCCGCACTCCCACATGCTGCGATGAACGTCAGAAGGCATGCGAACAGAACATATCGAAGGAAAACCGATCCTGGATGATTAAATATGGTTCTGTGCTTTCTGTCCTGTTCGGCCATTACCTTCTATGAACCTCATACCATACGGTACAGTCCAGTATACAGAAACAATAGTCGGCAAATAGTGATAAACGACGGGTTGTGCCACGAAGTTTGTCACTGCCTTATCTTGGCAGGTTTGACCAGTTCGGTCCAGGACAACAGCAACGGTCGGTCACCAACAGGCGACATTTCCCGAGTCTCGTTGAATCGGCGATGAAACTAGCGAACATCATCCGAGACCAGCTGGAACGCCTGTACGATAGGTATGAAAACTGGTTCGTAAAGCGATGCCGGTTGGTTGATTGACGTGACGAGGAATACCATGAAAAAACCTTTCGATCAGCTCAGGAGAGTCGAGGGAAGGCTCGGAGTACCCAGTTCCACGTTGATCAAACATGACCAGATCGCGATCGGCCAACAACGACGCGAATGTTGTCTCGAATTCGAACTGGGAGGCTTCCAATGCATGCGCTCCTGGACCGCCAGCTGAATAGACGACAGGATCAGGCGCAGGATCTGGACTATCGCTCTTGAAGATAGCCACATGCAGACGCAAGGTACGACCATTGTCCGGCTGGGCATGTTTTTCTGGTACGACGAGGTAGGCACATTCAACATCGCTTCCGCTAAGAACATTAAATTGGCATTTGGCCGGGGTAAATGCAGGCTCGACAGTTGTTGCTGTTTGAGTAGTAGACTCTGCCGCTGGCATCTGGGATTCGGCGGTCGTCGACTCAGAGGTCGTCGACTCTTCCGAGGTTGCTTCAGGGGTGATCTTCACTGTACAACCTGCTTCTACCTTGGCTGTTGGATCTGCCTTGTTATCTTTACAACTCGCCAGTAGAACAATCAGGACAATAAAGAATGCGGACCAGATCGACCGAAGCCATCCGATTGCGAATGGATCTACCATGTCTCTCCGACGCCTGTTAGCCATTTGTTACCTCGTCTCCGAGTGAATCGCAAGGGTCGATTCCCTAGTAGGCCCTCTCAAGCTGCCGATGATCCTCCCTAGACAAGTGTGGTCTATTTTTCGCGCCACCCCGTTGCTAAGCGCCGCCAACTGAACTGGGCTTGCGATAGAAGATTCTGTGGTTGGAAAAACCGGGTGGCCATCATGAGAACCACATAGACCGTTATCAAGAGCAAGAATAAGCTGAACAGTACCTGCCAGGCGGGAACAGAACCAACGGCCATTCGGGTTACCATGGCACTGGGCGAACTGAATGGAAACAAACTAAGAAAAATGGCGAGTACGCTATCTGGATCTTCGACGAAAAACCGGCCGAACATGAGGGTAGGCAAGAGCGGAATGACAAGCAGCCAAGTCACCTGGCTGGCCTCTCGGGCAGAATTTGCCAGGGCTCCTGCTGCGGCCATCACCGAGGCGTACAGAAGATATCCAAGGAGGAGAAACACTATTGCGACAATGAAAAAAGCCGGTGTGAATGAGAGTCCGGAGACATCGAGCAGGCGAGATCCCTGATTGAGGATTAAAGACGCGCCAGCACCCCAAACCAAGAGCTGTATTAAGGCAACAAAGGTCATGCCAAGCAATTTCCCCGACATTAGCTCGTCTGGCTGCAGACTCACTAGAATGACTTCAACGGTTCGGTTCTCCTTTTCCGAAGTGACGCTTTGAAGAATGTAGCCGCTAACGATGATTAATATGAAGTAGTAAACATATGGAATGGCAACAGAGGTAAACTCAGCCAGGGCTTCAGATTCTGCAGAGCTTTCTTCTGGGGGATTTAGGGCATGCTGGCGGACCAGATTACCAGGAGTGGGATTGAAGACAACCATAGATAATGATTCATCACCAATTAGATTGTAGTTAATGATCTCTGGCAGCATCCATTCATTGGCGCTCCCGAAGGCAACACCTGTATCACCGGCCTGCATCAGTTGGAAATCCTTATCGTATATGGTGATCTCGCCTGAACCTATGTAATCTTCGGGCAGGACTACATACTGCTCAATTTCACCTGCATCCAACGACGCGCGCGCTTCGTCTACTCCATCAAGCAACAGAAATTTTCCCGAGGGAATCCCATCAGGAATCTCTGTAATGAGACCAGAATTGTCCACCAATCCGATGATTGTGATCTCATCAGAGCCGGATTCTTCTTCTGCCGAAGCCTCATCTTCTCCGCCAATGCTTATGTCGTTGTCCTGGAGGACTGCATAACCTTGAAATCCAAGCAGCAGAACAGGGACAATGAAGCTCAATATCCAGAAGGATCTCTTTCGGAGTACTGTTTTCACTTCGTGTTTAATGACTATCCAAATATTTCGCATTCCAATTCCTGCCTAAAGAAATCTTAACTTAAATACTAATTTATTGCCCTCGGAGTGAGGCCAGAGCCCCTTTCACCGATAAATGCTGGCCATATCGTAGCATTCCAGCCCTAAAGATTCGGACTGCTATCCAGAGCATCACAAACATCGTCATGACCAGCAGTACCCAGCTCAACCCTAGCTGCCAGAATGGCACAGATCCCAATCCCCAACGAAGAGAAATGGTAAGAAAGGCCGTAGGTGGAAAAATGGTCATAGCTACAATGGCAGGATGACCTGGATTGGTGAACAGTAGAGGCAGTAAAAAGATTGGCAGCAGGAAGAAGAGATTCAAGATGCCAGCGACTTGCTGCCCTTGTTGAGATTCGGTCACAGCTCCCCCAATAGCAATCATGATCGAGGCAATCAGCGCGTAAGAGGGCAAAAAGAATACAAGCATTAGACCCAGATAGGTCCATGGCACTTCTACTAGTTGCAGCATCTCAACGTACGGCGAAGCTACTTTTAAGGCGATAACAATCGCCACTAAATAGACAGTAAGTTGCGTAAGCGCTCCGCCTAGAAGTCCAACAGCTTTTCCGCCGATTAGCTGGCCAGGGGTGACCGAACTTATAACGATCTCCATCGTCCGGTTTTCCTTCTCACTTGCCACAACACCCATCAAGTAACCTGCAGCCATCATAGTCGCGAATAGGAAGAAGAAGGTACCGGCAAAGGGGAGGATGATGTTAATGATAGCACTCTCACTGAACTCGCGATTTCCATTCAAATCAACGACAGTGATCTCAGCCCCTTCAAAAAGCCGTTTCTGTTTCTCAACAGATAATGTCGATAATAGATTTAGGCGTACAAAGTCATCAAACTCCCGCCATACGCCGCTAGATGGAGGATCCTCGTCGAAGTGAAGATCAGTATCCAGTACATCAGGATAATTTGATGGGAAAATGAAGAATGCCTGTATTTCCCCTGCCTCGAGGGCGGCCAATGCCAGTGATTCATCGTCGAACTCAGTTATTTCAACACGGTCTTCAGGATCGGGTAATCTGTCTTGTAAGCCAGGATCGAAGATATCAGCGGTATCAACGTATCCTAGACCTGAATCATCTTGATTATATGTTTCTACCAGGAAGGCAAAGAGAATGATTAGGGCCATACCGACCGGGATCAGGATGGTCGCCAGGACAAATCCCCGCCGGAAGACCATGCGGCGATATTCATGTTTTGCGACTAACCAATAGTTACGCATGGGTCGCCTCTGTTTCATTCCTAGTCTTTGGGCCATCGGCGCCACTTACCACGCTAATGAAGATATCGTCCAGCGATGGTTCGGCTAGCTCAAAGCGCTCTATCTTCACACCTTCACGGGCTGCCAGTATTCTGAAAATCTCCTGTGGATCTGTACCAAGCTCTAAAGCAAGATGCCAGGTGCTGTCTTGCCTGCGAGTTTCGAGGACACCTGGAAGCTGTTCGAAGTTTCCCTGACCCTGGATGATGATGGCATTTCCAGCGAAATTTCTTTTGATCTTGTTTACCTGTCCGTAGAGCACCGTACGACCTCGGTTTATTAAAACGATGCGATTGCAGAGGGCCTCTACTTGATACATTTGGTGGGTAGACATGATTATCGCTTTGCCCTTCTCGCGCTGTTCGTCCAGAATACTCTTCACGAGGCGAGTATTGACAGGGTCGAGTCCTGAGAAAGGCTCATCAATAATAATCAGGTCGGGATCGTGCAGCAGGGTAACAATGATTTGGGCTTTTTGCTGCATTCCTTTACTGAGTTCTTGGGTCTTTTTGTGACGGTATTCAACCAGGTCAAAGCGCTCCAGCCACGCGTCTAATTCCTTTTTAGCTGACTTCTCATCCATGCCCTTCAAGGTAGCCAGATAGACAAGGGTGGATTCCAGTTTTTGATCCTTGTAAAGGCCACGCTCTTCAGGTAAGTAACCAATACGCCGTTTCTTCGACAGATCCAATTTACCGCCAAAGATCGTGACCTCTCCGAAATCAGGCTTGAAGATATCCATCATCATACGGATGGTGGTAGTTTTGCCCGCGCCATTTGGTCCAAGCAAGCCAAATATCTCTCCTGGTTCAACTCCGAAAGAAACATCTGCCACAGCTTGAATGTCACCGAACCGCTTTGCCAGGTTTCTAACTTCGACTGAATACATATCTGCCTATCCTCCTGCCGCAGCCTGATATTGGCCGCTGCGATCGTTCACTCATCGCAAATCTATTCAATAATATCGGCTTTCAGTCTATCAGTGTTAATCGTAATGCGCATTGGCCAACTGGACGATGTTACGCCTGCCATATGGGTTATTGTCCTTTTAGAGGCGGCACCTGGAAAGCGATAGGGAAGGCTAACCTGTTTTATGAAAGGTGTACTCGACTACGCCAAGGCCCAAAATGGCTGTCGGATTTCCGGACTCGTCCATCTCGAATTTCACCGGCAGGCCAGCGAAAGGTGGGGAAGAGGTGCTGTACTTGATTTCTCCGTTACTGCGGAGTGCCCGAATCTCATTGCGAAACTCCCCAACATCAAATATCAGTTTACCGTCCTCCCAATCGAAAGTGGCAGTGCCCAAAGCATCGTTCTCGTATTGGCCAAGAAAGGGCTGGATCTCTGACTCATCGATGCTGTCGACCAGGCTTCGACGGATCGAGAATAGACCTTCTTCTCGCTGATCGAGAATAAACTGGACCATCTCCTCAGTTTCAGGTTGGCGTTGAAATAGCTGCTCGAACAACCAACTACGAATGATGGGATTAACGGCCGATCCTTGCTGATTTGTCAGCACACTTATCCCTAGATTGGCGGAGGGAACGAAGGCGAACTCAGAGCTGTAGCCGAAGGTGTTGCCGGCGTGGCTAATCACAGTAATGCCGTCGTAGTCCTCGATTATCCAGCCAAGGCCGTAGCTCGCTTCGGCCGATATATCGACCTGCGGTTCCAATGTCACAGCCAGATTCTCAGCAGAGACAAGGCGTTTACCTGAGGGTGAGACACCACCATTGAGTTCCGTGAGAAGATAATTGGACATGTCGATCACGTTTGACCACAATGCACCCGCTGGAGCAAGAGGAATCAGGCTGGTTTCGTACTCCAACGGAATTTCTACTGTCTCACCGGTAAGATTCAATCCATGCGGCATTGCATATTGCTTGTTCGCGAGGATTTCGTCAAAGGAGAAGGTAGAGTTCACCATTCCGATTGGATCGAGGACTCTCTCCTCCAACAGATCGATGTAAGCCTCCTGCAGGTGCCCGTACTCAGCTCCGTTTGCAAGCGTCGCTAAATAACCCCCAGCTGCGACCATCTGGTTGCTGTATTGAAACGCTTCGCCGAAATCGGTGAAAAATTCGAAATCCTCGAGTGATTCAATGATCCGTTCTGCTGATAGGCCCTCAGAGTTAAACAACCATTCCAGATCGCGTCTGGGCACGCCAGTACAGGCGCAGACCAGGTTGCGCATTGTGATTTGATCTGTAACGCTTGGGTCGGCAACCTTAAATGTGGGCAGTATGTCAACGGCACGAGTGTCCCAATCAAAAATTCCTTCGTCAACGAGCTGAGCCATCAACATCGTGGTCAGCGATTTGGTTGTTGAGCCGATCATCATCATCGTTTCTGGCGTCACCGGTTCGCCGGTCTCCTCGCTTGTCACACCAAAACCATTGGAATAGACGAGCTGTCCATCCTGAACAACAGCAACCGAAGCTCCTGGAACGTCGAACTGCTCCATCTTCTCAGTAATGAAGGATTCGAAATCTGTCACCAGCTCGCCGGCGAAGGGAAGAGGTTCTACGCTAGTCAAATCCTGGACCTCTAAATCATTAATCGTAAAACCACCGGATAGGATTTGGATCTGGCTGGCTCGCTGTTGGGCAGCCTCAAGGTCTAGGACGTAGAGCAAGACATATACCTTGTCTTCAAAAAGCCGGCCTTCGGCTTGGACTATTGGCTGTTCTGCCTGGTCCCAGTCGTAATCAATGATGATGTACTCATCGACCCCTCCGGCGGCGGAAGGAGGAATATCGGTGACATTGACGATCGCCCGATCAAAATCTGGATCGACAGTTTCCCAGGCCCTAGCGATGGCATCTCCCGGATCATCACTCTCCACGACAACGATTCGTACAACGATATCTTCATCCGGGCTGGATAGTGTGGCATAGCCGCCGGAATCTTCGGCTTTCCAACTGGTGGGTACAGGAACGCTGTACAATCCATTTGGATCCTCATAGCTAAGGGATTCATCGTTTTCGCCGAGTATCGAAAAAGCATTTACAGTAGGTAAGAAGACAGCCTCGTGTAGTGCGTCAAACTCTTCTTCAGACGTCTGAAGCAACACGATGTAGGTGCCTTCGTCTGTTTCTGATAGGGCCAGGTCAACCCTAATGGTTCCCACCCCTGGAGCGTTCACATCGACCTGGTGAAGAGCCCATAGCAAAGAGCCAACCTCGATGGTGTCGTAACTTTCTGGGATCTCACTAACGCCAAGCTGCTGGAGCAGCAAGGCCGATAGTTCTTCAATACCCATGCCAGGGGCCGCTTGCTGGATGAGTCTCGTAATATCAGAAGCCGAATTACCACGAGCATAGGCGCCCGTCGCGACCTCTTTCCATTCTTCTGGCACCAACCCTGATATGCCCATGACCTCATTGACGACCTGCACGAGCGATATGGTCTCCTGAACCTCTACCTTTGGCGGCTCGCTTTCTTCGACCGTGGCGATTTCGACAGGCTCGACTGTATCTATCGGCTTGGGTGCTTTCGTGTCAACTGGATCTGATTCCGGGGTATTGACAACAGGTACTGGGGCATTTTCAGGTGTTTCTTGCTCTTTCTCGGACGATCCACATGCGGATAGCGCCACGAGTAAAAGCAGCAGGAGACAACCAATTACTAACCTTTTCATCTTTACCCTCTTCCTATGCTCTTGACGCTTTGAACGTTCCAAAGCCCATGCTGATGCAGGTCTGGCGATAAGTTCAGCAAACCACCCGTGTCAAGTATTCTCAACCGATATTCTGATTGCTTTCAATTCGGCCAATATCTGGCTTAATGCCGGGGCAACTTCGCCGTAAGATTGCTGAGCATTGGTCTGTGCAGGCATTTCGTCTGCAGACGTTGGGGTCATACCCCCGCGAAATCTGCGCAGCTCTGTCACTACCAGATCGTAGACTTCATCAACGTTTTCTAGGCCAACCAGGCTCTCCTCAGAACCAGAGGTGCCGCTCATACCAGCCGTCTGAATATCCAAAGTGCCAAGGTTGTAAAACCATCGATCAAGTAGGCCGCGCTTTACCGTGATGTTAGTGACCGTTCGAAACGGAACATGTTTCACCGAGCTGGTGAGAATACCTACGTGAACGATGATCTCATCTTGATGGATCTCATATCTCAAGCTGCGGTAGTATGGAGTTGCTAGAATCAAGGCAGGCACCAGCACGACAGCGGTAATGGCAGCCCAAATCGAAAGTAATACTCGAGCACCATGCTGACCGAAATCAGGAGCATAGCTGAGAGCCCATGAGAGAAGAACACCACTGCATAACAGTATCACGGCGGCTAGAAGAAGCGAGACGACTGATTTCGAAAGGTATCTTGAACTTGGTTTGAGATAGAGCGGTTCTTTCATGATACTGACTCCTGAGGCATCTCAGAGCTGAATCGAGTCGTCACTATCTGGTCCATGATCTCCTGGAGCCGATCAGGTGGATCGATTTTGCTAACGAAGGCGTCGGCGCCATTGAGAAGTGCTTCCTGACCAAGCTCAGGGCGGCCGCTAAGGGCGATAATAACGGCATTTGGGCTAAGCTCTCGCAGCGATCCAATGGAACCCAATGCAGGCAGGCCAGGAAGCAACCAATCCAGGATGATGACGTTGGCTGATGTCTTCGCCAATAGTCCCGCTAATTCGAGAGCGTCGTCAACTTCACCAACAATGTTGACATCACTTCTATTTTCGAGCAGCACACGAAGAGCAAAACGAACCTTTGGCTGGTCGTCGGCGAGAACTACGCTGAGTGGCATTTTATCTATTTCCACAATCCACCTATGCCTATTCGCCCTTTTCCATGAACCGGCTCATACCGACATAGTGGAAATTAGATCCACTCATGCATCGAATCGCACCCCAAATTCCGTAGAGAACGGTACCTAGCCATAAACCACAGGGAAATATCAAGAATGACATACCTAGCCACAGCGATGGCGGGGGCGAGTATTGATAAAGCTCAGGATTAATCATCATCGGCGGTACTATCATCAACGTTAACAGTACGCCATAAATAGTGAAGGCAATGACCGTAACAAAAAGGACGACAATCTGATAAATCATGGCTTGTAGAGACTGAAAGGCGACATAGGTCGACTTCTCTCGCTGCGAGAGCCAGATGAGCAGCGCCGCAAAAATACCACCGATACCGCTGGTGAAAATACCCAGCACAATGCTTCCATGAGCCAGGGAAGCCATAACCCGCTCATCGTGATCTGCAAAGCCTTCTTTTTTCATGGTAAATTCTCCATGCCCGATGCTGTCCAGCGATGGCAGTGAAATGATTCGATTCTTATTAAAGTAGGATGGCAGCGAGTAAAACACCCCCTAAGATGAGCGCTAGTAAAACGCCCACTAAAAGGGCGATGACGGCCATGGAAGTAGGTCGTAGATTTTCATCCGTGCCCTGGCGCTTACTCTCTTGGAAGGCAACACCCAGACTAACACCCATTCCAGCTCCGATTGCGATTCCTATCGGAAGACTGTCCATAGCGATTCCAATCGCGATGCCAGCTGCGAATCCAATGACCATTCCTAAGCCGTAGTAGCCAGCGTAAGATTGTTTAGATTTCTTCGACATAGGCTTGTCATTCATGGTTTATCCTCGAGTACTGCATAAGCTTGCAGCTGCTACTTTAACCTGTAAGTTGCTGCAATCATGGGCGATCCGCCCAACATTCGATAACAGTGTATATCGACGTCGTGCCAGGGGCATCAGGCACATGAGGGATATGGCATTAGCCAGATGGCTAATATCTGGGGATTTGGTTGTGGATTAGGCTACTAGTTTGTGTCGCAAAGCAAGGGTGATGGCTTCCGCCCGATTAGATACCTCGAGCTTCTCAAGAATGTGGCTGACATGAGCTTTGGCTGTTGCTCGACTGACGAAAAGACGTTCGGCAATTTCGCGATTGGAAAGCCCTTCGACGAGGAGAACCAACACCTCCATCTCGCGATTTGTTAGCTTATAATCTGTTCGCTTTTCTTCTTCACCCCCATCATCCTTAAGCAAAGCTTGGATAGCCTCCGGCGCAAGTGCAGACTGGCCTGCATGAGCCGATCGAATTGCCGCTGCCAGCTCTTCAATAGTTACGTTTTTCAACAGATAGCCGATCGCCCCAGCTTCGAGAGCATCTTTTATGAGGTTCTTCTCCTGGAAGCTTGTCAGAGCGATAACCTGAACCTCAGGCCATTGACTGCGAATATACCTTGTCGCTTCAGCTCCATCTTTGCCCGGCATGACCAGATCCATGAGGATGACGTCTGGTTTTACTTTGGCGCAGACCTCCAGGGCTTCAATTCCGTCGGCTGCTTCCCCGACTAGAACCAGATCTGATTTGGCCATGAGGAATGTAGCCAGACCACGCCGGACCATATCATGATCATCAACGAGCATTACCCTGATAGTAGTGTCTTCCGTCATTGTTGGTGCCTGTCCAGCCTAATTGCTATTCTATCAGCATTTGATCACGAATACCCTGTCTAGAGACAGATCGATTTTGTCCGAATATGACTATATCGACTGACTCTGATCTGCGGTCATCGCGATGACTACCGTCATCGAGATTAGCCGTTTCCTTTATTAGGGTTGAGACATCTCAGCAAGATCCTACCATTGCGCCACGAAATCGATCTCAGGGCTTTGATGTCAATCCTCGTCGAGTGCCGAAGCACGCCATCGAACTTCAACGCGCGTCCCCTCTCCTGGCTGACTATTGATATCCAGCTCTGCTCCGATTGCCTGTGCTCGTTCATTGATAATCTTCAAACCCATTCGATCTTGGGAGACCTGGTCTGTGTCATATCCCCGCCCGTTGTCGGTAACGGATAGAGACACTACGTCACCTTCCACGCAGCCGCTGAGTTTGACATCGACTACCGAGGCTCGAGCATGTTTCATGACATTGTTCAGCGATTCCTGGGCGATACGATAAAGCGCGATCCGGATCTGCACCGGTAAAGGACACGGTCTCTCAATAGTTGTGTTTATTGGCACACCAGTCCGGCCTGTGACTGCCTCCGATAGCTGGAGCAGGAGATCCGGAAGCTCAGATTCCTCCAAGGCAATCGGTCGAAGCTCAAGCAGCAAGGTCCGCATTTCTGCCAGCGCGCCCCGAGTTAGTTGGCGCAGCTCCTGCAGTAAATTCTGACCCTCTGAAGGGTTGCTCTCGTAAATTAAGGGCAAGGTTTCTGCTATTAAGCTAGCGGAGAAGAGAGTCTGGGTGACGGCGTCATGAAGGTCACGAGCCAGACGATTCCGTTCTGTCGCCACGGCGGTTTCTTCTGCTTGAGCCCGAAGTCTGTCATTAGCGATGGCCAAGGCTGCTTGATCGGCAAAGGTTGAGCCTAACTCGAGATCGTCTTCACTAAACTTTCGTTCTTCTGTATAGAACATTAAGAGTCCGCCGTAGATCTCGTCCCCTAAGTGCAAGGGCACGCCTAACAAAGCCTGGTGCAACGATATGGCTGCGGGTTGGATCTTCGGATGGTCCGACCAGTAAGCCTCTAGGTTGGGCATGATTAGCGGTTGTTTGCTCTGCAAGCCATCATCTATCCATTCATTAGTGATAGTCAATAGGGCGATTCCGGGTGAATACCGAATCTGTCCCCCCTCATTGGTGGCGATTATCGTAATCTGTTCTGCGACATTCTTGGCTGAAATTTCCTGGCGGAAAATGATGGCATCTTCCGCATCCGTTAGCCGCGCAGCCTGGTCAACAATATAGTGCAAACTCTCTTCCAGAGATTGGCTCGAGTTTAGTATTACCAATATCTCTCGCAGCACCTCAGCTATTTCCCTCCGCTGCTCCACCTCGGAGGTACGCGACACTACTTGAGCTTCCAGCTCGCGAGTTCTAGCTTCAGTTGACCGGGTTCTTAGCCGCACCGCAATAAACACGACTGCCCCAAACAGAATTGCGACCAAGAGTAAAAACCACCAAGTTCGCCAGTAGGGATAGGCCATGGAGATATTAATGGCTGTTCCATCTGTATTCCAGATCCCATCGCTATTTGTACCGGCAACCCGAAATGTGTACTCTCCAGGGGGTAGATTGGTATAAGTCGCATGACGTCGATTACCGATGTAATTCCACTCCTCGTCAAAACCCTCCATTATGTATGCGTACTGATTGTCTTCTGGAGTCGAGAAATGGAGGGAGGCCATATCGAACGAGATAGATGTATCTCCCCGGTTCAACTTAACATGATCCAATTGGATTATTGGCTTGGGTATCCGTGAATCTTCACCGTGCTCCACATCTTGATTCATGATCTGGAATTCGGTAACAACGATTGGTGGGATATACGGATTGTTGGTTATTTCATCCGGATAAAAATGATTGTATCCATTGATTCCACCGAAGAACATCTGGCCATCATCGCTTTGATAAGCCGAGCGAACATTGAATTCCAGGGCTTGAACACCGTCGCCTGTATCGAAGCTGACAAAGGAACCATCAGATGGTGTAAAGCGGGTGATGCCTCTGTTGGAGCTAAACCATAAGTTTCCATGACTGTCTTCGAGGATTCCATATACCGCATTGTCAGGGAGCCCGTCTTCTTGGTCATATCGAACGAAAGTGCCATCCTCAGCCACAAAGCGATTTAGGCCATTCTGGGTTCCGACCCATAGTGTTCCTGAACTATCTTCATATACAGCCAAGACATATTCGTTGCTCAAGGAATTTGGATCGTCGGGATCGTGTTTGTAGTATTCAATTTCCCCTGAATCACGATCAAATCTACCAAGCCCTGCCAATGTGCCCAGCCAAAAATGTCCGGCTTTGTCTTCATAGAAAGTTTGAATGTTGTCGGGTCCGATATTGTCGATCCGCTCTTCGTCGTCAAACAGGAAGTGGGAAAAGGTTTCATTCTTTGGATCGTATTTATCGAATCCTCCACCAGCGGTGCCAATCCATAAATCTCCCCTACTGTCCTCGAAGATGTCCTGAATGATTGGAAAGCCCAGTCCGCTCTCGTTGTTTGGACTGAACACATGACTATCGAAGTTATCTGATTCCGGTACATATCGACTCAAACCACCATAGGTGCTGATCCAAATGTTCCCGAACCGATCT
>DASRZI010000088.1:0-2546 GCA_035686605.1 Candidatus Zixiibacteriota bacterium
ACGGTTAATGGCCAGGCTACAGTGGTGTTGGACACAAAGGCGACAAGCGACTGGCAGTACTGGCTCAATCCGACCCATTGGTTCGATTCAGAGGAAATGCGTCGCTGGCAGATCGACTTAGCTGAAGATATTCCTTTAAACCTGGACCTGGAACTGGGTTCTGGATCGGCCAGAGTTGAATTTGAGGGATTGACTCTATCCGCCCTGACCGTCGAAGGCGGCTCTGGCCATGTCGATATGACCTTGCCGAGTGGTGACTACGACATGTTCTATGACTCGGGCAGCGGATCGGTAACCATCACCTTGCCCAACAACGGCCGGCATCAATTTCTGGTCGAAAGTGGTTCAGGCAGCGTCGGTTTTGTTTTGCCAGAGACAATGGAGGCGATGATCATCGTCGAGGACAAGGGGAGTGGCGGGCTGCGGATTGATAAGGCCCTGTTCACCTTGATTGAAGGTGACGATGACGGCGAGGGCGTTTGGGTGACGTCCGGTTATGAAGACGCGAGGGATCGACTCGAATTGATCCTGGACACAGGGTCTGGTAGCGTATCCATCACCAGTGAAAACTAAGGTATTCTTGATCGGCGGCGCCCCTGGCGCAGGAAAGACAACGTTAGGAACCGCTCTGGCTTCAAAGCTCGGCATCACGTCTCTCAGCATTGACGATTTGTTGACGGCCGCCCAGGCCGTGACCACACCAGAAAGCCATCCCGGACTGCATTTTATGAGAGGCCAGCCTTTTCAGGAGTATTTTACGTATAGCTCCGTAGAACGGCTCAAAGCCGACGCAACGCTTCAACACGAAGCGGCTTGGCCAATCGTCAAGCGAGTCATACGGAAGCATGCCAGTTGGGGATTTGCGATCGTGATTGATGGATGGCATCTGCGGCCGAGCGCGGTTTCCCAGTTGAGAGAGGAAAACATCTGGTCAGGTTGGATAGTTCTGTCAGCCTCGGTTCTGGATGAGCGCGAAAGGAAGAACAAGGATTGGCTGAAGGGTTCACCAGATCCAGAACGAATGCTTGAAAACTTTCTAGCACGAAGCTTCTGGTACAACACACTTATCAAAGAACAGGCAGCAGAGCTTCAAATGAATATCCTTGTTCAAAACGGGGAGAAATCCGTTGAGGCATTGTGTCAAATGGTCTTGGATACGGCCGAATAGCGGAACCTGGGCAAGCATAGCCGGAGAGTAAGCTAAGAAGGGGCTTGCTAGTCGATTATGCTCGTTGTTGATCCGAAGTTCAGGAATTGTCGTTATTCCTCTAAGATGAGCTGTGTTACTGTTTCAAGTGAAATGGTTATCACAACTGCCTTTCTACAACCCTTGACCAGACAGTCCATTTAAGGCTCTCTATGTTGCACAGGTATGCTCTCCAGCGCGTTCTTTTTGTGGTCCTGTTTTTGGTGATATTGTTAGCTGCAGGCAGCGCGACCGCGGAGATATCTGTCACGCCGAGCACGAATGCAGAAGGCCCAACCAAGATCCCTCCAACGGTTACAGCGGAAATGCCCGCAGCGACTACAGCGGCGGCGAATACCCAGGCGTCGCCGGCTGAAACCATGCCCCCGACAGAAACGATGGCGCCGGCAGCAATGGATTTGCCACCGACGCCTACTTCTACACCGGCACCAACGACTTTACCTCCGCTTAGCGGAAGCGGCGGAAGGGTGATCGCCTACGTCTCTGAGCGCGATAGCGTTCCTGGTATTCATATAAAGTATGCCGATGGAAGCGACCAGCGCCGGCTCACCGGTGGCTTCGATGCCCATCCAGATTGGTCACCAGGTGTCTTGACCAGAGGACTGGTCTTAGCCGATGTCGCAGAGCGACCGCTGCGCGATAGGAAATCGGCTGGGGAAAGGCTGCAAGTAGCAGGAGGTAGGAAATATGTATAAGCTTGGCCTTGTTTGTAAGTGGCTCCTTAGCTTTGTGGAATAGAAACCGGGCAGCTTGGATAGATTTCCGATGAAGCAGGTATCATAGCAGCTGCTGCGACCTCTGTATAATAGCCACTACATTTGGATGGGTACCCTGGTGGAAACATCCAATTGGAGTTGATCTAGTAAATATGGGACTGGTCGATTCCAGCCAGCCGGTGTTGGGCTCTGTTCGGAATCGATTATGATTGGTGAGGATAGTTATTTGGACGCATTGGCGCAAAATTCGCTGACCTCACAAACCGATAAACTTGAGGAGATTGAGCCTCGCCGGCTGTGGCTCCTGCCATCGCCTGAAGTCCTCGTTTTCTGCCTGGTATTTTTGGCCGCCTTGACCTTCATGCCTAGCATGATGAATGGAGATGGAGATCTGGGCCGTCACTTAACGATCGGCGAGTACATTCTGGAATCAGGCAAGATTCCGACGAGCGATCTATTTTCCCACACCCTGGAAGGCCAGCGACTGGTACCCCATGAATGGCTGAGCCAGGTTCTGTTTGCGCTCTCCCACCGGGTGGCAGGGATGAATGGCGTGGCCTGGTTAACGGCTCTGGTTCTGGCTGCCAGCTATGCGATCTTAACCGCAGGGCTGCGCAAAATGG
>DASRZI010000089.1:0-5904 GCA_035686605.1 Candidatus Zixiibacteriota bacterium
AGCTCCAAGGCGACTGCCGGGCCAACGGAGCAAATAGAGATTGAAGAAACTTCAAGCCCTGAATCGACGGGTGGTGACGATTCAACCGGATCAGCCACACCAGCATCTAACACCCTCCGAGGTGACACAGCAGCGGGCCAAAGCAGCGATCCCAATGACATCAGTCAGACAGATGACGACGTTCAGACAGAGGTCATGGAAGAAAACGAGGCCGGAAGTGATGGAGAGGACGATCAATCTACATCTGAGAGCTCCGATGACGAACCTGGCGATGGGCTGAATGAAGAGGGGATCATGACCGTCGACGACAGGTCTGACCGGCAGCGGGAGATATCCCAGGATTGGAACACCGACTTCAGCCGGCATACGGTTCAATACGACGAAATGCTTGCTCTCCTTCCAGTTCGAGATGGGATCATTCCGATTGATTTCCCGACTTTTATACCGTATGACGAGGCTGCCGTATGGTTAGCTGACAACGAACCGGTCATCGCCTTAGAAATAAACGGCGACGCAAGAGCTTATCCCCTTCAAATCCTCACCTGGCATGAGATTGTGAACGATACCGTCGGCGAGGTACCGGTCGTCGTTACATTCTGTCCTCTATGCAACTCAGCCCTGGTCTTCGATCGCAATCTGGACGGCAAAATCTACGACTTCGGAACTTCTGGATGGCTGCGGCACTCCGACCTGGTCATGTACGACCGCAATACGGAGAGTCTTTGGCAGCAATTCACCGGCGAGGGGATCGTTGGCGAATTGGCCGGCTCCCAGCTAACTTTCCTGCCCTCCTCCATCATCAGCTTCGCCGATTTCAAAGAGGCTTACCCAAACGGGATCATCCTATCGAAAAACACCGGTCTGGGCCGTCCCTATGGACAAAATCCGTATCCCGGTTACGACAGGATTGGACAGAATCCTTTCGCCTTCATCGGCGTGCCTGACAAACGCATCGCGGCTATGGAACGAGTTGTGACGGTCTCTCTTGATGATGTAGACGTTGCCTATCCATTGCTAGAATTAGTTGACGACGGCGTCATTAACGACACCCAGGGCGGGCAGGATTTGGTCGTCTTCCATGTTGGTGGGACCGCCAGCGCTTTGGATACCCCGGTCATCGCTTTTGGTGACGATGTTGGGGCCACCGGTGTTTTCGATCCAAACCTCAATGGGCAGAAACTCACCTTTATCAAGGATGGCGAACTCATCATGGACGAACAAACTGGTAGTACCTGGAACATCGTGGGACGGGCGACCGGTGGCCCGTTAGCCGGCGAGCGGTTAACACCCATCATACATGGCGACCACTTTTGGTTCTCCTGGGCCGCCTTCAGTCCGGAGACGATAATCTATGGAAGTTAATTTACGAGGTACTGCGATTTTCTCTGCCGGAACGAGGCCTGCGATCAAACGTGTTGATCAAATAGAATGGGATTTCCATCGGGATCAATGACGATAAAGCTCGCAGGGCCTTCTAATTTCTCATCGGCTTCCGACTCAAGCTCTACTCCCTGCTCTTTCACTTCTCGTTGGAGGTCTCGCACGTCCGTGAAAGATTCGAGCGGAGCGCCGTTTTGGTCCCATCCAGGATTGAAAGTCAGCGTGTTCTTCTCAAACATGCCCTGAAACAACCCTATGACATGATCGCCGTTTTTCAATATCAGCCAATTCTGCTCAACCACCCCGCCGAAAACTTGAAAGCCCAATTTTTCATAAAAAGACTTTGAAACTTGTATATCTTTGACATTCAGACTTACTGAAAATGCTCCTAAATCCATCATACTCTCCTGTTCTCCTGCATATTTCCTCTGACAATACTAGCCAGTAGGTTTGTATTGTCGCACCAAGACACCTATTTGCCCGCAAATTCCCATTACCGAAAAACATCAGGCGTTCGACGAAAGACGTTCTACGTAAGACATTCGACGTAAGACGTTGCACATCAGATTTCCTGTTCACGTACAACTGCACTATTATCTAGACCCCCCCTATCAGAACAGAAAGGAGAAAAAACATGAAAGGCATAATAGTTCAATACACGGTTAAAGAAGAGTTTGTCGAAACCAATAAGGCCAATATCCAGCAGGTCATGGCCGATCTTAGGGAAATCAACAACCCCGATATCAAGTACAGTTCATTCCTGCGCCAGGATGGCAAATCATTCGTGCACTTTGTGCTGCGCCTTAACGACGAGGCACAAAAGACGGTAAGCGAACTGCCCTCTTTCCAAGAATTTCAGCGCCAACTAAAAGAAAGCGGTCCGGAAGCGCCACCAAGTGCTCAAGATCTTTCTCTGGTGGGATCATCCTGGGACTTCTTCTAAGCACCTAGCCCAAGACTGGTCATCCAGTCAGACGTGCTACTCTCGTCACTCTTCCGGCCATGCCCCTTGGCGAGTTCCCCTCGCCCAAGACGAGTCCTCTCGTCAAGCCACCTTGTTCTATGGCGAACGCAGTTCGCCCAAGACGAGTCCTCTCGTCAGTCTTCCGGCCACGTCACCTTGCTCTATGGCGAACGCAGTTCGCCCAAGACGAGTCCTCTCGTCAGTCTTCCGGCCACGCCCCTTGGCGAGTTCCCCTCGCCCAAGACGAGTCCTCTCGTCAAGCCACCTTGCTCTATGGCGAACGAAGTTCGCCCAAGACGAGTCCTCTCGTCAGTCTTCCGGCCACGTCACCTTGCTCTATGGCGAACGAAGTTCGCCCAAGACGAGTCCTCTCGTCAGTTCTGCTAGTCGTTCATACTCAACACCCAGGCTGGCGCCTTCGGCTAGTAGTTCAATGACGGCGAAGCATTCGGGACAGGATAGGCTTTGCCTTGTCCGGGTCGCTTCCAGTTTGACCATCACTTCCCAAAGTTGAGAGGACATTTGTTACTCCTTGCATCCCATGCTAGCAGGTTGCATGGGCGAGATCTGTAAGGTGGCTTATCTTGGTATGCGCTGTTGTCATTCCAAACGGAGCTTGCGTAATACCCTGAGGTCGCGAAGGGCAGAATCCCTCGCTCCATGTCACCAAGCCAGATTGTCCTTCCGGGGTATCCCCAGCTCTTGTTCCGCTTCATCTTTTCAGCGTCGCATGCGAACGCAGTTCGCCCAAGACCGGTCTTCCGGTCAGATGTGCTACGCTCGTCAGTCTTCCGGTCATTTCACCTGCCACAGGCGATTTCCTATCGCCCAAGATGAGTACTCTCATCAGTCCTCCAGCCAAGCACCCCTATAGCGTTGCACTTTTGCTTCGGGATGATGGTGGTTCTGTGCGTCATTCAGGACATCTCGCTACGATCCAGGCCCTATGCTCGTATAGCTAACAGAACCGGCCCGCACCATTGTTTGTTTGATATACGGATGATCTTGTCTAATCTAATCCGAAAGAATCCATTCCCATTCGAACGCCAGAGTTGGACCAAAAGCTTGCTGCGAATTATCTTCTTGCTTCACTCCTTGATCGCAGTTGTGTTTATCACAAGCTGCAATATCGAGACGTTGAAGATAGGACCTGTAAATACGGATTCAACGAGCGTTGAGATGGGTGGTGCTCATTCATTACAGGCCGAGTTTTCGATGGGCACGGGCAGCATAAACTTGAGCGGCGGAGCGGCAAATCTCCTGGATGGGACAGTCACCTACAACGTGGCTGATTGGCGACCGGAAGTTCTGTACACCGTCGAGGATGAGATTGGCATCCTTAACGTCAACCAGCCCAGCTACAAAGACACACTGCCGGTCAATATTGGGGACGTCGAGTACGAGTGGGATCTGCAGCTCAACAGCAACCTGCCCATGGACCTCTTGGTCACAGTTGGCGCTGGCGAAGGGGACCTGGACCTATCCGATCTGCAGTTGGACAGCTTCGAGTTCAAAGGCGGAGCTGGCGGGGTAAGCATCGATCTCAGCGGCTCTTCTGTAAATGATTTGGATGTAGCTCTAGGAGCGGGGGACGTCGTCCTGGATCTTGGCGGAGAGTGGTTTCATGATGTGAAGGCCACGATCAAGGGAGGTCTCGGGCGCGTAACCCTCATCCTGCCGGCATCAGGCGGTGTGAAGGTGACGACTCAGGGTATGTTGAGCAAGATCACAGCCCCAGGATTCGCCAACGAGGGTGGTGTCTACACCAACGATGCCTTCGGCCAATCAGATGTGTCATTTCTGATCGATATCGAATCTGGAATAGGCGAGATCGTCATGGAATTGGGAGCGTAACCTAGAAGCAGTTTAGCCCAAAGACAGAGCTGCACGTGGGCTGATTCATACGCTTTGGTGCTGGCGAAGCTGTCGTTTGCAGGCCGTTCCGGTGAAGCCAATGGTTTTTCAGGAATCTGATTTACAGATTAATTCAGCGAAAACGGGCCCTGGTCCTTAACCTTTCGCTCCACCATCACTTTCAGGAAAGCCACTTCCCGTCGATAGTGCTTGCGAAGGTCTCTCAAAAGCTCATCCGCCGACAGGGCGGCGAGGAATGCTTGTTTCTGAATTACCGGGATACGCAGCAGCGCAGCCGCTGTAAAGGCCAGGGAAATGGATTCTTCTGGAATTTGCACAGGGTTAAAATCCGTGCCTTCGATCCTGGATAATTCTTCCATGTAGCGGATAACCAAAGGTCGAAGCCTCCTCGCAGCATCATCTGTCCCTGTTTCTTCGTCTGAAAGAGGATAGTACACGGCCTTGCCAACCAGGTAGGGCAGATCACGATTAAGGGACAAGATCCTGAATCGTCTCCTGCCAATCACCCCTATGATCATTCGCCCCTGGCCAAGCCGCTCTACCTGGGTAATTCGAGCGGTACAGCCAACCAGATGCGGTTCAGCCAGTGAGCCAAGGGCTTCCACCCCTTCCTTAATTAAGACGACCCCAAAGGGCTGTCGTCGTTCGAGGCAGAGACCTATCATTATTTTGTAGCGATCCTCAAAAACATGAAGGGGAAGAGGCATTCCTGGAAACAGGACCGTACCAAGTGGAAAGAGGGGTAGATCAAACATCACTGGCATTATAACAGAGATCGGCTCAGGAGCTGGGGGCTGGGGACTGGGGGTTAGGGTCTGGGGGGTAGGGTCTGGGGCCTTGACGAGCAAAGCTCGTCTTGGGCGAAGCAAGCTTCGCCACGGTGGAATAGACCGGAGGACTGACGAGAGGACTCGTCTTGGCCAGACCGCCGCTTCCCACCCAGGCTTGGGGAGGGCCAAGGTGGGGTTCTTTCCCCTGGCGAACCCAGAGCGACGAAGTCGATCAAGCGTCGAAGTCGACAAGACCGGTATTCCGGTCAGTTCCCCCAAGACCGATCTCCCGGCGCTGTTATCCGGTGTACCTCTATGAACTAATGTTTAGAATACCAACAGCAACGATCCACAAACCGTTATACTCATAATCTTGTTTAGGGTGGATATGACCCATAGGACCTGTTTTCGGTCTCTGGCGACCGATTACAACCGGCTGAGATTCGTCGAAGAGCGAACGATGCCGTTGAACGAAAAGCTATTGAACTGGAGAGACGCCGTGAGAGGATTAAAGCAAATAGTGATCATCGCAGTGATTATCCTGCTGCTGGCCTCATGCAAAAGTGATCAAGAAAAGACATCCGGAGAAGAGTCACCTGCCCGATCCGCAGTGACGGACGCTTCGGAAAGCAGCGAACCCATGGTCCCGGCATCTGACCCGACTTCTGACCCGGCGTCCCAGCCGGCGTCTGAACCTACGACTCAACCGGCCTCCCAGCCGCCGGCTTCCGAGCCGCCGTCTCAGCCAACGCAGGGAGCAGAATCGCCAGCAGCCACAGAAATACCGCAACCGGCCGCAGATGAGCAGCTCGAAATGCTGCCGAAACCGTCAGAAGAGGTGACTATCGAGGCGGCTGATGGCTTGCCCATCGTCGGCACCTTCTATCCTGGATTAGGACCTGGGCCGCGCCCTGG
>DASRZI010000090.1:0-13770 GCA_035686605.1 Candidatus Zixiibacteriota bacterium
AGGTGATGTACTGCTCGCCCAGCATCTGCAGCAGGCGAGTTGAACCTTCTATGTCGGTGAAAAGAAAGGTGACAGTGCCCTCGGGCAGATCTTGGGTCAAGTCATCGGAATGCATTCTCACGACTATTCTCCCTCCGGTAAACCGATCGGTGTTGCTATGAAGGCTTTTTCAGATGACTCCAGGCTTCCACGAAGAGCATCATAGCATAAATTGAGCTCAAGATCATCGGGTACTCGACGTTAGGCAGCGACAATCCTGTGGGGAATGATTAAACATGCTCGTGCGTTGTTCCACTGCCACACGTTGCGGTACTAGTGATGAAGAAGCGTCGCTTTGGTGGATAATGCGCCATCTACGGTGTTTGGGAGGATGCAAGCCTCCGACCAAGAGCCGGAAGGAGAAATGCCTTCACCCTCAGACGAATCAATATCGAAGGAGATTGGTTACACTGGGCTCATCTGCCCATAATTCGGTGCATGGATCAACCCGCGGTCAGCAGATCCTGGAAGGAGGGGTGTGATCTTCGGAAGCTGATGGAGAGATCTGGTCGCTTCCTATTCTAGAACAGGGTTGAAGGTAGGCTTACCCGATTCCTGCCCCAATAAGAAAGGAATTAGCGCAAACTAGCGTGGGCAAGGTCGCCGGATCCTACTCGCCGACCTCGCACAATGGTTCGACGCGATACTTATCCCGCTCTTCGCAAGTCAGATCGTGGACATAGCGATTGGCGTGGCCCCAATCGATCAGCTCTCTCACGGGCATATCGGAGATCTGCCATTCGATGAGCTCACCATCCATGCCCACAGAAAAAGCGTTCTGACCGTCGGGTCCAAAGATTACGCCCGGCACCAAGGCTGTATGCCCCTTGAAGCGCCTTAATTCCTCGCCCGTCTCGAAATCCCATAGGATGACCCCGCCATCCTCATCACCCGAGATCACATAGCGTCCATCAGGGCTGAGGTCGAGACTCCACACCCAGCTGTCATGGCCGAGATATCGACGGATGACTTCGCCCGTCTCCACATCCCATAAAGTCACGCTGCCGTCGCCGGAAGCAGAGAGGACACTCTTTTCATCGGGACCAAAAGCCACATCGAAAACCAAGTCTACAGGACCTTCGAAGCGGCGGATCTGCTGGCCGGTTGCTACGTCCCAAAGCGTGAGGTTGGACGCAAAGACTGAACCAGTAAGAGCGAGGCTTCCATCGGCGCTGAAGGCGATACTTGTTATATCATCATCAGTATCAATGCGGCGGATCTGCTCGCCCGTCTCCACATCCCACAAGAACAAGTCATTTCCGTAGTCTCCCTGGGAGCCGCTGAGCGCCATCCGGCCATCGGGGCTAAGAGCCACACTCCTGATAATGGATCGATGACCCTCAAAGCGGCGAATTTCCTCGCCGGTTTCGGCGTCCCACAGTATCAGGCTCATGGCGTTCGTACCGCCAAAAGCATCCCCAGAACCAACCAGCGCGTATTTGCCATCCAGGCTGAGAGCCACACCGTTTGGAGGCACAACACTCGCATTATCTTCAAGGCGACGAAGAGCCTCGCCGCTCTGGACATCCCAAATGATTGATGTCTCTTTCGCGTCACCGGTCAGAAGACGTTCTCCATCCGGAGTGATAGCCACCGCAAATAACGGCGTTCCATCAGTTTCGAACCGGCGCAACCCAGCTTGACCTCCCAGATTCCACAATCGCAGGCCGCCGTCAGAATATCCGGAGAAGGCTTGGAGTCCGTCAAGGCTGATCGCGGCAGATGCCACCAGGTTAAGCTCTGATTGCCGATCAGCCAGCAATGTTTGAACTTCCTGCCAGCGCTCGACGTCCCATATTCGTATATCGGGACCAATGCCGCCAATTAGTAAGGTTCGCCCATCGGGGCTGATTTCAAGCCAGTCGACGGTGCTGCCAAAGCTTTGCCGGCGGATTTCCTCGCCCGTTTCGAGGTCCCACATGCGAAGCGAATTATCGCCACCAGACAGCATAGTTAGCCCATCATGATTGAAGGCTAGGTCAGTTACGAAGTTAATATGCCCTTCAAAACGGCGGATTTCCACGCCGCTTGGCACATCCCACAGAATCAGGGTCGTATCGTCCGAGCCAGAAAGGGCAGTCTGACCATCAGGGCTGAAGGCAACGCTGTTCACTCCGCCTGTGTGGCCTTCGAAGCAGCGGATTTTCAGGCCCGTTTCAACATCCCACAGAATCAGGGTCGTATCGTCCGAACCGGAAAGGGCAGTCTGACCATCAGGGCTAAAGGTGATGCTGTTCACACCACTGGTGTGGCCTTCGAAGCGGCGGATTTTCAGGCCCGTTTCAACATCCCACAAGATAAGCTCGCCATCGCCCGAGCCGGAGAGAGCAGATTTGCCATCTGGGCTGAAAGAGACGGCGTTGATCCAGTCCGAATGTCCATCGAAACGGCGCAGATCACTACCGGTCTTAAGATCCCAGAGGACCAACTCTCCCTGAGAACAACCGTCATTGGAGTTAAGCTTGGCACAGCTGGCGGAGAGGGCGGTATTACCATCTGGGCTGAGGGCTACCTCGCGGACACTATTATTATGACCCGCGAGAACGGCGCGGGTTCCCGGCCCCAGGGTAATTGCTGACAATGCACGCTTGGCTTCTGGTGGTGGTTCGTCCATATTCACCGCCTCCAATGCCAACGCCAAAGCCAGGTCAACTTCCCCATTCTCCTGGGCGTCCTGGGCACTGGCGGATAGAACCAGGCTGTGATTGACGTCGGCCTCTCGTTGGGCGACTCTTTGCGCGTTGAGGGCGAATATCGCCAGGGCGATAGCGATCAATAACCCAACCGCCAATCCCCCTATGGTCAGCCGCCTTCGCCGGTCGCGCGCAGCTTGTCTAGCCCCACGTAAGTCGATACCCGCCTGGATGAAATCCTTTTCGGTCGTACTCAATTCGGATTCACGCTCGGCTAGCCAGCTCTCAGCCATGGCCAACGGCGCCCCCCGCAGCAGCGCGCCCTCATCACGGTCACTGGCCTCCCAACCTCGCAAGGCAATCCGCAGCCCCTCCTGCCAGCTGCGGAATGCCCGGTCCTCTCCCATCCAGCAGCGCAGACGCTCCCATCCGCGGATCAAGGCTTCATGAACCACTTCTGCGGTTTCCTCACCCCCTTGGTCCCTGCCAGTGACCACCAGCCGGCGGTCGGCAAGATATTGGACGAGCGCCCACTGCTCTGCCGCCAGTTCTGTTTGCCTGGCGACACGGCGAGTATCCTCGGTGCCTTCACCCGGTTGGACCATTTGTACGAAAAGACGCTGGGCTCCTTCCTTTTCTTCTAGATCCAGTTCTTGATAAATCTCCTCGGCGTAGCGTGCCAGGGCGCCGTCCACCCTGCCTATCTCATCGTAGGCGGCGTGAGTCATCCAGCCACTTTCTAATCGCTCCCAGAGCAGGGTCAGGGCAAACTCCAGCAGGGGTAGGTTGCCCGGCTCATGGCCAACATCGTCCAGGATGCGCTGCACCAGGCCGGTCTCATAAGCCGCTCCCTGCAGTGCGGCCGGCTTCTCTATCACTGCTTGAAGTTCCTGCCGGTTCATAGGTCCCAGGATAAGCGATCCTTCCTGCAGTGAATCGGCGAATGGCCGGTGGGTAAGAGCCTGGCCCATGAAGTCGGCCCGCAAAGTCAGGAGCAGCGCCAGGGGCGAGCGGCGATACGCCGCTGCGGCCTCAGCGGCGAACAATAGCTCGTCGAGATAGAGTCGTTGCGATTCCGGGTCTGGTTGGAGGGTGAAAAGCTCCTCGAACTGGTCGATGACTAGCAGCATTCGCTGGGCTTGAGCATGGCGTTCTAGAGCCCTGTTAACCACCTGAAAAAGACTCAAATCGCCGGCCCGAATAGCCTGGGCCAGCCTTTTGGTTTCAATTAACTGCTCTGTTTCACTCAGCCCCTGCTCCAGCAGCGGCAAAAGAGCGCCGGCCAGGGCGAAAAAAGGCTGGCTTCCCGGCCTAGTCTCTACGATAAGCCAATTTTCATCGTCGCGCAGTTGGGGCAGCAAGCCGGCAAAGACGGCCGAGGACTTGCCAGAACCGGATGGGCCGACGATAACAGCCACCAGACCTCGAACCTGTACGGCTTGAGCCAGCTGTTCTGTGAATTCCTCGCGTCCAAAGAAGAGATCGGCGTCCGTCTCGCGAAAGGCGGCCAGGCCACGGTAAGGGCTTGGACCGACCTGCCTGGTTTCCCGGTCGGGTGTGACCTTTGACGCAGCGGGTGTAGGGGCGATGACTTCCAGCGACTTGAGGGGCGGAAACTCAGACGGCAGCCCTTCGATGACCAATTGGCGTATGTGCTCCGGCCGGCGCATGTCCTTGAGCCGGTGGCGGCCTAGATCCAGCAATGAGACGCCATCAGGCAGCTCATCCAGGACCAGGGAGGTAGTTGTTTCGGAGAGGAGCACCTGCCCGCCGTGGCCTACGTGGCCGATACGAGCGGCGCGGTGGACGTCCATGCCCATATAGCCCTCTTCGACCAACCAGGGTTCTCCAGTATGCAGACCCATGCGCACTCGGACCACTGCACCCTGAGGCCAGGTATGTTCGGCGAACGCTCGCTGGGCTTCTGCCGCGGCCGCCACCGCCTCTGTGGCTCTCGGAAAGGATACGAAGAATGCATCCCCTTCCGTGTCTACCTCTCGACCATTCCACTTGCTAAATACGGCCCGGAGAAGCTCGTGATGGCTGGTGAGCAGCGTAATGTATTGCTCGCCTAACGATTGCAGCAATTGTGTTGATCCTTCAATGTCGGTGAAGAGGAAAGTGACCGTACCTTTAGGCAGATCTTTAGACACCCCAATCGGCAGCTTATTCACGACTGTTCCACCTCCGATAGACCGAACGCCTTCCAACGACGGCCTTGTCAGACGACTCCAGGCTTCCGCTAAGAGCATCATAGCATAAATTGAGCACGAGATCACAGGTCATCCGGACCTTTGCTTGGTAATTCCTTCCGTGAATTCCAAGACCCGCTCTCACTCAGGTCCCCGGGCCAGCGTTGGCTATAAGGGGCGCCAAATTCTCTACAAATGTAATAATCCTGACCTTAAGAACAGCATTCCGTATTGCGTCAATAGAAAATGTTACCGAGCGGGCATTCGTTACGTCACAATTGATGATATACTGGCACAGACTAATAGTTTTTATTTGTGCCACCAGGCTTGCACGAGGATTCCGATCTATTAGTTGTCAGGATATTCGTGAGAGTACCTGGTTGTTCCAGCGGATTATCGATCGCGGAGGGTCAATGTACGATGGCTAGCACGGAGAATCGTTCAATCTTCTTACCCGAGGGAACGGTAACTTTCCTGTTCACCGATATTGAAGGTTCGACCCAGTTACTGGATCGTCTGGGTGATCAGTACGAAGAACTTATTTCGAGCCATCATGCAATCGTTCGCCAAGCATTAGCCAGATGGAATGGCCGCGAGATCGATACCCAGGGTGATGCATTCTTCGCTGTCTTTCCAAAGGCGACGGGAGCGATCAGCGCCGTCGTTGATATCCAGAGGAACTTGTACGAACGAATCTGGCCCAAGGGGGTCCAGGTCCTGGTTCGCATGGGTCTGCACACTGGAGAACCTTCCCTGGTTGATGAAGGATATATGGGCATGGATGTCCACCGTGCCGCCCGGGTAGGTCACGTTGGTTATGGAGGCCAGGTATTACTTTCAGAAACTACCGCGGCTCTGGTCCAGGATGACCTGCCAGAAGGAGTTTCCATTAAGGACCTGGGCCGCCACCAACTCAAGGATATGCGCCGGCCTGAGCCCATCCACCAATTGGTGATCGAAGGACTGCCCTCTGATTTCCCACCGCTTAAGACGTTAGACAATTTGCAAACCAATTTACCTGAGCAGTTGACCACCTTTATCGGTCGCAGCCAGGAGATGACTGAGGTTCGCGATTTGATTACGAGCCATCGCCTGTTAACGCTTGTAGGTCCGGGGGGTTCTGGGAAAACACGCCTATCCTTGCAAGTCGCTTCGAACTTGATCGACTCATTCCCCCAAGGGGTGTGGTTTGTAGATCTGGAGAAGATTGAATCTCCCGACTACCTGGTCCCGGCCGTGGCCAGTACGCTGCAGTTTGCCGTTGACGGCCACTCCAGCGATCTCGAACCTCGAAGGCAGCTTCTGGATTACTTGAGCCGCCAGTCACTGCTTATGGTGATGGATAATTTCGAGCATCTGCTGGCTGGCGCAGGACTGCTGACTGACATCCTCAAGGTGTCACCCGAGGCGCGCTTGGTGGTCACCTCCCGTGAACGACTCAATTTAAGGGAAGAATGGGTGTACCCCATGAGCGGACTTCAATATCCGCACAACGGAAATGGATCCGCAGTGGAAGCATATAGCGGCCTAACCTTATTCGCGGAACGAGCCAGGCAAGTAGAGCCCAGTTTCACCCTCAGCAGGGAAAATATACCGGCCGTATCACGAGTTTGTCAGCTTGTAGATGGTCTTCCCCTTGGCATTGAGCTGGCGGCGGCCTGGGTCAACGTTCTAACCTGCGAAGAGATCGCAGAAGAGATCCAGAGAGATATCGATTTTCTAGCTACCACCATGCACGATGTGCCAGAGAAACACCGCAGTATCCGGGCCATTTTTAACCAATCCTGGTTCCGCATCCCATTGGAGCACCAGGAGGGTTTTCGTCGATTGGCACTCTTCCGGGGAGGGTTCAGCCGTGAAGCAGCCAACGAAGTAGCCAATGTCTCCCTGCCGATGCTCTCACAGTTTGTCCAGAAATCTCTCGTAAACAGAGACAAAAGAGGGCGTTTTGATATGCATCCCCTCCTAAAAACCTTTGCTATGGAGAAACTGGAAGAAACCCCACAGGATCGGGATTCCACACTCCAGCTCCACAGCCTTCACTATATTCAATTCCTCGTCGATAGGCGAGACCATATCCAGGGAGAAAGGATACGCGAAATTCGTGAGGAAATACGAGCAGAAAGCGGCAACGTTTGGGCGGCCGTCAGGTGGGCACTAATCCATTGGGATGATGAACATGAAGCGTACAAAGCGCTTCGCAGCTTTGCCCGGTTCGTCCAGACTGAAGGGTTTCACAGCGCTGAGGTGTATTATGGTCGTTTGGAACAGATTCTTCGCCAAGAAGGCGCCAGTATTGAGGTAGGAAAACCGAAAAGCAAGCTGCTCTTGAACGTAATCACCTCGAAAGCGGTCAATGGAGCCACTATCGGTAATCCAGAGTCGGAGGCCGCAATACAAAGTTGCATTCCGTATTTGCGTGAGCAGAAGATGGACTATGAACTAGGTGTGGCCCTCCTGGGAGCAGGGATCTGGTCCGTGTACCGAAGTGACTATCGCGAGGCTATTGGCACTTTCGAAGAATCGCTAACCTACCTGAGTGCCCAAAATGATGCCTTCATGTCTATAGCTGCCTTGTCCTGGCTTGGATGGGCTTATTATGAGCTGGGTGAATTTGAACAGGCTGGAAAATATTTCCAGGATGCCTATGAGGTAGGCATCGAAAAGGGAAATGTTCTTGGCCTACCCTATGCACTGAGTAAATTAGGAACCTGGGCTGACGCAAAGGGGCAGTATGAACGAGGCGCGGCCTATCACCGGGAAGCCTTGCGGTATTTCGAGGCAGTCGGCGATCAAGCAGGCCAGGGATATGCCTTAAGCCGAATATCCCTCAGCGCCTGGGGGATGAAGGCTTACGATGATGCCTTGGAGTTCGGCCGGTCGGGGTATGAGCAATTCAACGCTATTGGTCATCGATGGGGAACGGCGACATCGCTTGTCCGTATCGGTTTTGCAGAGCTAGCGTTGAAAACATACGAAAAAGCCCAGGCGCATTTTTATGAGGGGCTTGCTTTAGCTCAGGATTACAACTATCCAGCGACCGCCAATTATGCTCTTATTGGATTAGCTATGCTCTGGGCGCAGAAGGGGGAGAACGATCGGGCGGCCGAGCTTTTATTCCTGGCAGTCGACTCTTCAAATACGCCCTTTCTGTACCAGGCAATCGGCCGCCAGGCTTTAGCCGAAATTGAGGACCAGCTGCCTCCCGATCTCTTTAATAAAATCCAAAAGGAAGCTGGCAGTAAGACGCTGCAAAATGCTATCGATGAAATACAACGGGACTTAGTGTCTGCCAGAGGTTAAATCGCAGCGCCTATCTGTAGGATGAAGCTGATGGTGGGGGATAGCTGGGCAGCTACAAGCTATCTGGACGGCTCACATTACTAGCGCAGGAGTAGAGAATTGCTTTGATCTGGAAGGGGGTTAGATCGGGGTGCTTGGCGCAAATTAGGGCGACCAACCCAGCAATGTGGGGTGCCGCGTAGCTGTTGCCAGTGGCCAGCATATAGCTCCCGTTCGTCCAAGCCACCCTCACATCAAAGCCAGGTGCGCCGAACTCAACAGGTGGATCCGGATTATAGTAATAGGTGTGAGGATCCTTGCCTTCATGGGCGGCGACCGATATGACCGATGAATAGAGCGAGGGGTAGCTGGGAGCTGGGATATTGTTGACGGCCGAGACCAGCATTAAATTGCCGAAATAGGCACGGTCAGCCACCCTATGGAACATGGCGTAATACTCATCGAGGGAAGTGCTTAAGCTGAGATTGCAGACCTGAATATCATTCTCCACAGCCCACTCCAATCCACCGGCGAACTGCAGAGCTCGGCCACGGCCACCTATACCCAAGACTCGAACGCTGAAAAGCTCCGCTTCCGGTGCGATGGCATGGATGATGCCGGCGCACGCTGTTCCGTGGCCAGTAAGGTCTGCTGGTTGGGGCTCTTCGACGACGCGCAGGTAATTGTCACTTTCCTCGTCGAATTCAATCCCCACCCCACCGCGGACACTGTCGCCTAATGCCGGGTGATCGTGTTCGATACCGCTGTCAACAATAGCTACCCGAACGCCCTTGCCGGTGCTGCCACCCCAAGCCCACTCACGGGTCAGCTCACCCATCGGTCCGTGTACAGACAGCTCTTGGATAGCATCGCTGCTAAATTGTTCGGACCAGGCGGGTCGCAGGGGATTGGTGGTCATCGCTGTTGGGCTACACGAGTTCTAAAAGTGCTTTGCTATAGGAAACGGTTTTTCCGATGGCCATATTGGCTGAAGACTTCAAGAATCTGGATACAGGCTCTCCTTTCGGCCGAACCACCCGAAGCGATATCGCTGAGTAATACGGCAATCTCGTGGAGATCTGATGGTGCTTGCTGGGAAGTCGCCGAGAGGTTTTCAAGCAGCTGCCGTGTTCCATCAGCGCCACTATTCTCCACAAGTCGGAGAAGACCCTGCGTGAGGGCTGTACCAAGCTGATTATGCAGTTGGGCCTGATCGATGGCAATCGCGGCCTGGCGGGCAAATATGGTCAGCAAATCCATGTCCTGCAAGCTAAATGAGGCAGCGGAATTCTTATCCAGTACCTCCATGACGCCAATTACTTTCTCTTGCAGCAGCAGCGGAACTGCCAAGATGGCGCTGGGAACATAACCGGTGTTCTCGGCAAAATCTTGGTTGAATCGGGAATCATCCTGGACGCTAGAAACAGCCATCGGTTGACCAGTCATCGCGACGTGACCGGCGATGCCCTGATTAATTGGAAAGCGCATGCCGATGACGCTGTGACCTCCGGTTTGGTCAAAGGAGACCTTAAATTCCAGCTCCCCAGCTGACTCATCCACCAAAGCGATAGAAGCAGCTTTTGCGTTGAGAATACTGGCAGCCGCCTCGACCACAGATTCCAGCAGCTCTTGATCCGTGCGGGGTAATACGGCGTATCCGCTAGCCTCAATGGCTTGGATCAACTCAACGAGCTGTTGGACGAACTCGTCACCCGATGCGGCATCTACATCATTCACGATAGATTCCTTGTAAAGAACGCTGAAGCTAGAGTTGTACTATCCAGTTTATAGTACGAATTGTGATCGTTTGCCACTATATAGGGGGCACTTCAAACAGACGGAGCTTAGATAGCTCCAATATGCAACAAGCCGGCCAATGGATGTGCATCCATTGGCCGGCCTAGAGTTGATCTTTCAGGTCTTGTACTATCCGGCTAATTTAATCAGCTAGCCTGTAAGATTCAGACGCGTCATCCAGACGAATCTTGAAATATTGGCTGGCTGCGCCCGCTACGGCGCCAGCATCGACTGCGGGAGTAAGACCTTCTTTCAGCCCGTGCTGGATCACTTCGTCTGGACCAAAATCCATTCTTGGGGTGGCAGCGCCGGCATCGATTGCGGCCTCAGCGGCGGGAGTAAGACCTTCTTTCAGCCCGTGCTGGACAACTTCGTCCGGACCGAAGTCCATTCTGGGGGTCATGGCACCGGCATCGACAGCGGCCTCAGCGGCGGGAGTAAGACCATCTTTCAACCCGTGCTGGACAACCTCGTCTGGACCGAAATCCATTCTGGGGGTCATGGCGCCGGCATCGACTGCGGCTTCAGCGGCGGGAGTAAGCCCTTCTTTCAGCCCGTGCTGGACAACCTCGTCCGGACCGAAATCCATTCTGGGGGTCATGGCGCCGGCATCAACTGCGGCCTCAGCGGCGGGAGTAAGCCCTTCTTTCAGCCCGTGCTGCATGACCTCGAATCCGGTAGTCATGATATTTGCATTCAATACCATCGCATCGAGTATTGCGCGCTCGTCTTTCTTAAGCGTTGCGCGCACAGCCGTCAGCTTTTCCAACAACCTGCTTAAAATTCTCTCTTGATTCTGGCTCATCGGATTTCCTCCTATCCATTCTATTGAGACAATAAATTGTCTAGAGTTGTTTGCGTTCGGGGTAGTCTGTGCCGCTACTTGTGAAAAGTTACGACCCCATCAACGTTACCCATCAGACTTAAAGGAAGTGTATCAGGCAAGCAATCTTGGTTCTGTCACGCAAGCGACACAAGGAATGACATGTTGGCGTAATTAGAGTCGGGGTGTTCTGGTGATTGATCGTGTCGAGCTCACCTTGCTCAACATACAAGGTGGTCAGCTAGAAGGTGGCCTCTTTCTCAACCTGCTGCAAAGCGACTTTGTCGAGCAGAACGATCCGGCCGCGACCGGTGAGCAGCCAGCCTGACCGGCGCCAGCGGCCGAGGATCTTGGCAACGGTCTGGCGGGTCAAACCAACACGCCTGGCCAGGTCAAGTTGGGATATCGTGACATATCCACCAGGCGCCTCTGACAACTGCTCCAACTGCAGCAAGATCCGGGCTAGCCGAGCCTGAGCGTCGAGAAAGGCTAGCGCACTTTCCCGTTGGGTTGAATTATATAGACGTTGAGCTGTGACAGTAAGCAGACAGTGCATCATTTCCGGATGGCTATCTATCAAGTCCAAGAAGAGGGAACCCGGAATGATAAATAGTTCGCTCTTGAGCTGGACCGCGGCGTTGGTCGAACGCGGTTGACCTGTTATCAAGGCTAGCTCGCCAAAGCAGTCGCCAGGCCGCATCTCTCCCAAAACGAGTTCGCGACCATCGCTGCTGGAGAGATATATCGCCACTGAACCGGAACGAAGCACATACAGATCATCGGCCGGATCATCCTGAAAAAACAAGATCGATCCCTTTGGCATCTCCCGGTTTCGACCTGCTTGGGCCAATGTGGACAGTTCCGATTCTTCTAAACAGGCGAAAAGGGGTATATTGGCAATGAATGATCGCAACGCTCGATCACCAACGGACTCTGCCATCTCTATACTCCTAACCTTGAATAGCCACGATAGTTATATCATCGTTCTGCAGCGCTGGCCCGACAAAAGTCCGTAGATCAGACAGCAGCCTTTTGCAGATATCACCTGCAGGATTACTAGACGAGAAGCTGCCCATGTTTTGGCTCAAGAATGCCAGTGCCCTTGAAGCGCCGTATTGGTCACCTTGAATGTTCATCGCCTCGGTAATTCCGTCGCTGTAAATCAAAGCACTTCCCCCGGGCGGAAAGAAGATCGACTCTTCCTCTAAAGACAGATCGTCAAATAGGCCCATCAGCAGCCCAGAGGTGCGTGCTAATTCAAGTGGCCGTCCATGACTATCCAGGATTATCGGATATTCATGGCCCGCGCGGGCGAAGCGGAATTCACGGGTAACGCGGTTGAGAATACCGTATAAAACAGTGACGAACATGCTGGAGGTGCTGACTTCCAGCAAAAGGCGGTTTACGTTGTGCAGGGTTTCTGCTGGTGAGGTTAAGCGCTGAGCCTCTGCACGGATCAATCCGTAGGATAACGACATGTACATCGCGGCAGGAATGCTCTTATCAGAAACATCACCCACGACTATGCCCATGCGCTGGTCATCAAGTGGGATGAAATCATAGAAGTCGCCGCCCACTGCCCTGGCAGGTACTATCATCGCCCCAAAATCAAAGCCTTCTAGCGATGGAATTTCTTCGGGCAAGATACGCAGCTGGATTTCGCGAGCGAGTTCCAGCTCATGTTCGAGTTTCTCCGTTTCCACCAACTGAGCTTGGGCTGCTTTGAGTTCCCGGAATGCCCTGGTTAGCTGACGATTCTTCTCCTGCAAATCGACGATAGTAACATTCTCCGATCGTTCCAGCCTCCGGCTGAGCAAGCGAACAAGACCATATGTCATATCTGGCTGGCGGTGGAGCAGGGCGTCAAAATCACCACGGGTCATCTCCAACAAACTCAGCGGACTCAATGCCCGAACGCTGGCCGTATGGCGGCCATCTCGACTAAATAGACTCATTTCACCGATCATCGAACCCTGTTCAATCACACCCAAGAAGCGTTCATCTCCACTTAACAAGATAGGTTCGTCGGCCGGCAATGAATTATCATTATTTAAGCGGCTGGCCATCGTCTTGAATACCTCGGCCTGCCCCTCCAACAGAATATAGAAGCGATCGTCTCGTCCGCCCTCATGGATAATAACCTCGCCAACCGGTACTTCCCGAAATTGAAGCGTTTCGACTAGATTCCGGATCTCAGATGGCGGCAGCTCGGCGAATAGCGGTATCTTGCTGATTGTTGATTCAATCATTTTGGTGACCTTTGACTGGCTTTACCTGGTAAAGCGCCGATATCAGTTCCTCAACGCGGATCGGTTTGGTTATATAGTGGTCCATACCGGCAGCCAATGCTGCTTCACGATCTCCTTCCATTGCACTAGCGGTCATTGCGATGATAGCTGGCCTGGTATTTCCTGCCCACCGAGTGGTGATTTGCCTAGAAGCCTCCAATCCGTCCATCTCCGGCATCTGGATGCCCATGAGAACTACATCATACACCTGGCGTTCTAGGGCGTCGATAACCTCAAGGCCGTTAGCGGCCAAGTCTGCCCGGTAGCCCATACGGTCCAGGAGGCGAAGAGCCAGCTTCTGGTTAACGACGTTATCCTCCGCCAACAGGATGCGCAGCGGGTGGCGCTGGGCCATCTCTGGGTCCAATAGTGGTTTAGCAGAAATGCGTGTCTGATCATCACCCGATTGGAATTCGAGTTCCTGAGCCTCCTGGGCTAGGATGGTGAAATGGAAGGTCGATCCCTTGCCTGGCAAGCCTTCGCTTTCAACCCATAAGGAGCCGCCCATCATCTCGCACAGGCGACGACTGACCACCAACCCCAATCCAGTGCCCCCATATTTTCTTGTGGTGGAGGTGTCGGCCTGGCTGAAAGCCTTAAAAAGGCGGTCCACCCGCTCTGGGGGTATGCCGATACCGGTATCATGAACAGAAAAGTGAAGACCCACCGGTCTGTTCGCGGTTAAAACTAAAGGCATGTCGTCATCGTTCGATTGT
>DASRZI010000091.1:0-4895 GCA_035686605.1 Candidatus Zixiibacteriota bacterium
GCTGGAAGCGCGCGTTCCATTCCAATTGACGCGCTTAACGTGATTATTCATCGAGACGCCCATACTCTTGCGTCCTTGTTGCCTTCGGTTCTTTACTACTCTACGACCAGCTTGTGTCTTCATTCGCTTGCGAAACCCGTGAACACGTAGTCGGCGGCGAATCTTTGGCTGATAGGTGCGCTTCGTCATTAATATATTCTCCCAAAAAAACAAGGGCCTCAATAGCCCCTGAAACTAAATTCGCTAGCTGACGGCAAAAACGCTTAACTCAATCCAGACTGCTGTTGCCAACCTAGCATGCTCTACTACTTGACAGAGCCGACTGGCGATTATACTAAAGCGATCTGGGGTGGTCAAATGAATATAAGCAAACAATCAGCTTTCAACTCGGGTTACTTGCGCACCCAGAGTTTGCAGCTTTCTATCGATCCGCTGATAACCGCGATCGATCTGCTGGATGTTATAAATCGTACTCTGTCCCCGGGCACAAAGAGCAGCCAGAACCATGGCCATTCCAGCCCTAATATCTGGACTGGTCACCCCCTGAGGATTGGCGAAGAGGGTGCTGGGTCCCTGAACGAGCACGCGATGTGGATCACATAGGACAATCCGAGCGCCCATGAAAATCAGCTTATCGACGAAGAAGAACCGGCTCTCGTACATCCAGTCGTGCAGCAAAACGGAGCCAGCTGCCTGAGAAGCAATGACAACGGCGATGCTCATTAGGTCGGGTGGAAAACCCGGCCATGGATGTGTTTTGATTTCTGGGATACGCCCCCCCAATGCTGGCGTAATCTCCAGAGTTTGGTCATCCGGGACGATGATGTCTTCTCCCTCTACCTCCCAGTGGACTCCGAGACGGCGAAATACCTGGTCAATCATTCCCAGATTGTTTGGATTGGCATTCTTGATGCGTACTTCACCTTCAGTAAGGGCCGCCGCCCCAATGAAACTGCCAACTTCCATATAGTCAGAGCCAATTGTGAATTCACCACCATTCAGTTTGTCGACTCCTGTGATAGTTAGCCGGCTGGTTCCGATGCCTTCGATCTTTGCGCCCAAAATACTCAGAAATCGGCAAAGATCTTCAGTATGTGGTTCGCGGGCTGCGTTGTCGATAATGGTTTCACCTTTCGCCATTACTGCCGCCATGACCGTGTTCTCTGTCGCTGTAACGCTGGCTTCTGCCTGCAGCAAATAGCCAGCTCCAATTAAAGTTGGTGCAGTCATGTGAAACGTGCCCAGGGCGTCGAGATCGACTTCCACACCAAGAGCTTTGAGTCCTTGGATATTGGTATCTAACGGCCGGCCTCCGATTACATCGCCACCTGGACCAGGCAGCGTTATGCTTCCCATTCGAGCCAACATGGGTCCCGAGAAGACGAAGGAAGCCCTGATTCTGCCAGCTAACTCGGGTGATATTTTACTCTTGGTGATGTTTTCCGCATGAATCCGCCAGCTGCCGTCTCCCAGGTCGTCAACCTCCGCTCCAAGATCGCTGATGATCTCGATAACGGTGCGTACATCCGCGATGTCTGGGATATTATGTAATATGATAGGCTCATCCGTTAAGAGACATGCTGGGAGAAGTTTGAGAGCGGCGTTTTTGTTTCCGCTGGCGGTGATCGTACCACTTAATTTGTGGCCCCCGTCTATGACCAATCGGCTCATTGTTACCTTCCTTGTTTCCGAATTAACGGATTCTAGCTATTGGAATCATGCCGGTCAACCAACCCTAAAGCGAGAGCTAGATCTGCTGCTGCAAACAAGGTATATCCATGGACTAGTGGTCTGGATGAGGTGAAGCCTGAATCACAAGTGCTGGCAGTTTTTCTGCGCCTGGAGGACAAGGCAGCCTGATTGTTGTAGACTTCAAGGACCATGCCCTTTGTACATGTAGAAGACCAAGAACTGTTCTATGCCTTTCGTGAAGGCAATGGAGACCGTACGAGTTCGCTGCTGTTGATACATGGTGCTGGCGGTTCGCATCTCGATTGGCCTCCAGAGCTCCGTAGCATGGACGGGCGCGATGTCTATGCCTTAGACTTGCCAGGTCACGGCCGGTCCGCGCCACCCGGCTGCTCGACGATCGCAGACTATGCCGATATCGTCACTTCATTCATTAAAGCTATTGCGGTTCAGCGAATCACCCTGGTCGGTCACTCTATGGGTGGAGCCATCGTGCAGACGATCGGCCTTCACCCACCCCCACCCGTCACCGGCCTGGTGCTCCTTGGTAGCGGCGCTCGATTGAGAGTTGCACCAGCCATCCTTGAAGGTATCGTACCTGATTTCGACAATACTGCCGGTCTCATTACCGATCTTGCTTGGTCGGAAAACACACCTGTTGAATTGAGGCAGCTGGCCAAGCGGAGACTCCTGGAAAGCGATCCTACAACTATGTACGGTGATTTTCTAGCCTGCAACGATTTTGATCTGATGAACGCATTGAACGAGATACGTTTGCCAACATTGGTCATCGTAGGCTCTCTCGACAGGCTGACACCCCAGAAATACAGCATCTTCCTTGCTGAACGCATACTGCATGCGCGTCTTCAGGTTGTGGAAGGGGCGGGTCACATGGTTATGCTTGAAAGACCCTCGGAAGTAGCTGGCGCTATGAAAGCGTTTATCAACGACCCGGTTTAGGCCAATCAGATCTATCATTTACCCAATCGTCATATCTATTGATTGAATTCCCCACGGAGCTTCGGCAGGATTCCGGCCATCGCCTTTCCCCGATGACTAATCTGATGTTTTTCACTCGGCTGCAGCTGGGCCATTGTTAGCTCATACTCCGGGAGATAGAAAACAGGATCATAGCCAAATCCTCCATTTCCTTCTGGTTTGAGCCCAATAAAACCTTCGCATATTCCGGAGGCTACGCCTATCAATCCTTCAGGGCCAGCTAAAGCAATAACACATCGAAAGCGAGCGCTTCGTTCCTCCCAGGGCACATCGTTCAGCTCCTTCAAAAGAAGTTCATAGCGCTGTACCGGAGTTAGATCCAAACCGCCATAGCGTGCGGTTCGGACTCCAGGCCTACCATTGAGGGCGTCTACCTCTAATCCCGAATCGTCGGCGATCGTTAGCATGCGAGATTCTTTGGAGTAGGCGAGGGCTTTTAAGATGGCGTTGTCCTCAAAAGTATCGCCACTCTCCTCCACGTCGAGACCGATACTCAAATCATCTAGCGAAAGCCACTTAATTGGTAGGTCTTGAATTAGGTCGTCAAACTCCCTAACTTTTCCTCTATTTCTTGTTGCCACAAGTAGTTGTTTTTCTGATGTCATGCTCAAGCCCCATTGACCATTAAGGAACGACCAGGTTCGTTGACGCCAATTCTAAGCCCATGTTATACTGCGCCATCAATTCAAGGCCGAATTCTGAGAAGTAATAACGAAAAAGAGAATACTGTTGTGAGCAATAAAGAGAGCTCAAGGCTACGCTTTAACTTTGGATTTATACTCGAGGGTGATCTTGGCACAAAACGCAAGATGGAGCTCGATTATCCAAGAGTAACAATCGATGATGTCATTCTCGAACCCCTGAAAGGTTCCTTTCAGGTTGTGCGTGGATCCGATGGTCTCTACATTTCAGGTGAGTTGCTCAGTATCATCGGAACTGAATGCGCTCGCTGCCTTGAAAGCATGTATTTGCCCATAAGCATCAAGTTGGATGACCTATTTTATTATCCTCCAAACACCGCTCCGCTTGGTGATTTTGGCGTTGGCGAAGATGGTGTTGTCGATCTAAATCCGTTGGTTCGACAACTAGGTCTGCTTGAGATACCGATGAAGCCCTACTGCCGACCCGACTGCAAGGGTCTATGTGATCGATGCGGTCAGAATCTAAACAACGAGGCATGTGAGTGCGAGACCGACGACCTAGATCCCAGGCTTGAGTCGCTTCGCAGCCTGCTCGATTCAAAAGCCAAAGTCGAAGATTAGCTTTAGACTAATCCGGGAGAAGCCACGTTATGTTTTACGATGAAGCCAAGGTCCTTATACGAAGTGGCAGCGGCGGCGATGGCATGATCAGTTTTCGCCACGAGAAGCACGTACCTAGGGGCGGCCCAAATGGGGGCGATGGGGGTATGGGAGGGAATGTCGTCTTCTCGGTAAATCCAGCCGCCAACAGTCTCATTCGCTATCGCAGAAAAAGCCATTTCAATGCTGGTGATGGTAGACATGGCGGTGGTAAAGATATGACAGGGGCAAAGGGTGAGGACATCCGTCTTGAAGTGCCACCAGGAACGATAATCCGAGAAGAATCAACCGGTAAAGTTCTGGCCGATCTCACTGATCCCGACCAAGAGGTGGTTGTTTTGCCCGGTGGTCGTGGGGGAAGGGGAAACAGTCGCTTTAAGTCGAGCACAAACCAGGCGCCTCGCGTCGCCGAACGCGGTGAGCCAGGTCAGCAAACGTGGATTCTGCTTGAATTGAAGCTGATTGCCGATGTAGGTATCGTTGGGGTTCCTAATGCGGGCAAATCAACCCTGCTTTCGGTGATAAGTGCGGCACGTCCGAAAATTGCCGATTACCCTTTCACGACCCTCAAACCAAACCTAGGTGTCGTCGAAGTAGATGATTTCGAAACACTGGTTTTTGCTGATATTCCTGGTCTGATTGAAGGTGCGGCCGATGGAACTGGACTCGGTCATGATTTTCTGAGACATATCGAGAGGACGCGGGTCCTTATCCACTTACTAGATGGCGGAGCAAGCGATCCTCTAGAAGATTGGGCCATGATAAATCAGGAACTCGCTTTCCATGATTCACGACTTGAGGATAAACCCCAGCTAGTAGTTCTAAATAAAATCGACTTAGCCGATGCGGTTACCTGGCAGCCGATTGTTGAAGAAGCGATTATTGACGCCGGATTTCAGTTCGCAG
>DASRZI010000092.1:0-35158 GCA_035686605.1 Candidatus Zixiibacteriota bacterium
GGGATTTCATCAAGGCGGATGATGGCGTTTTCGACGATGGCGAGAAGGAAATTCCATTAGCCTATTTTTCTGGTCCTGAATACAGTGTCGAAGAGCTGATGAATGCATTTGGACGCACGCGCAAAATGATGTCCTGGATGACCAAAAAGCTGGACATGGCATTTCCTTATCCAAAGTATTACCAGTTCAGCCTGCCTAAACTCGGTGGCGCCATGGAGAACATATCCTTGGTCAGCTGGGGCGATTGGGCGATGATGGACAAGAGATTGTTGGAAGAAATCGGTTTTTGGATAGACCAGGTAAACGTCCACGAAATGGCCCACAGTTATTTTGGCGACGCCGTCGTTATACGAGATTTCGCCCATGCCTGGCTAAAGGAATCATGGGCTACTTTCATGGAGCAGTGCTACTGTGAAGATGTTTTTGGTCCCGATGAGTCCCAATATGTCTATTACGATGATTCCAATCGCTATTTTCGCGAGGCTGACGAACGCTACAAACGGCCAATCGTTACGCGCCATTTCAAGAGCTCTTGGCAGATGTACGATGGGCACCTTTATCCTGGCGGAGCCTGCCGGCTGCGCACCTTGCGGAATGAGCTAGGAGATGAAGTATTCTGGGCGGCTGTCCAAGACTATCTGAAACGATACAGCGGGAAAGTGGTCGAGACCGATGATTTTCGTCATGTAATGGAAGAACACTCAGGGCGTTCGCTCGGAAAGTTCTTCGATCAGTGGTTCCATTCCCCTGGCTATCCGGATATAGAGGTTTCCTTCGACTACGATTCCAAGCAGAAACAGGGTACCTTCAAGATCGAGCAAAAACAGGTTGACCAGGAGAAGGGGATTCCAGCCTTTGCCCTCTCCACCGATCTTGGGTGGACGGTGAATGGAGAAGAGCACACCATTCCGCTCAAGCTAGATGAGGCGAAACACGTAGTCATCGTAAACATGGCCAAGGAGCCAGAGCAGGTACGCTTTGATCCGGGGCACAAAGCGCATCATAAGCTTAGTTTTAACCCGGGTGATCCAATGCTGAGACGACAGCTGAAGGATGCGAAGGATGTCATCGGCCGGATTCAGGCGGCGAATGAACTGGCCAAGACGACGAAGCGGGCAAATATCGAGGCCATCGTTGAAGCCTATGCTGAAGAGTCTTTCTGGGGTGTTCGCGAGCAATTTGTTAAGGTCCTGGCCAAAGCCAACACAGAAGCTGCCATCGAAGGGATAGTCAAAATCGTTGATTCAGAAAGAGATCCGAAGGTAATGGCTTCGGTATTCGGCGCAGCTGGCGAGTATAGAGACGAACGAATTCAAGTAGCGATCGGCCGGCGTCTTCAGGACGAGCTCCCTTATGAAGCTCACTACGAAGCCTACAAAGCCATGGGAGCTCAACGACGGATGGCGGACTGGGATGCCCTGATTAGCGGCAGTCAGGTTGCCGGTTACAGAGGAATTGCCCAGGCGGGCGCCTTCGTAGGTCTGGCGGCTACACGACGAGATGAAGCGGTGGATTTGCTTCTGGAGCAGATAGCCTACGGCATTCATGACAATCGCGTCCGCCGAAGTATGGCGGGTGCTCTGGCGGACATTGGCCAAGGGCTGGAAAAGGCCAAACGCGAAGAAGTGATCGAAAGGCTCGAGGACCTGCTTCGCGATCCCTGGGAGACAGTTAGGTGGCAGGCCGTCAGAGGAATGAAGACCATGAAGGCTGCCGAGTCCATTCCCGCCATCGAAGCCTTTGGCCAAGGTCTATCACACCAGAACAAGGTGATGGTTGATAAGGTCATCTCCTCCTTGAGAGACGAAGACAAGAGTGATGGTTCAGCGGTCAAGAAGCAGATTGAAGAGTTAACCGAGAAGGTGCGCAAGCTGGAAGACCAGCTTCAGAGCATCGCCGCCAAAGTCGAACCTGCCAGCGATGATGACGACAAGAAGGAATAGCCCGGGCTCTCTATAGAAGAACTTTTCACCCCCCAACTCAGCGTTTACGAATGTGACTTCTAGGCTCGGAAGCCTGGGCTCAGATGCCTATGCTCAGATGCCTATGCTCAGATGCCTATGCTCGGAAGCCTGGGCTCAGAATCCTAGGCTCAGAAGACTGGGCTTAGAGGTTGGCAGCCAATCTATCGCTGCGGCCATACCTACTGACACGGCGGCTGGAGATTACAAAGTTGGCCGGCTTCTCCCCTCGAATTCACGCTTTGTCATTGATACAAATAGCCTGTCGCCCCCAAATTCCTGAACGGGCGTCGATGCGAGCCAAATTGCTTTTTAGGGATCGCTGAGAGTAGCAGTGTCATGATCGCCAAAAGGCGGCCTTAGACTGAGATGATATTACTTTATCAATCATCGTCTATGGCATACAATCAAAAGTGTGAGAAGTTACACGAGAAGACACTGGTTCATCGCGATTTCACTCTTGTTGATTGGGCTTACGACAGCCTGTTCACAAGGACAAGAGCCGGATAATGCAGCAAGCACCTCCCCAGCTACCGCGACCTCATTCCAAGAGGTGGAGCCGGCAGAATTAAGCGATGGCGATCTCGAGACCCCAGAAGAAACATTTGCTCCGCAGACCGGTCAAGAGGTTCCGACTGCTGAGCCTACCATGACTGCAGAAGCTAACAACCCGAGCGTATCGGCGAGCCACCAGGTACTTGGAGACGATGGGCAGGTGACGATCGACCAGGTGACCACCGAGCAGGATGGCTGGATCGTCGTTTACGTCGATGACGATGGAAAAACAGGAGAGGTTTTAGGCCATACGCCCGTGAGCGAGGGCACAAGTGAGGGGATACTAGTAACCATCGATCCATTGCTGGTTGGCGAGGCTTTGTATATCGTTCTACATGGGGACGACGGCGAAGCTGGAAAGTTCGAGTTTCCGGGACCGGACCAGCCGTTGGAGTATGAGGGACAGCCTATTGAGGATCATTTCAGAATTGACAATAGGGCCACGATACCCGAGGTTGAGGTCTCTAACCAGGAAGTTCTTGAAGATGGGGTAGTCACCATCGACGTCGTCGCGGCGACCAGGCCAGGTTGGTTGGCACTTCATATCGACGATGGAGGCGCTCCTGGAAAGATAATTGCCTATGTCCCCGTCGAATCGGGAATCAACGAGCAGTTAATGTTAACCATTAACTGGCGCGAGGCGACGACACTGCTCCATGCAGTACTGTATGAAGACGCAGGGGAGAACGGACATTTTGAGGAGACCAGAATCGATAAGCCGGTGCGGCTTGAAGGTACACCAGTAGCAGTGATCTTCGAAGCCCGCTACCCACCTGATGTATACGTCGTAAACCAACCCGTGGTGGATGGCAACATTGTCATTGAAAGAGCTGTCAGCTACGGACCAGGTTGGCTGGTGATCTATTTCGACGAAGAGGGTCAAATTGGCAATATCATCGGCCAGGCACCCCTGTCAGATGGTATTAACGAGCAGATTGTCGTGCCCATTGTCGAAACGGCCGCTACACCCCTTTTACATCTAATGCTTCACCAGGATACGGACGAAATAGGTGAATTTGAGTTTCCGCGGGCTGATCCTATGGTTGTTCACCAGGGAAGCGTTCCCCATCCAATCACATTTCGAACCGATGCCGGCAATTACCTGGTAACTCGAGATCAACAGATTTCAGCTGGCGGTGATGTAGTCGTCCCTTTGATCGCCGTTGAAGAAGTTGCCTGGGTTGTGATTTACAGCGATAGCGAAGGGGAAATTGGCGAACTGATCGGATTGACCTGGCTGCCTGCTGGTTTACACAGAGATACCGTCGTGAACATCGATCCCGAGAAAACAACCGCAATTTTGCATGCCGTCCTGCACATTGATGCGGGTAGGATAAAGGAGTTTGAGTATCCCGATAACCCCGATGTTCCGTTTCGACGGAATCTGAATGTGATAGACTCACCCTTCACACTGCAGCAAGATTGAGAGGCGCATTGGGATCCGCTATTCTGGGATATATCGTTTGAGTGATCGAGTTGTATTTATGGTGCGTCTAAGGGGATACTTTTCGCGGCTTATTGTCTAAGGACGGTCGGGAGTAGGTTATGAAAACAGGAGTTTTCCATCTACGTTATCTAATCTTTCTGGGGATTGTGCTCCTGGTGGTCGCCACAGTAGCGGGGTGCCGTTCTGATGAGGAGACGACGCCCACAGTAACCACCGCAGCGACGAAGGTGGAAGTAACCATCGCGACCCCAGTAGAGCTAGTTGTGTCTCCGAGACCAACCGCCACTAATACGCGGGAGCAGATCGAACCAACCGTAGTTCGACCGACGGTGACATCACCCGTACCAACTCTAACACCGATGCCAACGGAGACTCCCACGGCTACTCCCCCTCCGGAAGCTACGACCTATGTCGTTGAAAGCGGCGATACGCTTCTCGGAATCGCTGAAACATTTGGAGTCTCAATTGAAGCACTAGCCCTGGCAAATGGGTCGGCGAGCCCTACCGAGCTTTCGATCATAGTTGGGCAGTTGCTGCAGATACCCTTGTGCGAAGTCCATCAGGTAGTCGCAGGCAATACGTTGGCAGGCATCGCTCTCTCCTGCGGGATCTCCCTTGACGATCTAGCTACCGCCAACATCAGCGCCTTAGCCGAATTGGGTTCCCTCGACGCGATACCGCTGGGATTTATTCTGTATCTTCCTCCAGAAAGATCAGTCCCGGAGGAACTGAATTGTGATCCGTTACCGGCTCGTGAGCAGGTGATCGAATACTCGCCAGGAGAAGGCGAAGGCATCTTTTGTCTTTCCCAAAAATATAGTCTATCGACGACGACTCTCCTGAGAGCCAATGCAGAGAGACTGACCGGCGGACAGCCTTATGGAGCCACACCATTGCTGATAACACAGTTTGATGGCGCACTGTACAGCATATCAGCCGAAGACATTGAAAATGGGGTTGGACTTGCCGAATTAGCGGCCTGGTACGAAGTGGAACTGGCTGAAATTACAGATTGGAATGGCAACCCGATCGGTGAACCGTTGAGTGAAGGGCAGCAATTGCTGATAGCCGGCGCAAATCTAGAAACCGGGCCGTTCCGGTTCCAACAACCTGGCCAACCCTAGACTTCCTTCTTTAGATCTAAATACCAGGATCCTGCAATTCAGCTCAGTCTCCGCTGCATGATAGCCTCGACATTTACGATCAGCGGATTCAGGATCTAACCCCCCAAATTTCTAGCTCTCCGCACCTTCTAAAAAACATGTGGCTGGACCCATAAGGTCACCGCGCCTTACCCATATTCTCTCAAGACCAGAAACTGAATCTCCCAGAGAAAGCGAAAGGCCCCGTTTCCGAGGAAATGGGGCCTTTGCGGATGCACCGTAGCACTAGCTTTTCTTAGGAGGTAGTGCTACGGTGCGCTTTGATCGGTAATTATCCATAAGCACCACCTCCTTACTATAAAGGATAGCTGTGTAAGCCTCTGCCTTAGCAACCGGCTTACGGATCAATTGGAAAAGATGTTGGCGATTATAGCGCCTGAAGTCTTGCTGTCAATTTGTGGTCAGATTTCCTAATGCGTCTATCAAGCGATCTACTTCCTCTAAGGTGTTGTAATGCACGAAACCAATTCGTACCAGACCTCCTTGATCGAGAAGGCCAAGCCGATCCATGACTGCCACGGCATAGTAGTGACCATCCCAAACAAAAATGCCTCGATCGCCAAGGAACTTGGCCACATCTCTAGGTGTGTGCCCTTCAAGGCTGATAGCAAAGGTGGGTGTCCGTTCGCCTAATCTCTCGATATCGGTGATACCAAATACCCGCAAACCAGGCACGGTTACCGCTTTGTGGAGAAAATAGGCGCCAATTGATTCCTCATGCTGCTTAATGACCTGCAATGCTCCTAAAAGGCGATATCGGCGAGCTTCTCGCGTATCGGATCCGCTAGATGCCAGGCCACCGAATTGCCGGCCGATATCCTCGAGATATTCCACTGCGGCCTGGACTCCTGCCAGGCTCTCATAGCTCGGGGTTCCAGTTTCCCATTTCCCGGGTGGCTTGTCCGGAGCGGGCCGCACCTTGTAAGCATCCAGGCTGTCCAGAAGATCATATTTCCCAAACATTACTCCAGTATGAGGTCCAAAGAATTTATAGGCTGATGAGACGAGAAAGTCGCAGTCGAGAGCTTGAACATCGATGATGCCATGGGGTGCATAATGGACCGCATCGACGAAGACCAGCGCGCCTGCCTGGTGGGCCATCTCGCAGACCTTAGCTACGTCAACAATCGATCCGACGGCATTTGAAGCGTAGGTGACGGCGACTAGTTTTGTCCGCTCACTTAACAAGTTCTGAAGGTCATCAACTCGAAGGGTGCAATCTTGGGAGTCAAATTCGAGCCACTTGACCGTCACCCCACGCTCGGCTGCAACCAGTGTCCAAGGGGTGATATTGGCGTCGTGATCAAGATGAGTGACGATGATTTCATCACTCTCTTTCCATGTCCTCCCTAGAGCTCGGCTCATGGCCATCGTCAGACTGGTCATGTTTTGACCGAAAACGATCTCCTCTGGGAGCCTGGCATTGAATAGATCAGCCATAGCCAATCGAGCGATATAGGCTGTCCATCCTGTATTCTTGCTAGTGACGAAAGCTCCGCCGATATTGCTGTTGTTTTGCCTGAGGTACGCGCTCATGGCTTCGATAACTTTCAGCGGCGTTTGTGTGCCACCGGGTCCATCCAGGAACACCGCCGTCTTGCCGTCGATCTGACGCTTCAAGCCGGGAAAATGTTCTCGAACGATGTTTGGATCAAAGGTTGCCGACACGAGTTACCTCCTCAGGTTTATCCTTGAATAAGTTCGGATTTAAAAATCAAAGCTTGATGCTAATTGGATACGGTCAAAGAGTATTTGGACCAGTGGAACCTGGGTCTCGATGACGCAGGCTGCAAGGAAAATACTCGGGCTTTAGGCATCTGACGGTGTCCGAACTGGGCTAAGCTAAAACAACAGCGATCTAGTTACTTTAGATCGCTGCTAGATTATAACAATCGGCCTTGCATGTCCCAACTGGCTCTCTACATTCGAGCGCACTCTGTCTGCTACGATAGGCTCTAAGTGCTCTTACACACCCTATGTGTTCTTACGCACTCTATGTGCTCTTACACAACTTTACCTGTATCAACAGTAGGAATATAATGAATCTAGATCACTCCATAAAAGGTGGAAATTTATGCGTTCGGCGAAAGACCTGATTGGCAAACCCATATATAGCGTAACTAATGGTCGTCTCCTTGGTTCAGTCAAGGATTTATATGTAGATTCGGAGATGCGTGAGGTCACCGGTTTATATGTCGGAAGTGAGGGGCTTTTTAGTCGAAAAGCACGCTTAATTCCAGGTGAAAGTGTGTCCGTTTTAGGCGTTGACTCGGTGCTTACCGTTGATTCAAACGTGATCAAAGATGAAAGTGAGTATACACCTAGCCAGGGATGGCTTCGTCGCGACAGTATTCAAGGAAGAGTTATGCAGACTGCCGGCGGCACGAAAGTAGCATCGGTTGGTGATTTGCTGATCGATGATGACTCAAATGTGGTCGCCTTCTCATTGGCGCGCGTAAATGTTGAAGGACCAGTCGCTAAAAGCAGGGTTGTCGCTAGAAACGCGGTTGTCGATGTAGGTGGATTTGACGGGACAATGACTGTTGACCTTACCGAGGCTGAACAGCCAGCTGTCGGCGTGATTGGGGTTGCTGAGCCTGTAGATTTCGAGCCTGTCATGCAGCCCGCTGAGGAAGAGGTAGCTGCCGATCTAGAAGATGAGGAAGACGCATCAGAATAGGATCAGGCGGCCTGTAGGTCGATAGTTTCTATCGAAAAAGGTATATTCGTTTGCCACGAACAACATGTGAGTCATTTCCAAGGCTGACTCAAGTTGCTCGTGGTTTTTGTTTGGGAGAAACATGGGGATGAATCAAAATAGCGGTGTGAGTTTCAAGCTTACCGAAGAGCAGATGATGATACAGCAGTTGGCTAAGGATTTTGCCAGGAATGAAATCGCGCCTGTCGCGGAACATTACGACAAGGTCCATGAGTATCCCTGGCCCGTTGTGAAAAAAGCCCAGGAACTTGGTCTGACATGCATGACCGTGCCGGAGGAGTATGGGGGTCTGGGTCTGAGCCTTTTTGAAGAGGTGTTGGTTGCTGAAGAACTTGCCTGGGGATGCTCGGGCATCAGTACATCTATCAGCGTAAATGGATTGGCGGTGTTGCCGGTCATCATCGCCGGCAGCGAGGAACAGAAGAAGGAATATGGTGGGCGGATGGCTGAAGGCCAAATGGCCGGCTACTGCGCAACCGAACCAGAAGCTGGCTCTGATGTGGCTGGCATAAAGACAACAGCCATTAAATCGGGAAATGAATATATTGTTAACGGCAGCAAGATGTTTATCACCGGTGGCACCGTGGCCGATTATTACACGGTATTCGCCTACACAGATCCATCCCAGCGATATAACGGCATGAGTTGTTTTATCATCGATCGGGAGTGGGATGGAGTGAGCGTCGGTAAGCCTTTTGAAAAAATGGGCCAGCACGCTTCCGATACGGCTGAGGTTGTATTTGAAGATGTCAGGGTTCCTGAAAGCTATCTCCTGGGCACAGAAGGCATGGGCTTCATGATTGCCATGCAGGTATTCGATCGCAGCAGACCAGCAACCTCAGCCGGGGCCTTAGGTGTTGCTCAACGAGCGTTGGATGAGTCAGTTCGCTATGCCAAAGAGCGGAGCACCTGGGGAAAACCTCTCTGGCAGCATCAGGTCATGGGCCACATGATCGCCGATATGGCGACGCAGCTCGAAGCCGCTAGATTGTTGGTTTGGAAGTCAGCCTGGTTAGTAGATGTGGGTGAGCGGAATACAGTCGCAGCAGCCTACGCAAAGGCCTTTGCAGCAGATACGGCAATGCGGATCACTACAGATGCTGTTCAGGTATTCGGCGGCTACGGCTATATGTCAGAATACCCTGTGGAAAAGCTTATGCGTGACGCCAAGATCTACCAGATCTACGAAGGCACCAGCCAGATGCAGTACAACATCATCGTCCGCGAATTCTTCCGCAAATAATCCGCGAATACCTCGATTATCCGCGCAAGCTGGTATCGAGTGTTTCGGCACCTATCCATAGTTCATCTACCCTGGGTGAGAAGGGTAGTTCATGTTGCGTCATCCATGGGTTAATAGTCGTATCGAGGCAGTGTATGTTCATATCAGCTGTGCTATAATCGCCCGCTTGACTCAGGGGAAGGCATATTTTCCTCATAAGAAAAGGTAATTCGTGGAAGTAATCAGCTCAATAATTGACTTCTTTTTACATATTGATCAATATCTGGAACAGATCATCAGAGATTATGGTCTCTGGACATATGGACTGTTGTTTTTGATCATATTCATGGAAACCGGACTAGTGGTGACTCCATTCCTACCCGGTGATTCACTTCTCTTTGCTGCCGGGACCTTTGCAGCTGGAAATGAACCCGCCCTTAATGTTTGGGTCCTGTGGGCTCTTGTCTTCGTTGCTGCCGTCCTAGGCGACTCCGTCAATTACTGGATCGGCAACAAGGTCGGCCCAAAAGCTTTTGAGAAGGATTACCGGTTCTTAAGGAAGGAGTATCTGGACCGGACGCAGCGCTTCTACGACAAACACGGCGGTAAGACGATCATACTGGCCCGATTTGTGCCCATCGTACGCACCTTTGCCCCTTTCATTGCCGGCGTCGGGACCATGAGTTATGGTCGATTCTTCAGCTTCAACATCATTGGCGCTTTTCTATGGACGGCGATTTTCGTGTTTTTGGGATATTTCTTTGGACAAATTCCCTTCGTCAAGGAAAATTTTGAGCTAGTAGTCGTGGCCATCATCCTGGTTTCTGTCGTACCGATGGTCGTCGAATTCGTACGCAGCAGATCCCATAAAGAAACGCCCACCTCAGCTGTCCAAGGTGAGGAAAATCCTGGATAAGCAGGTGCGGGTGGCAGAGCGTTTAGGCCGTATTGAAGCCGTTATCTTTGACCTGGATGACACACTGATCGATTGGGGTGGTCAGTCGATTACATGGGAGCAATTCTTCGGACCGAGGACGAACACCATACACCGCTACCTGGTCGATTCAAATCACAAGCTGCCTCCAGCGGACGAGTTCTATTCGATCATCGACCAGGCAACCCGATCTACCTGGGAGGAGGCCAAAAAGACCTGGATCATTCCATCGATTGGAGACATGCTTCTCAAGATCTTCATCGATCTCGGTCTAGATGTTGACCGGATAGATATAAACCAGATACTGGTTGTCTACGACTGGGGGCCGCTGCCTGGGGTTGTGCCGTATCCTGACACGATTCCGGTGTTGGAAGAACTTCGCCACCGGGGATACAAAATAGGGCTGTTAACCAATTCGTTTCTGCCGATGTGGATGCGAGATTCTGAACTTGTAGCATACGACCTAATACAATATTTCGACGCGAGGGTGACGGCGGCCGATGTCGGCTACCTAAAACCGCACCCGTATATATACCACCACACGATTGAGATGCTGCAGACGAGTCCAGAGAAGGCCGTATTCGTCGGCGATCGTCCCAAAAACGACATCGCTGGAGCCAATGATTCTGGGCTTATTAGCGTGTTGATGGATCCGCCCCATCTGAATCGCGATTTAGATGGCGTCGTCCCTGATTTCACTATCTCGAGTCTTTCCGAGTTACTGCCGATATTAGTGCACCTGGATTCGCGCCGTTGAATCCGGGCTATTTCAGCGAGGATTTTGACCATGTCTAAACCCGGGCGTAATGATCCCTGTTATTGCGGAAGTGGACAGAAATATAAGAAGTGTCACATGGCGGCCGATAAGGAGGCGGATCAAGAGCGAAAGCGTCTCGCCGACGCCGCTCGATGGCTGCGCCGCGATCTGCTTAAGTACGCGCGAGACGAACGCTACGCCGAGTCCTTTGCTTTAGCCCTGCCTGTTTATTGGAACGGCTTGTACACCATTGAAAACGCCGAACTGATGAGTCAGAACGAGGCATATCGCTTCATCGATTGGTTCGTATTCGACTTTCAACTCGAGGACGGATCGCGGCTTTTGGAGATATACCGGAACGAGCAGTACGAAGAACTAGCTGAGCAGCAAAAGATAGTCATTGACACCTGGCTGGAAACTAAACCCTCAGGCGCATACGAATTTCTTGATCACGATGGCCAGGTCCTGCATGTTCGGAACTTCCAGACCGGTGAGGAACTGGATATCTTTGAAGCAGGCGGTCGTGGCCCTCTCGAGCCGGGCGATTTACTTCTCGGACGCCCGGTCCCGGTTCAGGATCACCTCGAATTCAGCACTGTGGTCGCTTACTTGCCCAAAGACGAGATCGCCGATCTGCCGGAGAAGCTTGACGTGGCTAAGAAAAGCTTCCTTGAACAAAATCCCGAATCGACTCAAGATGAGTTCATGCGTCAGCGAGGCTTTCTCATTGTTCACCATGCCCTTGAGCAAGCTGAAATCAATGGTAGGCCACCAGTTGCTGGAACCGATCCTGACCGGAAGGATGACCTGGCTCGAAAAGCCGCTCAACGGTTGCGAAAGCTGCACAGCGGTTGATTGACAGCCGCACGGCTGGACATATCTAGCCCGAGATTATGCTTCTCATTCAGCTTCTCAACAATCGATAAAAACAGAACATGAGATTGGTTGTTTCTCCGCAGAAGAAGCCCCTGATTGGTTCGATATCAGTACCAGGCGACAAATCCATAAGCCACCGGGCGATCATGCTGGCAGCCCTGGCTGATGGAGAAAGCACCATTCGCAATTGGCTGCCGGCAGGGGACACGCTGGCCACTCTCGGAGCCCTGCAAAGGATGGGGGTTGAGATAGAAGTAGTCAGCAAGACCATGGGCTCTTGGGATCTCATTGTCCACGGCGGGGGGATGTCAGGCCTGAAGCAACCTGATAGTTCTATCGACTGTCGCAATGCTGGAACGTGTATGCGACTGCTATCCGGCATCGCCGCCGGCCAATCGTTTCCGCTCACCTTGGATGGCAGCGAACAGCTGCGCAGAAGGCCGATGAGCCGAATCACCAACCCACTCCGCAAAATGGGGGCGAAGATAGTTGATAACGATGGCCAAGCGCCTCTCTCATTCAACCCGGCCAAACTTGAAGGCATTGACTACCATATGCCAATTGCCAGCGCGCAGGTAAAGAGCGCCCTGCTGTTGGCCGCCCTTTATGCCCACGGCCGGACCAACGTGGTCGAACCAGGGCCTACTCGTGATCACACTGAACGCATGCTTCAGGCAATGGGAGTCAAGCTTGAGATCGACGAGGCAGAGAGGGGGCTTGATGGACCGATACAAAAGCTGCTGCCTCTAGATTTAGTGGTTCCAGGAGATTTTTCCTCGGCCGCTTTTCTACTTGTCGCATCGACCGTTGTGCCCCACTCAGAAGTAACCATCAAAGGCGTTGGAATCAACAAAACCCGTTCAGGACTTGCTGATATCCTAGCCCAAATGGGCGCTCGTATAGACCAGTTCGATACGACCATGCAGGGTGGCGAACCCACGGCAAACCTGACCGCCCGTTCCGAGGAATTGGAATCCATCCATATAAGCGGCGATACAGTCGTTCGTGCGATTGACGAGTTCCCGATCTGGGCCGTCGCCGCAACCCAGGCCTTTGGCAGAAGCGTCCTAAGTGATGCTGCCGAACTTAGAGTCAAAGAAGTTGATCGAATTGCCTTGTTGGCAGCGGAAATTAGCAGGATGGGAGCGATGATCGAAGAAGAAACAGATGGTCTGGCAATAACCGGTCCCACCCGGCTGCAGGGCGCCGAGGTGGATAGCCACGGAGATCACCGGCTTGGCATGGCGCTTGCGATCGCTGGCCTGGCGGCTTCAAGCCCGACTGTTATCAATAACGCCGGCTGCATCTTCGACAGCTTTCCCCTATTTGTGGAAACGATGCAAGCCGTGAGAGCGGATCTGCAGTGGCGAGATTGACCACCTGATTGCGGGAAATTTGCCGGCCCTTAGAAGTACTCTTTAGCTGAGGCAGCCTGTGAATTTCCTACGCATCAGGCGGCGTGGGATACGAGCTCTTATACCATTCAGCCGTCCGGGAGACCTGTTCCTCGAAATCAGTTGAAGGGCTGTAGGCGAACTCCGATTTTGCCATCGAGATGTCCGCCAGCGTATGTTTAACGTCCCCAATCCGCGGAGGCCGTTGGTCCAGCTCAAGCCGTTTGCCGGAGATGTCCTCGAGAAGAATCTTGCAGTCCAGCAGAGAATGGGACAATCCCTGGGCGACGTTGATCGCTTCTCCATCGAATCGCTCCGTTCTAGTGCCAGCCCGGATGTTAGCCTGGACCGCGTTGTCAACAAAACAGAAATCTCGAGTTTGCGAGCCGTCGCCCTCAAGAAATGGACGGTAAGATGGATCGACATAGAGATGGTAGAGCCAGGCCGACAGCACTGTAGAGTAGGCACCGCCAAAAAGAGAGTGGGGTCCGAAAACATTGAAATAGCGTAGACTGACAACGTCAAGCCCATACAGCGAAGCGAACATATTGCACCACTGCTCGCCATGATATTTTTCCAAAGCATAGGGCGATTGGGGTTGGCAGGGATGACCTTCGGGCGTTGGCATGACCTCGGCCCCTCCGTACACAGAGCTGCTGCTCGATGACACGACCCTCGTCGTGCTCACTAACTCTTCCTTTACTACAGCCTCAAGCAAGCTGATCGGTCCCATGACGTTAGCTACCGCCGTGGCATACGGGTTTTCAACCGAATAGGCAACTCGTGGTAGGGCAGCGAGATGAAAGATGACATTCGGTCGAAATTCACCGACGAGTTTTCGTGTATTGGCCTTATCTTCGATCTTTGCCCATTCATATCTAAAGCCATCGACGACGTTTTCTTTCCGCCCATTAGACAGATCGTCGATGCCCAGTACCTGCCAATTCAGCTTCTTCAATTCCAGGCATATGTTATAGCCAATGAATCCATTGCTGCCGGTTACGATCGCTTTCATCAGAACAGTTTCTCCTAGAGATGCGGTGATATACGATTGGCGGCCTTACAAGACTGCCCATGACCAGTGAAGGGATGCATCAGGCTGAATCGGTCCAATAACCGTATTAACACAAATGAATTAGCAACCTCACCAGTTTCGCTATTATCCGATATTATTGTTTGGAGTACACCTTAGTGGTACAAAGTTACCGGATGAGGAAACGGGGCGAAGTAATTGGATCAATCCAGAACGAAAGGCGAATCTGGGTCTGGCTGGCTAGTTGGACTGCTTGGTTGGCCAGTCTCTCACAGCTACAGCGCACAAATGCATAATGCGGCCGCGGCCCATCTGCAGCTTGATCTGGTTTATGTGCTGCTGCCGGTGAGGAGGGAGGAGCTTGCCGAAGCCATATCAGGATTAGTGGCCCAAGGCTTTAGCGGGGCAAATATAACCGTACCCCATAAGGAAGCCGTGGTCGATATGGTGGACAATCTGGATCCGGCTGCTGCTGCTATAGGCGCGGTCAACACCATTGTTATCCACCGGAATCCGGATAACAGTGACCAAAAAGCCGAGATTAGAGGATTCAATACAGACTGGTCCGGATTTATCCTTGACCTGCAGGATCAGGAGTGGGACCCAGAAGGGAAGAGCTGCCTGGTGTTGGGAGCCGGTGGATCGGCCAGGGCAGTCGTTTACGGATTGGTAAAGGCCAGGGCCCGGGTTACTGTCATAAGCAGGCGACCAGAACAAGCAGAAGAGTTGGTCCAAAAGATTGGGGGAGGAATTGAGAACGCGCAGCTGCGTTCTGGTGATCTTCGCAAGCTCGACGAAATCTGCCGCCAGGTAAAACCCGAGCTGATCGTCAACGCGACCCCTGCCGGCATGGCTCCCGACATCAATGGTTCACCATGGCCTGATGGCGTGGCCTTTCCCAAGAAGGCTTTTGTTTATGATCTCGTGTATAGACCATCCGAAACGAGATTGATGAAAGAGGCCAGGATGGCCGGCTGCCAGGTCAGTAATGGGATTGGAATGCTCGTCCAGCAAGGCGCCCAGGCCTTCGAATTGTGGACAGGAATAATGCCAGATATCCAAATAATGGCTGCTGCACTCGTGTAGAGCTATAATCCGAGCAACAAACCATTTGCAGGGGCATGCCCTGTGCGCAGAAACGATATCTTCAGGAGGTACTCCATTGGGAACTTGGATGGTGATTTTACGCTTGATTCACATCGTCGCCGGAGTCTTCTGGGCCGGCGGGGCATTCTTCTTGGTCAGCTTTGTCAGTCCAGCGGTTGAAGCTACAGGTGCTGAAGGGCGTAAATTTATCCAGCAGATGAGCTTGAAATCCGGGATGTCCAATGCGATGGCAGGCATGGCAACGCTAACGGCACTTTCAGGCATCATTATGTATATCATGCTTACGGAGCTGGATACAGATTTAATGCATGCCAACTACTACGTAATCTTAGCAATTGGCGCCGCCGCAGGCTTAGCCGGCTGGATAGTTGGCCTTCTGATGATCACTCGCCCGACGGGCAAAATGAAGCGGATAGTCGCGGAAATTGAGTCATCAGGTGGACCACCCTCGCCAGAGCAGATGACCGCGATGCAAGCATCGGCCCATACGGTCGGTCAGGGCTCTCGAATCGCATCGGTCCTTCTCGTCATCGCCGTAGTCTGTATGGCCTCAGCCCAACCCCTCGCAGCCCTCCTGGCCTAAACGCACCCTAATAGTCCCGTAGAAATGAAGAAGCCCTTCTCCTTACAGGGAGAAGGGCTCTTAATGCTGATTTGTTCCCGAAATCGGTTACTTAACCAACGGCAAGTTCGCCGACCTCCTCTTCATCTTGAAGATCATCCGGTTTAGTTTCCGACTTCTCATCTTTCCGGCTGAAAACCAATTCTCCATCCTGGGCGTCGACTAATACGTGGTCTTTCTTGGTGAAGTCGCCTTCAAGCAGTTTTACCGACAAGGGGCTCTCAACGTATCGCTGGAGCGCTCGCTTAAGTGGGCGAGCCCCGAAATCCTCATCGTAGCCATGTTTGGCCAACCATTCTTTGGCGGCATCGGTAAGATCGATCGCAAGTCCGTGATCCTCTAGACGCTCGCGAACCTCCTGCATCTGCAGATCGACGATCTGAATCACATCTTCCAATGACAACGGCTCAAAGATGATTATCTCGTCAATACGGTTGAGGAATTCTGGCCGGAAGGTATTTTTCAACTCTTCTTCAATTCGTTTGTGGTCTGCCGCTTCATCAGGGTCGCGCATCCCCGCGAATCCCAAGGCGCCAGAACGCCGGACAAAGGACGTACCTACATTGCTGGTCATTATCACTATCGTGTTTCGGAAATTGACAGTGCGTCCTTGGCCATCTGTCAGGCGACCATCATCAAGAAGTTGGAGCAAGGCATTCCAAACATCGGAGTGCGCTTTCTCAATCTCATCAAACAAGACGACGCTGTAAGGGCGGCGACGGATTTGTTCAGTCAGTTGGCCACCCTGTTCATAGCCAATGTAACCCGGAGGTGCACCGAATAGACGGCTGACCGTATGCTGTTCTCGATATTCACTCATATCAATCCGGATCAGGGCGTCCTCGTCATCGAACATGAACTCGGCCAATGCTTTGGCTAACTCCGTCTTGCCTACACCGGAACTACCAAGGAAGATGAAGGATCCAATCGGCCGGCGCGGATCGCTGAGGCCTGACCGGCTGCGGCGGATGGCATCGGAAAGCGCGGCGACAGCCCGGGTCTGCCCGACTATTCGCTCATGCAGCCTCTCCTCCATTTGCAGTAAACGTTCGGCTTCAGTTTCCAGGAGCTGGGTTATAGGAATGCCTGTCCAAACGGCGACTACCCCGGCTATATCATCTTCATCGACGACCTCATCAAGCATGTTCTCAGATTGCCAGGCACTGCGTTTTTCCTCGAATTCTTTTTCGAGACGCAGGCGGTCGGCTCGCTTTATCGCAGCTCTTTCGTAGTCGCGAACAGTGTGGGCTTCCTCTTCCTCAAGCTTTAGTTGGTCCAGATCCTTTTTTAGTTCTTTCAGGTCGGGAGGAAGGGTGTGCAGAGCGACCCTGAGTTTGGCAGCAGCCTCATCGATAAGATCGATGGCCTTATCCGGAAGTTGGCGGTCGTTGACGTATCGGGCCGATAGCCTAGCTGCGGATACGAGTGCCTCATCCGAGTAAGTAACCTGGTGATGGGTCTCGTAACGACCGCGCAGACCGCGCAGCATGTCGATGGTTTCATCAACCGAAGGTTCGTCGACGAAGACCGGAGCAAAACGGCGTTCCAGGGCGCTATCTCTCTCAATGTGCTGCCGGTACTCGTCCAGGGTTGTAGCCCCAACGCATTGGAGCTCCCCTCGGGATAGGGCTGGCTTCATCATGTTGCTGGCATCCATCGCCCCCTGAGCGGCGCCGGCGCCAACGACGGTGTGCAGCTCGTCGATAAAGAGGATGATCTCTCCCTGGGCTTGTTTGATCTCTTCCATAGCTGCCTTCAGCCGTTCTTCGAATTCGCCTCTAAATCGACTTCCGGCGATCATCGCGCCCAGGTCCAGGGAAACGACCCGTTTATTTAGCAAATTTTCGGGCACATCGCTGTCATTAATCTTCTGAGCCAATCCCTCGACGATAGCTGTCTTTCCGACGCCGGCTTCACCGATGAGAACTGGATTGTTCTTGCTGCGACGGCTAAGGACCTGGATGACGCGCAAAATCTCGCTGTCACGGCCGATGACGGGATCCAGTTTTCCTTCTACGGCCAACTGTGTCAAATCACGGCTGTACTTGTCCAGGGTACGGTAGCGGCTTTCAGCCTGACGGTCGGTAACTCGTTGGCCTCCCCGCAAGTCCTTAATGCTCTCTACAAGCCGCTCCCTTGTGACCCCATTCTCCTGCAATATCCTCGCGGCGGGTGTATTTCGCTCGCTCAATATGGCCAGAAAAATATGTTCGGTCGAGATAAACTCATCCTTGAGGCGGTTGGCTTCTCCCTGGGCAAGCTCGAGAACAGTCCGTATCCTGGGAGTATAGAATATCTGGCCTACCCCGCCTCCATAAACGGCCACCTTTGGGCTGGCCCTAAGCTCCTCGTCGATGCGCCCTCGCATCGTTTCTGTATCGACATTCAGTCGATCAAGAAGTTGTGGCACTGCTCCATCGTTTTGCTCCAGCAGAGCAAGGAATAAGTGCTCAGTGTCCACCTGAGTATGTCCATAACGCTGGACAATTTCATACGCTCGTGCAGCTGCGTCCTGTGCACGTTCCGTAAATCTATCAAATCGCATAGCATTATCCTTGATTGTTTAGGTAAGAAATCAACTAAGTATAGCTTGTTCGGCTTGGATTGCTGTAAGAGATAGATAAGACAGCAGAAATGGGGTCAGGATATATGTCGCTCCTGACACTGTACTCAAACTGGTCGCCTCAAGAGGAATTCCTACTGCCCACAGCGCAGCCCACAAAACCCTGGACACTGAACCAATTTTAACTGCCAAGCCTGTCCAGATTATACCGTATTAGAGGAGCAACTAGATAGCTGCTATTTGGATTCGATGTGGTTGAAGCATAGAGGTTTGAATCATGGCGACATCTCGAGGCTAAGATATTCTCAGCTCACCTGATGTCCAGATCACAGAACTAGCCGGGATATCGAGTCCCAACAGCTTGAGAATCAGGCTGTGGAAGGAATCAGGATTTCCCGAAGTATAGGCTGCTGTCGTTCCCGGGCTATCTGAGGGTGTTACTAGGCTTTGTTTCTCCAGTATGCGAAGAGTCTGCATCGCAACTGCGGGCGCAGGATCGATAATGGATACGCCTGGTCCCACAATTTGCTCAATCAGCGGCACCACGAAGGGATAATGAGTGCATCCAAGGACCAATGTGTCGATATTTTCCTTGAGCATTGGAGTCAAGGCACTCCTCAATATCCACATTGTCTCTGGCGAGTCCAGGTCTCCGTCTTCTATCCGTTCAACGAGACCCGGGCATGGATCCTCGAAGACCGTTACTTCTCTGGCAAAACGGGTCATCAAATTTGCATAGCGCTGGCTATCAAAGGTGCCGGCAGTTGCCAGGACTCCAACCCTCCCGCTTTTGGTCTCCCCTGCGCCGGGTTTGATGGCTGGTTCCATCCCGACGAAAGCGATATCCAGTATTGTTCTTCTCAAGTAATCCAGAGCAGCGGCCGAAGCAGTATTGCAGGCCACGACAATGATTTTCGCTCCCTGATTGATGAGAAACCGGCTGATCTCGAGGCTGAAACGCTGTACTTCGGCGTCTGGACGGGGGCCATAAGGCACATGAGCCTGGTCCGCAAGATAGAGGAGATTTTCGTGAGGTAGTTTGGCCTGGATTTGTCGTAGGACAGTCAACCCGCCGACACCTGAATCAAAAATCCCTATTGATCCATTTGCGTCGACGACCGGATCAATCGTCACTGAGCAGAGGCTTCCACCAATGCCCGGAACAGCGCCAGCATAGCCGGATCATCGGCGATCAAATTCTCAGGATGCCATTGGACGGCAACGGCGAATGGATGCTCGGGGACCTCGGCGCCTTCGATAATGTTGTCTGGCGCGTGCGCGGTCACCATGAGCTCTGGAGCAACTTCTCGTATTGCCTGGTGGTGAATGCTGTTTACAATGCATTCGGTTTTTCCGATCACCTTGGCTAGGACAGAGTCTGGGTGAATGTTGACTGGATGGGCGAGATAGTTTCTTGGCGTCCCGTTTGCGTTGTCATGCTCGAGAGAATCAGGGACCATGCTCCCGATATCCTCCCAAAGTGTACCGCCGAGGGCTACATTAAGAACCTGGATACCACGGCAAATTGCGAGAATCGGTTTGCCGTATCGAACAGCTGCCCGACTCAGGATGAATTCAGTTCTATCTCTTTCAGGATCGACACCCCACAAAGATATGTGCGACGTACCATGGTAGAAAGCAGGTTCAATGTCGCCGCCCCCGGGCAAGAGAATACCATCGACCCGCTCGAGAATTGTCAGCAGCTCCTCTTCGCTCAAACCCAAAGGAATCATCACTGGCACTCCCCCGGCGGCTGAGATTGCTTCTATATAGCTGGGCATCAACCCGTAAACCTCTATAGGCGGCTTCTGAGGAATGTCTTTCTTATAAGTGGTACAACCAATCAGAGGACGGGAAGAAGATTTCACAGTGCTACCCCAGCACGATAAGAATCAGCAGCCTGCATCTTTGAAGCCTTCATCTATGAAGCCTTCATCTTTGAAGCCTTCACCGATGACAATCCTAATAAAAAAGGGCGATCGACTACAAAGATACCAGAGCAATTGGGGCTATGACAGCCGTTTCTCTCGCAGACGGGCTGATTTTCCTGTTCGCTTGCGCAGGAAGTACAGTTGAGCCCTGCGGACATGAGCATGACGATGAACCTCTAGCTTCTCAATCCGCGGTGATCGCATCAAGAACGTTCTCTCCACGCCGATCCCATTTGAGGCGATTCGTCTTACGGTGAAATTGGCTTGGTTGCCGCTATTGCGGATGCGAATTACTGTGCCGCGGACCAGCTGGATTCGTTCGCGCTTCCCCTCAATAATTCTCAGGTGTACAGTTACACTGTCCCCCGTTCTTAATTCCGGTATCTTCTCGTTAACTGGAGCATCAAAAGATTTTAGTAATTGGTCAGACATGGGGTCGTCTCCAAATGGTATAAGCTTTCATAAAGATAGCCCGCCGAGCGGGCCAGGAGCGAACTATAGCATGTACGACCACATCTGACAAGCATATCTGATATGTATATCTGATATGTATATCTTCGCTGATTGAAATCATTTTGTCGGCAGCCAGGTTGGTGATTCAATCGGGTTAACCGCGAGGTCAAGAAACTCGATCCTGGTCGTCGTCTGTTCGCTCAACGTCCCCATACCATAGGTAAGCAAAGCCACCCCCTGGTCAATCCCTCTTTCCACCAACAGATTCCGAGCGAATCGCTCCCAGACTTCCGGACGTTTAGCTGAGTAAACCGGATAAACTCCGTAGGAAAACAGCAGCTGCTGGCAAGTTGATTTGTTTGGGCTGGAGGCAATAATCCACACCGGCAGTCGAAATCTAGTTAGAAGGCGAGCTGTATCGCCGCTAAGGGTTGGCGCAACGACGGCTACAGGGGCTACCACCTCGACGCTGAGATATAGGGTGATCGATAAAAGTCGCTCCCGATTGGATCCATCTCCGGATTTGGCTGCTTCAAGCACTTTAGCTACATCAGATGGCTGGATGTTGGGTTCGGTTACCTGGGCAATTCTTGACATCACGCTAACGGCCTCGACCGGGTATCTGCCCATAGCAGTCTCGCCGGATAACATCACGCAATCGGTGCCGTCCAGGATGGCATTGGCCACATCGGTCGCTTCGGCTCGAGTGGGCCTGGGATGGTTTATCATAGATTCCAGCATCTGGGTTGCTGTGATGACCGGTTTCCCCTGGAGTCTGACCTGCTCGATGATGTGTTTTTGAACGATGGCTATCTCTTCGATGGGGATTTCCACGCCCAGATCTCCCCGAGCTACCATGATTCCGTCAGCTTCGGCCAAGATACGGTCCAAATTATCGACGGCTCGAGCTCGTTCGATCTTGGCGATGACGAACGGATGGTAGTCGAGGGAACTCGCTGCCTCGCGGACCGCGGTGATGTCAGAAGCATGTTGGACGAAACTCTGGCTGATTGCGTCTAGCCCTTGAGCGGCGGCAAATTCCAGAAATTCCCGGTCCCGGTCGGTGAAGGCATCTATGCCAAGGTCAACCCCAGGAAAATTAACGCCGTTGTACGACCTGATTTCGCCTCCAGCCAAAACTCGACAAAGTACCTGTTTATCCTTTATCTCTTCGACCTTTAGTTCGATGTAGCCATCCCTCACGCAGATGATGTCTCCGGGAATGACTGCCTCGGCCAATCCGGCAAAGGACATGGATGCTCCGCTGCTATCACCGATTCTCTCTTCCGCATAAAGGGAGAATGGTTGGTTTCTCTCGAGAAGTGCTGTCTTATTTCGTATTCGACCGATGCGCATTTTTGGTCCGGGTAAATCCCCCATGATGGCAACCGGCGTTCCAGTGCTTGAGGACGCAGCGCGGATATTGCTGATAACTCGAGAATGGCTCTCAAAATCACCGTGAGCGAAATTGAGACGGGCGATGTTCATACCTGCGGCAATCAATTGCTCAAGGTATGGCTCCGATTCAGATGCCGGTCCAATAGTACAGACTATCTTCGTCTTCTTTGACGGAAGCTCTTTGTGTTTCATTCTTGCCTTTTTTCTCAAATCGCACCAATGAGCCGAATTGGAGAGCTGCAAGGGTGATGGACAGCGGCTGACGGCCAGAAGCGATCAGTCGCTAAAGTCACTGCTGACTAAATCTTGATACTCGGAATGTCTGCGAATATAGGCTCTGACAAAAGGGCATTGGGGAACGACATCAAAACCCTCGGCCCTGGCGTACTCAAGAGCCGTTCGGGCCATTTTGCTCGCAACACCCTGTCCGCCGAGAGCATCAGGTACGCCTGTGTGGGTGAACACAATGTCATTTCCTTTCCGATAATAATCGATGACAGCCACATATTCTCCTGCCTGAATCTCAAACCGGCTCGCGACTGTGTTGTTCACAACCGTTAATTTGTCTAATTCAATCTGCATAATCTCCTCGAGGTCTGGCACCATTTTGGGAAATCGATATGGGAGGGTTCGTTTAGATGGGGTTGGTCGCCAGGAAGGCTAGCGCTCAACCGACTAATAACGAATTCTAGCAACGCTTTGGGGCTGAACATCCTTCTAAACTCTAGATTCATCGATTGATGTTTTCCAGGCGGTGAATGATGAACTCCTCGCCGGACGAAGTTAAGCGCGTGCCGGTTGCCGGATCGTATAAACCTATTCGTAGAGCGTATTCTTCGCCCTGTTCCAGGTATAGAGGACCCAGGACGTGTGGGTCGACGACATACTCGCCAGGCAGCCAACCGGTCGTTGGGCGCGTCCATCCGGCAGGATCACCATCGGATTGAGCGACTATATCGCCTACGCCGTTTACGAGATGGACAAAGACGCGATAGCTGATCGGCATCTCGGCCAACCCGCGCCAGACAATTGTTACGGAGATAGGTCCCGCTTGGTCGAATTCATCTGTGTCAATGGTTAGACCAATCATTTCCGCAAGATTGTCGAAATTGGCATCAATCTCATCATCGTAATTTGGCTGATCGAAGAGACGTTCCAATTCACCAACACGCACTCGACCTAGATCGGCGCCTTCAAGCCTGTATGTGTATAGGCCACTATCCAGGCCAGGATCAAGCTGCAGCGCGTGCTGGCCCCGAAATACGACGCCCGTGGGCCAGTCACTTGGAGGATAATCGAACCGTACAGGTGGGATCGACCAGCGTTGGACAAGTTCACCAGAATCATCGACCAGGACCAAACTTAACTCGTTGTTGTTGGATTTGCTTTCCTGTTTAGTTTCCCAGAAGAGAGTTACCAGAAATGATTCACCCGGGGATACATCATATCGATCCTGGTTGTAGCCTATCAGAGTCAGACCGTCGATATCTAGATCTGTCGCATATTGAGGTAGGACATCAGCTGATGTGCCAGGTAATGTGACCTCGATCTTTCCAATAACGGTCTCGGGCCCGATGGCAGCTCCGTCTTGCCCGATCAACGTAAGGGGCATCAGCGTATCGCGGTCGAACAGGATGAGGACAATGCTGTACGATCCTGGAGGCGTCCCTTCCAATACTTCAACCTGGCGACTATCCCATGTCCACTGGCCAGGCTGCCAGAAACGGGAAGGAGATGTGTCTTCGTATATTCGAGGCCGGGAGGTTTCTTTATCGCTCCATATCATACCTTCTGGCCCGACGAGCCATAGATTTGACTGGTAGTCAGCTGCCGGCTGCTCCAGCACCCTCCAGGCCAGGTCGATATCAAAACTCTGTCCTGAATCGATCGACTTCTGGCCGATGTTGTATCCCCCGAGACCTAATTCCCCAGCAACGATCTCGGTTCGGATATCAACGGGCAGCTGCTCTTGCTGGCGACGGGTGACCTGATCGCTATCGACGACCAGCACCTTAAAGAGGAGTAGGCCGGCGCCGGTCGCGACCAGCAAGGTAAGAGTCAGCCAATCGAGCCTATACGGGGAACGGTTGTGATCAGCTCCTTCCTCGTCATATTCCTGAACCGCCAGATTGATGCCATTTTCTGCTGGAAGAATGCCGCCTCCGCTCTCGGACCCGCTCGTGTCTTCTTTCCTCGCCCCTCTCCTAACCAGTAGGATGGCGATGAAAATGATTAAGATCGCGGCCGCGATGGAAATACCTGCCATCACTGCCCGCGAAGGAGTCATGCGCCAAGATACTTCAACTACATGCAGGCCTGCTGGCACAGGAAAGGTGATCAATCCCTCGGGATCGCTGGCGGATATGGAGACCTGTTCACCATCGACAGTCGCTTTCCATCCTGGATAGGCGAAGCTCAAGTAGCGAGCCAGAAATGGCTCTGGACTGTCGACGACCATATGGCCATTTAGGCCGCTGTAATTGATATCCTTCACCATGGCGGTGGGAGGAAGCGATGTTCTATCAAAGCGCTGCGGTTGATCGCCGGCAATGTAATCGACCTCAAGAGGGGAGCTAGACGGCCGGACCTTTACGCTCTTTGGGAAGTAGCTGCCGGCTGGATCGACGCCCACTAGACCGCTGCTATGCTCATAAGCATGGACTGTATTGATGGTAGGTTGAGGCTCCTCAAGGCAAATGTGCGGGTATAGATGGGGGAAGGCTTCGAGAATGAGAAATATCGCCGCGACCATTGTAAGGATTGAGGCGAGAGGCAGTTTTCGCTTAAACAACAGGTATCTATCGGGGAAATAGGTGAAGGAAACCCCTGACAGGAAAGCAACGGGCAATGCAGCCCGGCCTATAAACCGCCACGGAAACTGCACAAATTCGATCAAAGGCAGGCCCTCCCAAATCGGCAATGAAATGGGCAAAGCCATAAGAAGCAGGGCAGCAGCCGAAAGAGCCATGAAGATGATATGAACGCGCCGTTCCCGGGATCGCGCCCATTTCAGGCTAACGACTCCCAGAAAACTCAGTAAAACAGGAACCCAGCCCAACCGGAGCAAGAGGGGAGGGTTCAAGAGTGTTTTATCGATCGGGCTGACCGGCGAAAAGATCTCACCCAACGAGGCGAAATTAAACCGGAAATTGTTATTGCGATTGCTTACCGATTGGCTGATCGTGATTTCATCTAGTTCCAGCAAGGCTGGCCCAAGATAAAACGCGGCCAGCCCGAGTCCTAGCCCGAAAATGAGTAAGACTCGTATAGCAAGTGGTTTCCAAGGTATTTGCCTCGACCACCCAACGCAAATCAAATAGATGAAGAGAAAGGGAATGAAGAGCAGGACGGATATATTGTGACTCAGCGCCAGAAGAGCAAGGGAGAGGGAGACGATGACAAATGATGTCGCCCTACCTTTGATGATGAACCGTCGACCGGCCCATAGTATCAGAGGGAATAAGGCCAAAGCCATGGACTCAGGCTGGTTTCCCCTGATCAGGGCATCGATTAGCAGGTATGGAGCAGCCATATAAGCCACGGCCGAAATGATGGCTGACCTCGGGTTGAAAATGTCCCGCACCCAGAGGTACATGAACCACCCGGAAGCAAAGATGCTGAGGATATAGAAGAGGTTTATCGCTGCCGGTAAGGCGAGCCCCGCCAAGTGTGGGATTAGGGGCAGATATAGAGGGGGTCCTTCACGGAAGATAAAGAAAGGATATCCATAACCAAAGGCCACATCGGGAAGCCAACGCGCGAAAGGAATGCCACTTTCCCACGCATGGCGCATGGCTGCTATCCGGTGGTAGTGAAGGTGCCCGTCATGGGTGCAGGGAACGCTGGACCAATGCAGCAAGGGCGTTATCAGCGGAAGGCCAAGTATAGTGATGACCAATAAGTGCAGGGCTGATGAATCGCGGTAATTACCAGATCGGAGTTTCTGGAAGGCGTTCACGGCGATGTATCCTCGATTAGCTTGCCTAAACGGGTATCGATCGACGACCTGATAATCGACATACGAATTCGCCATCCCCCAGCTGAAGCGGTTCCAAGAAGGTCCTTAGCAGCGGGTAAATGGGAAGAGGGAAGATTGGCTGATTCTCCCTTTATCATCGCCTATAGATAGCCGAGGCTGCGCAATCTTTCTTCTACCTGGGCTTCCTCGTCCGCGCTAAGGGCCTGGCTTTCGGCCATGATTCCACTCGCCTGGTCCTCTTCCAGGTACGATATCTCTGAGGCAGACCGGAATGCCTTCTGGAGAACCTGCCCGTCCATGGTCTTTGGCACACTTTCGCCGAGCAGATGAAGAATCGTTGGCGCCAGGTCCACGATATCAGCATCGTCTATTACGCTCCCAGAGACAAAATCTGGTCCGCTGACAATCAGGATCCCTTCACGACGATGACAACCAGAATCACCCCTAATCTGATTAGTGATGATCCGGCCATCCGTGGCAAACAATGGAAAAGCGATCACATTGTAATCGTCAAGCACCAGGTGAATATCAGGTCCAAGCTGGGTGTAGGGGCCTTGATATGTCTCTTCGCGTAAAATGATACGGCTGACAAGAGGATTACCAGCATCATCGCGAAGCTCTTGCAGCGTTTCGATTACGACATCCCGTTGACTTGCATAATCGCTTTCGGAAATGATTCCTTGTGGCTCGCGACCGGCCACGTTTAGATATATTTGGCCCACATGACCCATGCTGTAGGCAATCGTCTGGCTCCAATCGACGCTATCGAAACTGAGAAATTTACCTACCATCTGGTTTCGCGTGTCTTTTGAAACGCGGGTTGCTAGATTCTGAAGGCCAAACTTTTCAATCCACCGGTACACAATGGCGGGCGACAAGCCTCTCTTAAAGGATGCGGCCTTAAGTCTAGTCAGGGGATCCCTTTGAAGCTTCAGCAGTCCTTTCTGTAGGAGAAATATATTGAGATTAACGATGTTTTTCAGCGGACCAAATCCATGATCCGACATGACGATAACCGAGGTCTCATCAGGTAATCGTTCCAGCAGACGACCGATGTATTCGTCGACCATCACGTAGCCATCACGGATGGCGTTTTCAAAAGGCGACGGCTCATGCCGGGGGTGTTGGCGATCCATGAAGCGCCAGAGAGCGTGCATCATGATATCCAGAGCGATGAAATGGACCATTAATACATCCCATGGCTCGCGCTCCATCAATCTCAATGCCCAATCTCCATGAGAACGGATAAGGGCATAGATGTCGTCAATAAATTCCGCCTCGATTCCAGCCTTGTACTGGACATTTGGCGCCACACGGTAGTCACCTAAGCCGTCTTTGTGGCGATCGATGAGGTCTTTCGGATAGGAGATCTGCTCGTTTTTAGGGCTTAGAATACCCGAGATCATGAACCCGTTCAGTGGCTGAGGTGGGTAGGTCACGGGCACATTCAATACACCGATACGGTAGCCAGCGTCCGACAAGCGCCGCCACAATGTTGGCTGCTTGATTCGTGTGGCGTTTACTAGCTGAAAATCGGCTCCGCTCGGCTGGATGAAATCGAAAACCCCGTGCTTCCCAGGATTGCAGCCAGTCATGAATGTGGGCCAGGCTGGGCTTGTCACGGGCGGTAAAGTCGATCTTAGTTCGCCGGAAACACCTTGTTCGACAAGCCGCTTGAGGTTGGGTAAATGACCTTCCTCAATCCAGGGGTGGATTAGGTCAAAAGTAGCTCCATCGATACCGATTATCAATAGTTTCATGGACAAGAATCTTGGAGGGATTGGACCAGTCTTCAGCTAAAGCATGATCGAGACAAAAGAGCTGAGAATGCTATCCTTGTTCTACTCCTGCGTATCAGGTTCCAGGGTGCCGCGTATGTAGTAGATTGGTTTGTCCTGGCTTTCATGATATGTGCGTACGACCAATTCAGCCAACAATCCCATAACCACAAACTGGACTCCCAGGATGATGAGCAGAACGGATAAGGTAAGAAGAGGCCTATCGCCAATCTGGACGCTCCGAAATCCCTCCGCACCATCTCGAATGCCAGCCCAGATTTTGATCCCTGCCAGATACAATCCCATCAGGAGACCTAAAGCTACGGAGGCAATGCCGACGCCTCCGAAAAGATGCATAGGCCGGGCAGAATATCTGCGGAGGAAAAGTATAGTTATCAGATCCAAGATAACGCGAAAAGTCCGGGATAGACCATACTTCGAATCGCCGACAGTCCTCGGTCGATGCTTGACGGGTACTTCAGCCATGGTAAAACCGGCTGCGCCTGCTAGCTCAGGTATGAAGCGGTGCATTTCACCATACAGGCGCAGGTCGCGTACGACCTCCACCCGGAAGGCCCGCAGCGAACATCCTCTATCGTGAAGCCTTACGCCAGAGAGACGCGCGATGAGCCGGTTCGCGAAATAGGAAGGTACTTTGCGAAGCAGGAAGCCATCTTTCCTATTCTGACGCCATCCGTTTACCACCTCGTAGCCTTCATCAAGCTTTGCCAATAGGAGCGGGATATCGGCCGGATCATTTTGGCGATCGGCGTCAATGGTAACAATGACCTTTCCCTTAGCGTTGTCGAATCCGGCGGCGAAGGCCGCGGTTTGTCCGAAGTTGCGACGAAACTGGATTGCGCCTAACTGCGGGTACTCCTTATGCAGCTCCTCTGTCACCTCGAAGCTGCCATCAGTGCTGCCGTCATCGACCACGATTATCTCGTAGTTCTTGACCGTATCATCAAGAGCGGCGGCCATTTCTTCAATGAGCGGACGTAGATTGTCAGCTTCGTTGAGCACAGGTACTACAACGGTCAGATTTAGCGGTTGATTCAGCTCTTCGCTCTCGATTTTAGACATAGTAGAAGTTGATTCTATCACGCTGATCTTGAGTGACAAGAAGCCGGTGATTTGACTGTCTGCGTATTAATGCCAGGCACGACCTCGAGCATCGTTCAGTCGAGCTACGGACGAAGGCGGAATTCTCTTTTCGAATCCGTTTGTCGAAAGAGACTTCTTCGTTTGCTGGCCTTCTTCTCTTAGTATTTATCATGACTTCTCCTACAACAGAGATCTGTTGTGGTAACATGGTAGGCATGGAAGTATCCGTTATATCAACCATCATGAATGAGGAGAAATCAGTGCACCGGTTACTGGATTCTCTCCTGGCCCAAAGTAGAATGCCCGACGAAGTCGTGATCGCGGATGGCGGCTCAACCGACAATACCCTCGAGGTACTGAAACAATATGAATCGAAATTACCTTTGGTGGTGATCTCGGCACCGGGGAGTAATATCAGCCAGGGGCGAAATCAAGCTATCGCGGCGGCAAACGGACCGATTATCGCAGTTACGGACGCCGGAGTTCTGCTCAGTGTCGATTGGTTGCAGGAGCTGGTGCGGCCCTTTGAGGATCAGGGTGCATCCATGGTAGCTGGATGGTTTGAAGCAGATCCGTACAGCACATTTGAGGTCTCCATGGGGGCGACGGTCCTGCCAGCATTATCGGAGATTGACCCTGCCAAATTCCTCCCTTCGAGCCGCTCAGTGGCCTTCACAAAAGGCGACTGGGAAGCGGTTGGAGGTTATCCCGGGTGGCTAGATTACAGTGAAGATCTGCTCTTCGATCAGGCCCTGTATGAGAAGAACGGGCCGTTTCACTTTTCGCCAAAGGCGGTCGCCTATTTCCGGCCTAGGACAAATCTGCGCGACTATGCTCGTCAATATTATCTATATGCTCGAGGTGATGGAAAGGCAAACCTCTGGCCAATACGCCACGGAATCCGTTATCTCACCTATCTTGCTCTTTTGCCCTTGCTGGTCCGGTTAATCTTGTCTGGTAGGTGGTTTGGTTGGGTGGGTCTACTTTCCGGCGTGGGATTATATTGCTTTCGCCCAGGACAACGCCTTTGGTCAATGACCACGGAATGGTCGCCATCAGCGCGAGCACGGGCGTTCGGTCTGATTCCAGTAATCCGGCTGGTCGGTGATCTGGCCAAGATGTTGGGTTATCCTGGAGGATTAATCTGGCGGTTAAAGGGTGGTCGTTCTAGGGGATAAGAGCGGAGTAAGCGACTTTGACCCCTCATAAGGCTGATGCTACGATCGGCGATGACTGAAAACTAAAGGAAGGAAGAGCCGGCTTATTGGTCGGCTGATTTTTTTCCGATGAATACTCAGCAGGAAGCAAAAGAGTTAGAAACTCTCTCAGTTCTACGGAGGGAGCGGAGCTGTTACTTGAATACAGGCAAAGTTCGCGGCAACTATGATTATTAGAAGGACTCCGCCAAGACGGCCGCGCCGTGGTCCATCGTGTTTGTTGGTTCTGCTGGTAATAGCGGCTCTCGCCGGCGCCATCTATATCGTCTCCAATATTGATCGAGCAAGAGACCAGGTTGAAGCGCTTTTGCCGGACCCTACCCCCGAACCAACGCGGTCAGCGGCATCATATGCTGCCAGCGCAGCTCTTCTCGAACGTGATGGCGACTACGAGGCCGCGGTCGGCGCCTACGAGCAAGCACTCCAGCTAGACGGAAGCAGGGTGGAATTTTATATCCCACTCATCCAAAGGCTCCTATTGCTTGGAAAGCCCGACGATGCTCTCTCCTGGGCTGAACAAGCGGTCATTCTGGCCCCGGATAGTGATAAGGTGTGGAGCGTCTTGGCCGGAGCACAGCTCGCCAACGGCGAACGCTTGGATGAGATAGGGGATCCAACAAATGCTGACCTTATGCTGGCCGAATCAGTCCAATCTTCCCGGACGGCAAGCGAGATCAATCCTGCGAATGCGGAAGCCTTTGCCTATCTGGCAGGCGCCTTGGCCCAGCTCGGACCAGCACAATTTTCTGGGGCCCAGAATGCGGCCGAAATAGCATTGGCGCTGGATCCAGACAACCCGATCGTTCGCCTGCACATGGCCACAGTCCTTGAGCTCCAAGGATTCTATGAATCGGCGATCGAACAATACCAGGTTGCCCTTGACCAGAACCCTGACATTGCTGAGCTTTATATCGGACTGGCCTACAATTTCTATGCTCTTAACGACATTCCAACGGCGATATTGACTTTTCAGGATGCTTTGGACGCAGATCCAGATAATGCAGACGCTCTCGATGGGCTGGGGTGGATGTTTTTCCTCATTGGCGAGTATCCAACCGCGGAAGAAAATCTCGCCAGGGCCGTCGATCTCGATCCCGAGATGGTCAGAGGTCACGCGCACTTGGGAGCGGCTTACTATCGCAACCTCAATTACGACAGCGCCATACCGGAGTTGGAAACAGCTATCGAGCGCTACCAAAATGTCACCCTGGCAAATTCCACCTATTTCAATATGCTTGGATTGGCTTACTACTTCAAAGATGAGGCGAATTGCAGCCAGGCAACTCCCTTGTTTGAAAGAGTACTCGCGACAATACCAGAGGACATCTACGCCATAGATGGCCTGGAGCGATGCAGGGCAGCCACCCTGAGCTCAAGTCCTTAGTTGATCAGAATTACCCCAAAAATGGGGAGCTAACCGGACCCGTACAACCAGCCGGATTCATTTTGGCAATCGCGGCACGAGAGTGCTAAATATCGCTTGACATCCACTCAATCTATGCTAGAATGTTGTATGTGTTTAGCACTCGCGCAATGAGAGTGCTAATAATCCACTTTAACCACAATTAAATAGATCATGTAGAAAAGGAGAAATTTTTCTATGGGTAAGAAGCTGAAACCGCTTGGTGACCGGCTGGTCATTAAAGCCAAAGAACAGGAAGAGGTTATGGCCTCAGGATTGGTTCTACCAGAAACTGCAAAGGAAAAACCTCAGCAGGGTACGGTGCTCGCGATTGGACCAGGCCGCCGAGATGACGACGGAAAGCGAATCGAAATGGATGTCGCCGTCGACGACGTCGTTCTTTACGCGAAATACTCTGGAACCGAGATCAAGATCGATGGTGAGAAGCTGCTGATCTTGAAAGAAACCGACGTACTGGCCATTCTAGAGGACTAACAAAGGGAATAAGGAGATTAATTCTAATGGCAAAACAACTAATATTTTCTGAAGATGCCCGGCGCAAGCTAAAACGAGGCGTCGATACTATAGCGAATGCCGTATCCACAACGCTCGGACCAAAAGGACGGAACGTTGCTTTGGATAAGAAGTATGGTGCACCTACTATCACTCACGACGGCGTTACCGTCGCGAAAGAGATCGAACTGGAAGATCCTTACGAGAATATGGGCGCCCAATTGTTGAAAGAAGCCGCCACCAAGACCAACGACATCGCTGGTGACGGCACAACGACCGCGACGGTCCTGGCTCAGGCGATCGTCAATGAAGGATTAAAGAACGTAGCTGCCGGCGCCAATCCTATGCTTTTGAAGCGAGGAATAGAGGCTGGTACTGCCGCATTGTCCAAAGCGATTACTGGCATGGCGGTATCCATCGATAGCATGGAAGAGATCGCCAGCGTCGCCGCAATTTCGGCCCAAGACATGGAAATCGGCAAGTTAATTGCCGAGGTCATGGACAAAGTCGGCAAGGACGGCGTCATCACAGTCGAGGAGTCACAGAGTCTCCAGTTTGAGACCGAGTATGTCGATGGTATGCAATTTGACCGCGGCTATATCAGCCCTTACTTCATCACGGACACAGAATCAATGGAGTCGGTCATCAATGATGCATACCTTCTGATTCACGACAAGAAGATCAGTTCAGCTCAGGATCTTGTCCCCATTCTCGAAAAACTAATCCAGACCGGAGCGCGAAACCTGGTTATCGTTGCCGAGGACATCGACGGTGAAGCACTCGCCACTCTCGTTCTAAACAAACTGCGTGGTACGTTGAATGCCCTGGCAGTAAAGGCTCCTGGCTTTGGTGATAGGCGTAAAGCTATGCTCCAGGACATCGCGATTCTTACCGGCGGCCAAGTTATTACTGAAGAGATGGGTCGCAAGTTGGAAAGCGTTCAAATCAGCGATCTTGGAAAAGCAGGAAAAGTCATTTCGACCAAGGACGACACGACCATCGTTGACGGCGCAGGCGCCGAAGACCAGATCAAGGGTCGCGTCGAACAGATCAAGGTTGAGATCGAGCGCAGTACCTCTGATTATGATAGTGAGAAGCTGCAAGAGAGACTGGCCAAACTCGCCGGTGGTGTTGCCATTATTCGCGTCGGCGCGGCGACTGAGGTCGAGCTAAAGGAAAAGAAGCACCGTGTCGAGGATGCTTTGAGTGCCACGCGCGCGGCCGTTGAGGAAGGAATCGTTCCAGGTGGTGGTGTTGCCCTTATCAATGCCTTACCATCTCTCGATGCTGTGAAAGTGGACAGCGACGATGAGAAAACCGGGGTTAGGATTCTCCGCGCCGCTTTGCTAGCTCCAATGCGGAAGATCGCCGAGAATGCCGGTAAAAACGGCGACGTTATCATTCAGAACGTTCGCACTGAACAGGAAAAAGCGGGCGACAAGAATATTGGCTACGATGTTCTTGAAGAAGAATACGTGAACATGATTAAGAGCGGCATCATTGATCCAGCCAAGGTTACACGTGGCGCTCTCGAGAATGCAGCCAGCATCGCAGCGATGATTCTTACGACAGAGGCACTCATCACAGATCTTCCTGAGAAGAATGAGCCGATGATGCCTGGTGGAATGCCCCCCGGCGGAATGGGTGACTTCTAAACCTAATTAGATTTGCGGTGACGTCCTTGTCAAAATCAAGTGCGTTGCTCCACAAAACTAACAATGATCGAAAAGGCCCCTCAACGAGGGGCCTTTTCTTTTTATGGGAACTTTTGTAAACTGTATCTGGGTTGTCATTTTTATTGCCTGCGCTCTGTGCCATGTTTTAGCCAACGTGTACTGGTGGAGAAATAAGACCAAAGATGGGAAAAGTACTAGTCGAGAAGATGCTACCTATCCTGGCCATGACGAAATGGCCGGAAACGGTCGAACCGACGTTGCTCGGTCGGCAGGCATACTCTGTCGGTCTTGATAAGGCTGATGAATACTCCGACAACCCGAAGTCACTCACCGCCGCAATCAGGACATTTCAATCTGGAGAGTCGCGCCCTTATGCCTTTGCTGGTGTTGCCTACACGTTGATCAGGGCATCGCAGGAGAAAGACAGTACTTACGCACAAATAGGTCTGGATGCTGCCGTGCAATGGCTTGAGAAAGCCCAAGAAATGGCGCCCGATATTGTCGAGATCAACATGATCGAGGCTCTAGTATATGTCTACGGAGACCGTTTAGAAGATGCTCGGATCATCCTTGATTATCTGGAGACGCTCGACTCAGGAGATTATTTCGTGCTGAGGGCTGAGGCAGCCTATTGGTCTCAACAGAACATGCTGAATGAGACGGTCGAATGGCTTGAGAAGGCTATCGCCCAGGCAGATACCGTTCCGCGTAAGTTGAGACTGCGAGTGACAATAGGCGATAGTTATATGAGCGCAGGGATGAATGAACAGGCGCTCGAGGTCTATAAGGAAGCCATTCACTTCGCCAAAGAAAACGCCCAACTCTGGCATAAACTAACTGTCATTAATTGGCGTCTCGAGGATTACGAAGAAGCAGACCGGTGTAATAGGAGAGCATTGTCTCTCAAGCCGGACTATCCTGAGGCCTTAGAAGTGCAGGAAGCACTCAAGGAAAAGCAGAATTCTGGGGGACTGTCCCGCCGAATCTTCGGCCGCTGATCAGAAATCGTTGAGATAGGTTCCACTGGGGAGTTCGTTACGCAATACCGTAGATTCTCTACGACTGCCAAGATCTAGTTCCTGTCCTGCTGTCGGCACCATCCTGGAACGGGAACTGATGATTGTCTGCCCAGCTAGATACGACAACCTCAAAAGTCGTCGAGATATTCAAGGGCTTGGGCGAGTACCTGCTCAGGAGCAAGTTGATTGGTATCGATGAGGAGATTGCAATTCTCGCGAGCGTGAGCCAAGCGTCTCTCTTGCTCGACAAGGTCAGGGGGGCGTAGAGTCGTCTTTGGCCGCCTGGCCTTGATCGTCTCGTAATTAACGACGAGGAAGATCAAGACATCGGGTCG
>DASRZI010000093.1:0-8580 GCA_035686605.1 Candidatus Zixiibacteriota bacterium
GTTAGATGCTATCTTGGAAGCCAACGGTATATCCCAGGATGACCTGGAGTTGGTCAATATCGACCCGGCCGCACTGGTCGGAGCCCTGTTAGAGGGTTCAGTCGATGCCATCCTGGGCGGCGCTGACTTCCAGTCCGTTCAGATTCGAGACCGCGGTTTCGACATTAACGAAATCATGTACCGTGACGCTGGCGTGCCCACCGTGGGTTTGTCGGTTATCGCCAATGACAACTTCATTGCTGAACATCCCGATGTGTTGGAACGCTTCATCAAGGCCAGCCTGATGGGTTGGGACGCGGCCCGCGACAATCCTGAAGCGGCGGCCGAATCCCTGGTTAAAACCTTCATCTCAGGTGACCTGGAGCAAATCACCAAACAGCTTCTGGTCGATCTGGCTCTGGTCTGCGCGCCAGGCGCCAAGACCCTGGGCGCTCCACCGGCCGAAAACTGGGACCTGACCTGGGATCTACTGACTACCTATCAGGATCTGCCGACTGACTTACCAATTACCGAATATTACACTTCGGAGTTCATTCCGGCTGATGCGCCGCCTTGCCCATAGGTAATTCATTTTGAAGCAAGTGATTCAGGAACAATACGATGCCTTCTATACAAAACCAGACTAGCGGCGCCCGGATTGTGGGTCGTGGCATTTCGAAAACTTACGAAACCCGCGATAAGGATGTAGAGGCGCTAAAACCAATTGACTTTGACTTCCAAGCCGGGGAATTCGTGAGTCTGATCGGCCCCAGCGGCTGTGGTAAGTCCACGCTGATGCTGATGGTCGCCGGTCTGCTCGAACCTACAACCGGCGAGATCACGGTCAATGGAAAACCGCTGACTGAGCCACTAACTGATGTGGGTATTGTATTTCAGGATCACTTGCTTCTTGATTTCCGCACTGCAGAGGAAAACATCCTGCTGCAAACAGATATTCGTGGCACAGCCCGAGAGGAGGCGCGCCAGCAGTCGGCGCGCCTCCTCCAACAACTGGGGCTGGAGGAGGCTGCTGATCGCTACCCCAGCCAACTTTCAGGCGGCATGCGCCAACGAGTCTCCCTTGGCCGGGCCTTGATCCACGATCCAAGTGTCCTATTAATGGATGAGCCCTTTGGCGCTCTTGACGCCATCACCCGCACCCAGATGCGCCATGACTTAGAACAGCTCTGGATGGAAAAACAAAAAACAGTTCTTTTTATCACTCACAGTGTGGAAGAAGCTGTCGGTCTATCGGACCGGGTCATTGTGGTGTCGCCCGGCCCTGGAGAAATCATCGAAGAGATAAAAATAGATTTACCACGACCGCGTCCCATAGAGATTGGGCTAGAAAAATCATTGGTTGAATACGCTGACCGCATCTATGTGATCTTCCGTGAGCTTGGCGTATTCAAGTTCTAATAAATCTTAAGGACTAGGTCATCCTTAGTCCTTAAACCGGTATTCAGGGCAAACACAATAGTGGCTGTCATTGTTGACCCTTTATGCCGCCTGGTTGAAACCACTTTCGCTACGTTGCGCTGTTTGCCGGTTTGATTCAATTATGAGAAAGATGAAGCGGATATTGATCACCGGCGGAGCCGGCTTTCTTGGCTCCCAACTTGCGAATCGGCTGGAGGCAGAGAGCTACCAGGTCGTCCTTTTAGACCTGCTTTGGCCAACTTCAGCATTTAAAGACGGTCCAGAACGCCAGGAACAGGCGATTTGTTTTACCGGTGACATCCTTGATTATGCCTTACTAAACGATGTTGTCTCTCGTTATGAAGTAGATGCTATCGTCCACTTAGCCACCTGGCTGACGGCCGATTGTCAGCGAGATCCCATCGGAGCTGTGGAGGTCAACTGTCTGGGAACAACAAATATATTCACTTTAGCAGCCAGGAACCTGGTCCGGCGAGTCATTTTTGGCAGTTCGGTTGCTGTTTTCGCCGCTGACCCGGCTCTGCCTACGGGGGATAGTCGCCCTTACGGCCCATCATCTGTGTACGGGGCAACCAAGCTATTCGCCGAGCAACTGGCCGTGACGATGCGCGCCACTCAATCGGACCTCGACATAGTGGGGCTGCGTTTTGGCTGGATCTATGGGCCGGGACGAGTGCGTGGATGGAACGATATGCAGGCTGTAATAGAGGGCTTTGCTTTGGAACAACCGCTGGTTAAATATCCGGACTACCAAAAGGCCAACGATTGGACCTACGTCGATGATGCCGTCGAGGCTATCGTTCGCTGCCTTAATCTACCTTCTTCTTCAACTGCGGCTTTCAATGTCAGTGGCGATTACCGGCCCATTCAAGACGCGATTAACCACCTGTCCCGGCGTTTTCCGGACATACGCTCCGAACCCTATTCCGCTGAGCTACCAGCCGTCGGCTGGAATTTTACATCAGACGCAATTACCAAAGAAACTGGCTTCTCCTACCGCATTTCGCTTGAAGAAGGGCTCGACCGGACCGTAAATTCGCTCCGGTCAGATCACGGCCTTTCGCCAATATGCTGATCCGGAGCTTGGAGAACAACAAATTAACATGAAGAGGATTAACGATGACTGACAAATTTGTCCGAGTGGGTTTAGTGGGTGCAGGCAATATCGCCCAGATCGCGGAGTTTCCGGGTCTGGTCGCCGAGTCAGGGGTGAAAATCGCCGGCGTAGTAACCCGCACGCCAGAAAGTTCAGAGCGCAATCTGGCTCGTTGGCCCATTGAGCGCGCCTATACCTCTACAGAGGAAATGATCGCCGAAGCCAACCTGGACGCCCTCTTTGTGCTGACCCCAAAAGGCTTACACACCCCCTTTGTCGAGTTAGGCCTGAAATCGGGATTAGACGTCTTCTGCGAAAAACCGCTGGCAAGCAATGTTGAGGAGGCTCGTTTTCTGGCGGGTCTGGCTGACGAAACTGGACAATTATTAATGGTCGCTTTCAACCGGCGTTATTCTGAAGTGTATGTAACAGCCAGGGAACAGTTTGGCGCTAGGCACCCTCAATTTGTCGTCGCCGAGAAGAATCGTGAAGGCTCTGAATATCGCGCCACCCTCGAAAACGCCATTCACATGATCGATCTGTTGCGCTGGTTCTGTGGAGAAGCCGAGGAAGTTGCTGCTCATGCCATTGCCCCGGATCCCTATCAAGAAGATGGCCTGATGGCTCTGATCCGCTTTAACACCGGCTCTGTCGGCTCACTGGTAGCAGCCCGCTCGGCCGGGGAGTGGGACGAGCGACTGGAGGCGTATGGCGACCTGACCACCGTCCGAGTCATCACCCCAGACAGTATTTCCGTAGTAAAAGAAGGCGTTACCAGCACAATAGAGATGAGACCCCGCGCATTAGGCTGGGTAGATTCGACCCAGACTCTTGGCTTTGGACCCGAGGTTAGCCACTTCATCGACTGTGTCCGCCAACGAAGACAACCCCTCACCAACGGGCGTGACGCGCTGCGCACCCAGGAGTTAGTGGAGGAAATTCTGCGAGCTGCGGGATTGCCCCTGAAAGATAAGGAAAAATAAACCGGCCGCCACCATTTGGAACTTTAACCATTGCATCTATAAGATAAAAGGTAGGTCAAAATGACTCAGAAAATGAAAGTTGGCACCTGGTTACCCAACTTTGGCTATGAAGACGATGATGGCATCGATCACGCCGAACGGCTGAAACATTGGATTGTGCGCTCTGAAGAGTTGGGGCTCGACTCCATTTTTGTCACCGATCATATGCTTCGGGCGCGAAATATGTATGCCCGCACCTGGCTTGAACCGATGACCAGCCTGGCCTATGCTGCTGCGGTCACCTCACAAGCCCTACTGGGCCCGGGCGTCTTGTTGCTCCCCTTACGCAATCCGGTTCTACTGGCCAAGGAATGTGTATCGCTTCAGAAGTTAAGCAACGGTCGCTTCGTACTGGGTGCTGGCACCGGCTGGTACGGAGAAGAATTTGAGGCGGTCGGCACAAAAAAATCAGAACGGGGGCGTCGTACGGACGAGGTGCTGGAAATCGTCGTCCGTCTGGCAGCGGGTGAAACGCTCACCTATAACGGCAAATTTTATCAAATTAACGAAGTTCAAATCGAGCCATCACCGGTCAACCTGCCCATATGGATAGGCGGTGGCAGCCAAGCCGCTCACAAAGACTCGGTGGAAAAACCTATCATGCACCCCAACGTAGCCCGGAGGATCGCAAAATATGCCGATGCCTGGTTCACACGCCCAACCGCCCTGGCTCACCAGATTGTTGACGACTGGCAACAACTGAAACCCTATTTTGAAGAGATTGGCCGTGATCAATCGGAAACGGAAATCGTGCATGGTCAATTGATCCACCTGACCGAGGAAAACGACCACGATCGCGCCGTCGAGATCCAACACGAAGTCGCCAAAGACGTCCTCGGTACCGGCCGCTCGCGAGATCTGCTAGAAGAGACCTACATGTTCGGCACCATCGATGAGATCGCAGCCAACTTACGCCAGCGTGCCGAAGCCGGCATCACCCACATTATCTTCCACCCCTGGACCGATGATCCCCAACAAATTGAACTATGGGGGCGTGAATTAATCCCCAGGGTGCGAGAGATCGAAACCTGCGAACCACCACTATGACCCAGATCATGACCCCGCCAAAAAGAGTCAATTGGTGGAATGTAGAACTAGAAAGTATGCCTCACTTTGAAGAGGCCATGCAGCGTGTTTATGCCTGGTACGAAGGGCAGGTTCTCGACCGGCCGCCGGTGAGATTCATGTCAACCCTTTATACACCCACCCTCTCCAACAAACCCCACCCTGCTGATAATCCAAAGGTTGTTTGGTACGATGTAGAGTTTAGGGTTGAATCTTACCTCCAGTCGATTGAAGGTCACATCTTCCTCGGTGAGACCTTCCCCTTCTTTTATCCGTTCCTGGGCGTTGACAGCTACGCGGCCTTCTATGGCGCCGAACTGACATACGACAACTTCACTTCCTGGTCTGCCCCCTTTGTGCATGATTGGGACGATCTTTCCCGCCTCAACTTAGATCTGGCTGCCAACGAAACCTTCATCAAAGTAGAGGAGCTTACCAACTTTGCCCTCGAACGCTGCCAGGGTAAGAGCCTCGTGGGTTATACCAGTCTTCATCCCGGCATTGATTGCGCGGCCGCCTGGCGGGGCTTCGAACAACTCTGCATAGATATGGTCTATGAACCGGACAAAGTCAAAGAACTGATCGATATCGCTCTGGCCGATTTTCAGCACATCTTCGACCATTATAACGCGATGCTTTCGGCCAAAAACAACCCCTCTTTGAGCTGGATGGCTGTCCCCTCTTTTGAAACCATGCACATTCCCGGTTGTGATTTTGCTACCCTTATCTCGCCCAACTTCTTTGAAAAGTTCATTTTACCCGCTCTTCAAATAGAGGTTCGGGTAGCGAAGAAGAATATATTCCACGTCGATGGTGCGGGTGTGGCCCGGCATCTTGATGCCATCTTCGAGTTACCAGAGGTCAATGCCATTCAGTGGGCCCAGGGCGCCGGTGCAAACCGGCCCATCATGCAATGGATACCGCTCATCAAGAAGATCCAGGCCCACCGGCCGGTCATCGTTGATCTAAGCGCCGCCGAACTAGAGTCCTTTATGGCTGAGATGAAGCCTGATGGACTATTCCTTTGGGTGGGCTCAGAAGATAAAGAAGAACAACAAGCGATATTACAACGGCTCAAGCATTGGAGATGAAACAAATGAACAAAAAAGGGATCCATCACCTCGTTTGGCATGCCGACGTTGGCCCAAAAACCACTGAACTGTTGCCCCTAATCAAGGCCGCCGGCTACGATGGCATTGAGATACCCATTTTTGCGCCCCAGGAACTGGACACCCAATCACTGCGCGCTGCGGTAGAAGATGCCGGCCTGGCCTGTACAACCTCCAGCGCCCTTCCCGAAGGGCTCTCCCTCATAAATGAAGATGTGAGCCAGGACAGCATATGCTGGTTCCAGACGGTGATCAAAGCGACCGCCGAACTGGACGCTCCGATTCTATGTGGACCGTTGGCCGTGCCCGTGGGAGAACTACCCGGCCGGGGTTACACATCAAATGAGTGGGACACGGCCGTTCAATCATTCAAAGAAATAAGCCTGATGGCCGCTGACTACGGCGTCGTTTTAGCTTTGGAGCCCTTAAACCGTTTTGAAACCTTCTTCATCAACACCATAGCAGCTGGTATACGTCTGGCTGAAGCCGTCGATAATCCCTCATTCGGTCTGCTCTTAGATACTTTCCACATGCACATCGAAGAGAAATCAACCCTGGCGGCCATTCGTTTAGCCGTGCCCCACCTCAAACACTTTCACTGTAGCGAAAATGATCGTGGCACAGTGGGAAGCGGCCAGGTTCTCTGGAAAGAAGTATTCGCTGCCCTGAAGGAAATCCACTATGGAGGCTGGCTGGTCGTCGAATCCTTCGGCGCAGCCATGCCCGAGCTTGCCCGCGCAACCTGTATGTGGCGACCCCCGGCCGCCAGCCCTACCATCCTGGCCAATGATAGTCTCAGGTTCATTCAGCAGCAATTAGCCGTCATGGCTTGATTGTTTGGCTAAAAAGAGGTTCTCATGTTTACCCTCGACATTCATTGCCACTTCTTTCCCCAGGCTTTTCTAGACGAAGCCCGAAAAAGAGACAATCCCTTCCAGGCTTCTATAGAACTCGGCTCCAGTGGCCAGGAATATCTAATCTGTACCGGTGATTTTCGACACCCCCTGACTCCCGATTTTTATGATGCGGACCGTTTGATCCACGACATGGACGACCGCAAAGTACGCATGTCGGCCGTCTCGGCCGCGCCACCCACCCTTTCCTACTGGGCCGACGCACCCTCAGCCTGTGATCTGGCCTCGCGCATGAACGACAGCATCGCCCAACGGGTAACAGCCTATCCCGATCGTTTTTTAGGCCTGGCCACCGTTCCCTTACAGGATGTTGACACCTCCATCCAGGAAGCCAGACGGGCCATCAAGGAGCTGGGTCTACACGGCTTTCAAATCGGCTCAAACGTGAACGGTCGCAATCTAAATCATCCCGAGCTGTTCCCCTTCTTTGCCGCCGTCGCCGAGCTAGGAGTGCCTCTATTTATCCATCCTTACATCCCCGCCGGGGCCGAGCGGATGCAAGATTATTACCTTCACAACCTTGTTGGCATGGTAGCCGAAACCGGTCTGGCCATTGCTTCCATCATCTTTGGCGGCATCGTTGAACGTCTTCCGGAACTAAAAATCTGCTTCGCTCACGCCGGCGGCGTTTTTCCCTACATAGTCGGCCGGCACGATCACGGCTATCTGGTGCGCGAGCAAGAATGCCGGCAGGCCATTCCCCACCCGCCCAGTTACTATCTGCCCGCCCTCCACTTCGACGCTATCACCTTCCATCCCCTAGCCTTGCGCTACCTGGTCGACTTAGTCGGCACCGACCAGGTCATAATCGGCAGCGACTACCCCTTCGACATGGGTCCCGTCCAACCCGTGGACACTATACTGAAAAACCCCACTCTCACCGAGGAAGAAAAGCGGAAAATATGTGGTCAAAACGCAGCTGCGCTTTTCTCCCTTAAAATCATGAACTAGGACAGCAAACTCTATGCTTGGTTAGATTTCCAACTGTAGGCTATGGGTAATACTCAAATTTTACAAAATGAATAATATCTTGTTTGCAATAGTGGGTGGTGGAATAATATCCATCGCAGGCTATTTTATATTACGAACCTATCATTTCATTAGGGGCCATCCAAGCAACCTTCAGGACAAATATTCTTTGAGTCCTATTAGAATACTAATTCTCATTGGAACTAATATCGCTTTGGTCTATATAGTATTTTTTCTGATTCCTCCAGTTGAGATTTCAACATCCACCAGATACGGTACCTTCGCTCGTTGGGCTGTTTTGTTCGCATTCGAATTACTATTATTAGATGGACTGCAGTCGTAGGTTATTAGCGTTCGCAATGACTCGCTATAAGTATTACCGGCACTAGCAATGAAATTCCAAATCCTTCTGCCTTTGGAACCAAAAACAAAGGGACTGTTTTTGTGGATGAGCACCGGCAACACCGACCGCAGGGGGATGACACATTTCGTCTATTTGGGTAGTATGAACTTTCGCGTGTCGATATACTCTAAGGGGGTAATTACTCGGGGGTCACAGCTTCTCAGCTAAATGAAAAACGCAATACTGCTGTGCCGAGAGAATACGTTTCCCCAGAGGTAGCAGGCGCTTAGCGTATATTAGCCCATAAATATTCATAATGACCATCTTTGGCTTGTGCATTTTACGACGGCTACAACGATTCACCTAGGTTGACCATACCACGCAACCCTAGCACCCGAACCGTCTCGATGCGGTCAGTCGTAAACCGACTTCGCAAGCGTGTAACCTCCCTTGATCGAGCGAGGTTACATTGTCCCAGGGGCTTCAGACCCCACCGTTACCTGTGATGTGTGACGTCATAAACTGTGGGACAGATCGGTAGTTAGAAATAAGAGAGGTTTTCACCATCGGTTACAATAGTTTTGGAGGACAAAACGATGGTCAAGAAAACCAAGAAAACAACAGCAACCAACACCGTTCGGAA
>DASRZI010000094.1:0-3285 GCA_035686605.1 Candidatus Zixiibacteriota bacterium
CTTCAAGCAAGCAACAGGAAACCAGAAGGATCATTATTCCATCGTTTGGATTGGCCTTCCGACAAAAGGGATTTACTCCATTGCCGTGGAGAACATCGATCTTTCTTATTCGGGTAAACTACGCATTAGTGTTGTGGCCAAAACGCCTTCTGGCCTAGAAATCACCCATTTCACCCCATTTACAGTCGATCCATTTGACGAGCAAGTTATTGTCGAAGAGGCTTACGAACCTCCAGAGGATGCAACAGAAGTAGTGGCGGTGATTACCAACGAACAGAGAGGCAACATCGCTAGTAATCCGATTTCTTGCGATGAAATGGAATATGCGTTAAGTGTGGCCCGTCCAATAGTCTTCGTCATTGACGATACGGCGAGCATGGCTGATGAGATCGCCGATGCCAGGACGGCCATGTTAGATAAAGTCGATGATCTGGAAAATGACCACATCTATCCCAATTACCATTTGGTCACCTACAAGGATTCGGTGAATTACCAGGGCAACACCAATGACCCGGATGAGATCCGCGGTTGGCTCAACGGAATAAACGCCTCGGGTGGAGCTGATTGCCCAGAGGAGATGTTGGGGGCGCTAGAACGCGTCGCCGACGAGGCGGAATATGGCGAGGCCTGGTTGATCACCGACGCCGGTTTTCACGGAGATATCAGCGACCTGGTACAGACCATATCACACATGGTTGATGCGAACGTGAAGGTTCACCCCATCCTATTGTCCTGGCTGCTCTGCTTCGATCCACTTGAGGCAGCCTCTGAGTCAAACCTATATAGCCTGGGCGACGAACCTGGTATACGGATTCCAGCGGCCGATGGCGACCTCGGCCGGCAGTCTTTTTTCCAGATTGCATCAGAAACCGGCGGGCATTACTTCCGCATCGCCAGTTCTGAGACCACGAGCGCCACAGATGTGCTTCTCAGCGAGATGACCGCTGGGGCCGATTTGGCCCTCAACCGTGATCAAGTCGGCATACCTAACGCAGTCGCCGATTTTAGCTTCGAGGAAGGGCCTCCGCCTGACTCACCTTGGACTGAATTAACGAATAACCCAGATTGCACGCAGATCGGCGACTGGATGGATACCTGGGGAGCGCCCTCCTATCACGGCGTCTTCGACTTCTGGGGAGGCGGGAAATGTAACGAAGTCATCACCACGAACTCGGTCTCACAGACTATCACTATACCTGTTACCAGCACGACACTGAGCTTCCATTACATGACATATCGCCAGGCGTCCGATGATCCCGTCCCCGACGATTATGGCTATGTCACAGTCAATGGCAGCCAGGTTTGGCAGCTGGATCTGACCCAAGCCAATAACACCAGGCCCAATTGGGTGGAAGCTGCCGTTGACATGAGCGCATACGCCGGGCAGACGGTTTCGCTTCGGATAGGCGTCCAAAATACCGGAGAGAATAATGGCAACCTGCGGGTTGACTATGTGAAGATGATGGGCGGGAATCCTCCGAATCCACCCCGTATCTACCAAGTGCCAATTGACGAAACCACTACCACCGTCAATTTTCTGCTTAACATGTTCAAGGGAGGAGCTGAGTTGGAGGTGAGGGATCCTGACGGAATCGTGGTCCAGATAGACGATCCGGGCGTGACCTACACCAACTTCCGAGGCGCCCAATACTATGAAATCGCTGATCCGGCAGCCGGCGTCTGGGAGATCCAGATCAGCGGCGAAGGAAGCTTTTCCTTCTCCTCGTCCGGTGATTCGGGCATCAATCTTGAGTATCTAGGCAGTACTTCTTGGGCGCAAGGGGCAGAAGAGCAGTTGCAGGCCAGCCTCAGCGGCCCAATAGATACGGCCGAGTTCCAACTGGTGACTCTAGAAGGCACTCTCGTGGACATCCTGCCTCTGTATGACGACGGAGCCCATGGGGATTACGGGGCCGGTGACGGCTTCTTCGCCGGCAACTATACGCCTACTGCCCAGGGCAACTATTTCCTGCGTGTAGAAGGTCTGGATGATAGTGGCGATCCCTATGCTCGTGTGGCAACCGAGTTGATCCGGGTGCACACCTTGCAGGTCGTGGCTCCGGCTGACCAGACGGCCGAACCAGGTGACACAATTCAGTATGAGTTTACGATCTACAATACTGGGTCTACGGCCGAGACATACGACCTGTTGCTTTCGTCGGAGTTGGGCTGGGCTGACCCAGGCGGGATTCCGGCATCCATCCAGGTACCCGGCGGAAGTAGTGCCATCGTACAGGTAACGGTCAGCGTTCCCGAATCCGCCGTTCGTGGCTCATCCGACAAAGTGACCCTGGTCGCCATCAGCCAAGCCGACCCGCTGGTCAACGACAGCGCCAGTGTTGATACAAGCATCCCAGTAGGTGTCCTTGACGAACTCGTCTTCTTACCGTTCTTGGAGCGATAAGCGCTGTTAGATAAACCTAAATCAGGCTCTTGCGTTGGTTCCAAATAGATATTGCATAGGATCGCTCTGTTGACGACTTTTGGGCGGTGTTGGCAGGCCTAGCTTTGTTCCTGTGAACAGCCCGAGACGCTGATGAGAGACCCGGGACTTTGGCTAACACCCTCATAGCCCCATTTATACTAGTTGGCGATTCCGAGATGGATGATCATTCGGATATCTTGACCGGGCGATTCCGATGCGCGGAGCCCTTTTATCTCCGGGTAAGCCGTACTGACAAGGATAATAGCGCGAAAGAGTAGATCGATTGCACGGTTCTCGATCGAGATCCTGGAAGCTATTTCAAAGAGGACAGTCAAATGAACCCAAATCCTGATGTAGAGAAGCTGCTGAGCGAGAAGGCTCACCCATTGGATGTTGAGATCCGGAGAGTAAGGGAGATCATCCTGTCAACGGATGAGAGAGTCGAAGAAGCTGTGAAATGGAGCAGTCCAACCTTTATATACAAGGGGAACATCGCATTTTTTATGAACACATAGAATTTGGTCAGTCTGATGTTTCATAAGGGCTCGATGATAGAGGATACAAGTGGACTTCTGGAAGGAGATGGAAAAGAGGCCAGAACAGCTAGGTTCTATGACCTTGAGGATATCGAGAAAAAGAAAGAGATATAACCGAAAGTTGTGGATTGGCTAGGAAAAAGAGATGGCGTATCCTCGTAGGTGGTGAAACCCATAAAGCGGTCAGAAGCCGCAAGGAGGACACACCTTCTGCAACAATACCACATTCTCTGAAACCGTTCGAGATGAAATCTACCTGAGTTTGGACGAGCTTGCCCAACGATGAGCGCAACGAATGCTAGCGCTGGCATTACAGGCCGAAGT
>DASRZI010000095.1:0-4135 GCA_035686605.1 Candidatus Zixiibacteriota bacterium
TACTTCGTATTCCGGGTTTGATTCTATTCCTGGTGGTATTGCTGCTAGCTCTATTCAGACCATCCTTCGCACAGGGATCCACCCTCCACCCGACCTATCCATTTCTTGACAACGAAGGCATAAATGTCCTCGAATCTGGAAAACCGGTCTCAACCATGGAGACCTGCGGTTCATGCCATGATACAGATTTTATAGAAAATCATAGCTTTCATGCCGATGTCGGTCTGGGGGACTTCACGAATCCGGGTTCAACTGAAAGTGGACGAAGCTGGGATACCAGTCCGGGTTATTTTGGTCGCTGGAATCCCATAACCTACAGGTACTTGTCGCCGCAGGGTGATGAGACCATAGACCTCACGACCGCGGAATGGCTCCAAACACTGGGTATTCGACACGTGGGTGGTGGGCCAGCCGAATATGGCCGAAGTGGCGAAAGACTGGTTGGGATACCTGTTGAGGCTTCTAACGTTGAGACAAGTATTGTCGATCCGTTGGATGGTAATCTCGTCTCCTGGGATTGGGAGGAATCTGGAACGGTTGAGATGAACTGCTTCCTATGTCACACACCTTCGCCCAACAACGAGGCCAGGACAGATGCATTGCATGATGGGAACTTTCAATGGGCCAATACAGCAACTTTGGTTGGAACAGGTATTGTCGAGGAAATCGACGACGCCTTGATCTGGAATGAGCAAGCGTTTGACCAGGATGGCAATCTAACCGAAGCAAATATCAATATCCAGGATCCAACCGATGATAACTGTGCCCAATGTCATGGTCTTGTTCATATCGATTCGCAAACACCACTAACCCTGGACGGTTGCAGCCCCCAGCAATGGAGCACGATCACAACAGGTCAAATCATCTCGCCTTTCCGTATCGCTGACTCGGGAATGAATATCAATTCCAAGGAGGATCTAACGCGATCTTGGGACGTTCATTCAGAGCGAGTTATCTCCTGTACTGATTGTCATTATTCATTGAACAATCCCATCTATTATCAAGAATCCGATGAGAGCCAGCCCGAGCACCTTATATTCGATCCGAGGCGGATTGACCTGGGTGAGTATTTGTACAGACCTCTACACCAATTTGCCAAAGGGCAGAGTGCACAAGGAAATGTCGCCCCTGAGCTCGACAACACTGCGCGCCGTTGTGAATCGTGCCATACGATGGAGAACACTCACAATTGGCTTCCATATGCTGAAAGGCACTCGGAAGCGGTCAGCTGCGAGTCATGTCATGTGCCGGAGATGTATGCACCTTCGCGCCAGTATATGGATTGGACCGTCCTGAACAATTCGGGAATGCCACTTTCGGCTTGCCGCGGAATCGAAGAAGCAGGAGATATTTCCAGCAACGTTCTAATTAACAGCTACACGCCCGTCTTGCTGCCTCGGGAGAATTCGGACGGCTCCGCTGCCCTGGCGCCTCACAATTTGGTCACATCATGGTTTTGGGTCTACGGCGATCCGGAGAGACCAGTTCCGATTCGGGAACTCACAGCCGCCTGGTTTGGAGAAAACGGGTACCACGATGAAGTCCTGTCCGTATTCGACGAGAATGGCGATGGCTTGCTTGATCATAGTGAGCTGATCATCGACACAGACCAAAAAGAGTCACTGATTGCCGCCAGATTGGAATCGCTCGGCCTGAAGAATCCTCAAATCAAAGGGGAGATCCAGCCATACAGCATCAATCACACCGTAACGCATGGTGACTGGGCTACGCGAGATTGCAGAAGCTGCCACGGTGACGAATCCCTCATAACCCGTCCGTTCATGCTTTCCGACCGCGTACCCGGAGATGTATTGCCCACTTTCGTGGGTGACAACCAAGTCTCCACTGCTGGAGAAATATACACCGCCGAGGACGGGTCAATCTATTATCAATTGGAAACCAAGGAAGAGAATCTCTATATCCTCGGTCATGATAGCGTCAATCTGGTTGACTGGTTCGGAAGCATCGTATTCATCGGCACCGTTATCGGAGTGACTATTCATGGAGGAATGCGCTTCTTCGCCATGCGACGCCGGCCGCAAGGTGAGCCAGAGTTGGAAGAGGTCTACATGTACACCGTCTATGAACGACTCTGGCATTGGCTCCAGACAGTGGTGATCCTCATTCTGCTCTTCACTGGTTTGATCATTCATAAGCCGGATAAATTCGGGATATTCAGCTTCAGCTACGTCGTGCAGGTCCACAATATAATGGCCCTTATATTGGTCATTAACGCAGCCCTGGCGGCTTTCTACCATATCGCCAGTGGTGAGATCCAGCAGTTTCTGCCTCGCCCGCGTGGCTTCTTTGATCAAGCATTTTCGCAGGCTAAGTTCTATATCCAGGGCATATTCCAGGGTGATAGTCATCCTTTTAATAAGACACCTGAGAGGAAACTGAACCCACTCCAGCAGATGACTTACTTCGCCATCTTGAACATCTTGCTCCCGTTGCAAATACTGACCGGTCTATTTATGTGGGGTCTTCAGCGTTGGCCCGAAATTGCCGCCAGCATGGGTGGCCTGCCCTTCCTATCACCATTTCACACCCTGATCTCCTGGCTGTTCGCCTCGTTTATCGTACTTCATGTTTACTTGACGACGACGGGTCACGCCCCAATGGCAGGGATAAAGGGCATGGTAATGGGATGGGATGAGGTTGAAATTCATCAATCGGAGTCGACATCGGCGGCGGGGGATTGACCACATGGATATGATGAATGCTGATTGGAAACGCGAACATCAGATCAATTGTCATCAAGTGATCAAGACAATGAGTTACAGATAGGGAATAGCAGATCATGACGACTTATGCAGACACAGAGCAGCCGGCGCCGGAATTGATCGACGCGGAAGGAAAGACCAAGAAGGTCCCCAAAGCGTATATTAATCCATACCTGGCCGGCATTTTGCTGGGCCTGGTCCTATTCATGGCCTTCTTCTTGACGGGAAACGGCCTTGGGGCATCAGGGGGTATTAACCGGATCTTGGTGTTTTTTGAGGACCTTGTGGTCCCAGGCCACATTGACCGGACGCCATATCTTTTAGCGATCGCTGGAGGTGACAAGAATCCACTTGATAGTTGGATTGTGTTTCTAACGGTCGGTACTGTTATCGGCGGATTCGTCTCAGGCTGGCTCAACAATCGAGTCAGCGTGGAGACCAATCGCGGACCTCGCGTTTCAAAATCACTCCGCTGGCTGATGGCCTTTATCGGAGGGGCATTGATGGGATTTGGCGCCAGATATGCGCGGGGATGTACATCTGGACAGGCCTTGTCTGGAGGCGCTGTATTGTCTGTCGGCAGCTGGGCATTCATGTTCGCCGTCTTTGGCGGCGCATATGCACTTGCCTATCTGCTCAGGAAGTTCTGGAACTAAGGAGAAATAACATGGCACCGTTCCCGCTTCCACTTACGGAAATTCTAGGTCATTGGGGATCATACATCGTATTTTTGGTGATCGGATTCTCTTTTGGCTTCGTGCTCGAACTGGCAGGCTTCGGCAACTCAAAAAAGCTCGCTGCCCAATTCTACTTCAAGGATATGACTGTTTTGAAAGTCATGTTCTCGTCCATCGTCGTGGCCATGGTCTTGATCTTCGCATCGACGGCGATAGGCCTTCTGGATTTCAACTTGCTCTGGGTAAACCCCACTTATCTTTGGCCTGGAATTGTCGGTGGATTGATAATGGGGGCCGGATTTATCGTCGGTGGTTTCTGTCCAGGAACCTCACTAGTTGGGGCTGCCACCCTTAAGTTGGATGCAATCGCCTTTGTCTTGGGTGTCGGATTCGGCATATTTCTCTTCGGAGAAACGGTGAGCAATTTCAACGTGTTCTGGAATTCTTCCTATATGGGACGTTTCACCATCCCCATGTGGCTTGGATTGCCCGCCGGCGTGGTCGTCCTTCTGCTTGTGCTCATGGCATTGTTTATGTTCTGGGCCGCTGAGAGGTTGGAGCGGATCTTTGGAGATGATGATGTGGTCAAAGCTCCCAAGTGGCGATATGCTGCTGCTGCCAGCCTGGCCTTCGGAGCAATTGGTATCATCTTGATCGGCCAGCCGACCACCGAGGACCGCTGGAACAAGCTCGCCGAAGAGAAGCAGGTCTTACTGGATGAGCGCTCGGTTCAGA
>DASRZI010000096.1:0-12256 GCA_035686605.1 Candidatus Zixiibacteriota bacterium
GTAGTCAGGATCTATTTGGCGTTCATGTGGCCTAAGTATAGTTGACCTCGCCAGTGATTTCTGGCACGGTCCAGATGGGGTGGGGGACGCGGTGAACATGTCTCAGAGCACGGCGAGCGATCCTTCCAGCGCTTCGATCAAGATATCGGCATGTTTGCGGCGGAAGACCAATGGCGGGCGGATCTTAAGCACATTATCGTACGCGCCTTCGCTGCCGATCAGAACGCCTTTGTGGCGCATCAGGTCAAGTATGCGTTTCGTTTCCACATCGGCCGGCTCCCGATTGGTTCGATCACGCACCAACTCCACTCCGACCAATAGACCTCGCCCCCGTACATCGCCGATCCAGGAGTGGCGCGGCATCAACTCACGAATGCCGGTGCGCAGGTAATCACCAGTCAGGCGGGAGCTGCTCAGCAGCCCTTCGCCTTCGATAACGTCCAGAACGGCTGTACCCGCCGCACAAGCCACTGGATTTCCACCAAAGGTGCTGAATAAACCCGTTTCTTCGGCGAAAGCGTCCAAAATCTCTGGCCTAGTCACGATAACACCTAGGGGATAGCCGTTGCCTACCGGCTTACCCATGGTGACGATATCGGGTATGACGCCATGAACCATGAAACCCCACATGTGCGTTCCAATTCGGCCGAAGCCGGCCTGGACTTCATCGGCGATTAACAGCCCGCCTGCATCGCGGACTTTTGCAGCGACGGCTGCCAAATAGCCGTCCGGTACGTCTGGAATGCCATTGCTTACAAAGGCCGTGTCGATCATGAAGGCTGCGGGTTGGAACCCAACCCGGGCCAGGTCAGCGATAGCCCGGTCTGCGTCTAGCGCATAAAGATCTGCCAGGTCGGGTTCGTCATAACGATACTTGCCTCGATATGGATCGGGCGACATGAGGGTCTGGACATGGGGTGCAAGACCCCGATTCAGATTAATGGGCGTTAAATCAGCGATGGCATCGGTAATTCCATGGTACGCATGCTCCATCACCAGCGCACCGCGCTGTCCGGAGATAAATTGGGCCATACGCCAGGCAATGTCATTCGCCTCGCTTCCCGAATTAACAAAGACGCAGACCGAGAGTTCTCGAGGCAGCAGGCTCACCAGGCGCTCGGCATAATTCAGAATGCTGCAATATAAGTAGCGTGTGTTGGTGTTAAGGGCGGCCGTTTGGCGGGCTATTGCCTTTACGACGTGAGGATGGCAGTGGCCAACAACGGGGACATTATTGTAGGCGTCGAGAAATGGTTTGCCTTGGGCGCTGTAGAGCCATGAACCGCGTCCGCGTTCGACATGCAGCGGTTGGCTGTAAAAGTGGTCTAATCTGGCGCCCAGCACCTGGCGGCGGCGTTCCAGCATCCTATCGGCATCGTCTGGCGCATCGCCGGCGCTGTCAATAGGGCAGTACGGTGGAAAAAGACAGCTCCTACGTAGGCTGGCTCGTACTTGGGCCCTTCCCCTGGTTAGTAGATCGTTTATGGCATCCCAGCAAGGCACCTCCGATTCGTGAATGTAGTCGGGTTGATCGGGCTTCATCACCTTGCGCCAGGCGATGATCGCAGCAGTAATCGCTTGCCGCGCTAGAACGAGATCGTAGACAAGATCGATCTCCTCTTCTTCCAGCGGGAGGACGCTGTCAAAACCGGCTACCACGGCGCAAAGAGACTCGATGAGGTTGTCGCTGGTAACGCCTTCGACGTCGGCAGCAACCATCACTTCGACCACAGTTGGAGCGAAGATCATATCACCAAAATCAATAACGCCCGTGACCCTGTCAGGATGGTCAAGGTCGGTTAACGTATTGTTGGCATCAAGATCGCCATGAATGACCTGGTGGCGCAGTCTTTTGAGCCGGGGCAATATGTCTGCAGTCGTGTAGTCAAGCACATCTTCGATGTTCTTTCGGGCGGTATCATCGGCGATATGGTGCGTATGCGGCCGCAGTTTTGCGCAGCGAGTGATGTCCCATGGATGTTCCTGGCGGGCGTAGGAGTGAAAGAAACCACGAAGGGCCAGGTCCATTCGTCCGGCCATTCTGCCCACGTCGCGCCACAGAGTAGGTGTGGGGGTTACATCGTTCAGAATAACGCCGGGCAGATAAGTTAGGACGCGGACAATATGCTGAGTGCCGCTGCCGTCGCCAACGGTGGTGAAGGCGGCGCCATCTTTGGTCCGGACAACGCGGGGGACCGGCAGAGCTGGATCCTGCTGCTCAATATGCCACAGTGCTTGGGTTTGGAAATCGATAACGCCGGGCTCTTCATCGGCATTGGATAACTTCAGAACGTATCCTTCGCCATTTCCCGTTCGGATGCGGAAGTTTTGATCGCGCTCGCTTTTAAGCGGGCGGAAGTCGCCGGAAAGGTCAAAAAGATCTCCTGCAATCCGCCTGGCCTGATCCTCTGAAAATTGCGGCGGGTTGCGATCCAGGAACTTGATGTCTCGATCACCGATTTGATCTACCAATTACCACCTCCCTGATTCTCGAGTGAGGGAATGTACTTGAGTCTCCGATTGTACGTCGTCAGAACCTTTTGGGACACGATCGCTGGAAAACCCAGAGAGGATTCACCACCGACGGAGGTGGGCAGTGAAACTCCCCTTGAGACTGGCCAAAACAATGCTGCTTTTGCCGGTCGTTTGTCCGGCTGATTTGATAATGTATCCTTATCCACAAGCAACTCTCAGGACCCTGGAAACCTGCTCCTGTTCAGTCATGGAACCAGGGAAGAATCAAAGCGCGCTCCAGATATGAGATGATGATGGTTTACCTGCCAGGTGACGCAGTCTAGATAGGAAGCGCCGACGCTGGAGTGGAAGCCAACACTTCTTCCATCGTCCCCAGCGTGCGAATTAGCTGCGAAAGACACCGCTTCGTGGTTTCATTTGAGAAGAGGGAAATATGATAGCCGTTATGCACAGAGAGACGATCATCCTACTGGCGATTAATTTAATTCTGCTCACCGCTTGCGGCAGTCCAGATCCCGCCGCGACATCAACGTCGCCTTCAGCCATCCACGACTCTACTCAAGCGACACAGGCTATTTCCGTCACCGCCACGCTCGCACAAACCGAAACGCCGCCGGGTGATGAAAGAAGCAGCGTGATGGCCTTCACCTCCGAACGGGACGGGAACATGGACATCTATCTCCTGGATACCGTTGGCGGCGAAATCCAACGACTGACAGAACACCCCAGGGATGATTACTGGCCAACTTGGTCTCCTGATGGCATGCAAATTGCTTTTGCTTCTGATCGAGATGGAGATTTCGAGATTTTCGCAATCAATACCGACGGGTCAGACCTGCAACAGCTTACTCAAGAAGTAGGTAATGATCTCGAGCCCGCTTGGTCGCCAGATGGTTCAAAGATCGCATTCATGGTGTATCGTGCTGGTAGATCGGACATTTACCTCATGAATCCGGATGGTAGTGAAAGGAGACAGGTCACGGATAGCGCCGGAGATGGCTATTTACCAAAATGGTCGCCAGATGGTTCGAGACTTACTTTCGTTTCCGATCGGGATGGCAATCCAGAAATCTATGTCATGAACTCCGACGGAAGTAACCAGATAAGGTTGACCAACAATGCTTCAGATGATCTCTATCCAACGTGGTCGTCAGATGGATCCCAGATCTCGTTTTATTCCGAGCGCGATGGGGGACATGAACTTTACATCATGGATGCGAATGGCCGTAATCCGTCTGCACTGACGGATGATGATTCTTCCATCTGGGTATCCGATTGGTCGCCTGACGGCCGTCAGATCGCCTTTACATCCAACCGCGACGGCAATCGCGAAATCTACTCCATTGATATTGATGGGAACAATCTCCGACGTCTGACGGACAACGATGGCCTTGACGGCATTCCCGCCTGGCGGCCCCTGGCCTCCGGCACATCATCCATAACGACAGATGCTTCCACAACCCCATCACCGATAGCGACTACCTCTGCCATTCCAACCACGCAGCCCGATTTCGCTAGCCATACGCCTATCACACCGGAAAACGCCGCTGATGTCATGCTGCTGCATGAACTTGTTTTACCTGGTTTTTTGGACTTTCACGAGACCTGCGGAATTGCCTTTCTTCCCAATGGAGAGCATCTCGCCGCCGCTTGTCGCAGTACCACGATCCCTTTGTGGGATGTGGCGACTGGACAAATCGTCCAGACCTTTGGAGGTGGAGGCTACATATGGACCAATATAGCCTTTAGTCCAGATGGGGGAATCCTCGCAGCATCCGGGCAGGATAGAGCCATCACGCTGTGGGACGTCACCAACGCAGAGCTTTTAGATCGGCTCGACGGAGCTCCTGGATACATGAGTGAAGTGATTTTCAGCCCCGATGGACAAATGCTGGCCTCCGGAAGTTTTCTAGGTTCAGCTCTACTATGGGATGTTCCCACTGGTGAGACCTTGCTTGAATATGCTGGTCATGGTTCGCGGGTGAACAGCATTAGCTTCAGCCCAGATGGAACTTTGCTGGTAACCGGGGGAGGAGACAACAAGGCTCGTGTATGGGAAGCCTCTACCGGTGAAGAAACCCTCGTCCTTGATGGTGCAACCTATTTCGTAGAGGATGTTGAGTTTTCACCTGGCGGTCATCAGATTGTGGGAGCCAGCGACAATGCCAATATCTACTTGTGGGACGCCAGCACCGGCGATTTGCTGCGAACCTTTCGAGGACACAGCGGCCCGGTAAACGGCGTAACTTACAGTCCTGACGGTCGTTTGCTGGCATCTACAAGCAATGACCGGACACTCAGGTTGTGGGACGTGGGCAGTGGTGAAGACTTGGCTCGATTGACAGGGCACAAGGACTTGGTTATTCGTTCTGTTTTTAATCCGGGGGGCACTTTAATTGCCTCTGTGTCCTGGGATGGGACTGTCAAGCTGTGGGGACTGCCGGAGAACGCCGAATAACGAATAGGCTGCCCCCTGCAGGTGGCCACTGGTCAACCGATTGATGTGAGGGGAATTCAACTATCACACTCGATTATTGACGCACGAGTGATCCGGGAATTATAATATGGTTCACCGATTTGGAGGTTTATGTGGCAGTAACAGGCGCCCTGCCATCGATTCGACAGACAAAACTATTCCGTCCTCCGCTCATGGAGGATTATGTGCCTCGGCCTCAGTTGCGCGAACGGCTGAAGCAAGTTGGACGACGCCCTCTGACCCTCATCTGCGCGCCGGCCGGCTATGGAAAATCTGTCCTGATGAGCGCCTGGCTCGAGCAATGCGACTGTTACAGCGCCTGGCTGTCCCTAGATGAGAACGATAACGATCTAGGCGCGTTTGAGAGTTATCTGCTGGCTGCGTTGAATAGCGCGATTCCCTCGTTTGACGACGAGTTGATGACCGTTTTAAGTGGCGCCAGATTGCCTCCGACGCCGGTCTTCGTCGAAATGTTATTTGATGAGCTCAGTCGGTTAAAAAACGACGTCTTTCTCATGCTTGACGATTACGGTGTCATCGCCAATGATGAGATCCATGAGCTCATTAACGAGTTGATGCGTCACCCACATCCAAGACTCCATCTCATATTGGGCACTCGTTACAATCCTCCTCTGCCACTTAACGAATGGCGTGTTCACGATCAGCTTGTTGAAATCCGGTCCGTTGATCTGCGCTTCTCCTATCAAGAGTCGAGGAGTTTTTTACAGCGAGTGATAGACGTGCCGCTGGACGAGGATACGATCATTTCTGTACATGCTAAAACCGAAGGTTGGGTCGCCGGTCTGCGTCTTGCCGCTCTATCGTTTTCTCGGTTTGAGACATTTCGGGGACAAATCGATGAGCTCAGCGGCAGCAATATGTATATCAGCGATTACCTGTTCTCTCAGGTTTTTACAAGATTACCGGCTGATACACAGCTTTTCCTTTCTCATTCGTCAATCCTCGACCGAGTATCCGCATCCTTGAGCCAGGCAGTAGCTATGCCTAACAGGCCTCTTGAAGAAGTGCAGGCGCTGCTTCAGGAATTGGTAGCCGCAAATGTGTTCACGATACCCCTTGACCAGTCACAGATGTGGTTCCGCTATCATCACTTATTTCAAGATTTTTTGGTGATGCAACTGAGAGAAGACTATTCAGCAGAATTTGCAGCAACATTGCACCAGCGAGCGAGTGCCTGGTATGCTGAGCATGAGTACATTGAGGAGGCGTTGCGACACTCGCTTGCCGCCAATGATGTGGATACAGCGTTAGGACTCGTTGCGGCGAACCGGCACGAATTGATTAATCAAGAAAGCTACCAGCGCCTGTCCCGGTGGCTGAAGATGTTTTCTCAAGTGATCATTGAGGGATCGCCAGATTTACTTTTGATCCAGGCCCGATTTGCCCAAACAGTTCGTCTTGACATTGGAGAGATGTACCAACTCACGGAAATGATCGACGCTCTAATCAAGCGTATTCACCTTGAGCCACAGACTGCGCGATTACTTTCGGCCGAAAACGAAGCGCTGCGAAGCGCCGCCTTTTTCTACACTGCCCCGGATCCACAGGTCTCGCTGACTTGCTGCAAGAATGCATTGAAGGTATTGCCCCAACATTGGCATACCGTGCGCAGCTATTGCTGGATGTTCGGGGCGGTGGCACTGCAAATGATGGGTGATCTCAGTGGCGCTTATGAATGGATTGGACAAGGCCGGCTCGAGGACCAGACCGCGAGGGGTGGTCCTTTTGCACGCAATGCAGCTGCTGAAGGATTCGTGTCTTGGGTAGCCGGAAATCTGACCGGTTTACAAGTTGTTGGTGAGCATATGCTTGGGGTCACCCCTAATAGAGGCTATTGGGAAACCCAAGGTTGGGCCAACCATTTTTTGGCTGCTGTTCATTACCATCGCAATGACCTAGAAAGTGCTCAACGCCATGCCCAGCAGACTTTCAGCCATCGACATCTCCACCCTTCGGCTAATGTAGATAGTGCATTCATATTGGTCATGATCCAGCAGGCCAATGGCGAAACCCGAGAGGCGCGTAAGATGCTCCAAACAGCCATGAATTTCGCATTGGAGATGCGAAGCCCAGCCTACACGCACCTTGTGCAATCTTTTCAAGCCGAACTCGCTGTCATGCAGGGCCGTGGGCATGCCTATCTTCAATGGGCAGAGCAGGCCTACGCGGGCTTGCAGCTTGCACCGATGGTTTACTTTTATGCGCCACCGCTGACCATACCAAAGGTGCTGCTGGCGGCGGGTACACCTGGTGGTCGCAGGATGGCTGCAGATTGTCTTCAACGCTTGCAGGAATTTGCGGAGTCCAAGCACCATACTCGGATCATGATTGAAGTGTTGGCACTCAAAGCCTTGCTTCATAATGCTAACAATGAGCAGGATGCAGCGCTTGTTGACCTGGAAGATTCATTGGCGCTGGCCCAAGCTGGTGGTTTTATCCGGCTGTATGTTGACCTGGGGCCCGAGATTGCCGATTTATTGCGGCGTATGCAAAATCGAGAGCCCTTTACAGGGTACATCGCGTCCATCCTCAAAGCGTTTGCTGACTCCTCGAGTCTTGCTTCTCAATTAAAGGTAAATGAACAACTTATAGAACCACTCACCGGCCGTGAAGCAGAGATCATAGATCTGCTGGCAAAGCGCTACAGCAACAAGGAGATCGCCGCTGAGCTTGTCATTTCCCCGGCAACCGTTAAGCGATATGCGAGCAATCTTTATAAGAAACTAAACGTTCACAATAGGCGCGAAGCTGTTGTGGCCGCGAGAGCCTTAGGCCTGATCCCACCTGATTAACACTCTCCCGTTAAAACACCCCCAATACACTCTTATATCACCCTTTTAGCACCTTTATGGAGCTATTCGTTCGTCCTTGTCTTCTATATCATGTAGCGTGGATGAGTGTCCCGGTTTGTGCATTGAATTCGCAAGAACTCAATACCTCCTATTGAATAAGAGGGTTCGATGACCGAAATATCTTCAGAAGTCCCTTTAGATTTACCGGCTCAATATCGCATATTTGTCACGGGCGTTTTGGATAGCGGCTGGGTGGACCGTCATTGGGGAATGACTTCGAGTCCCGTTGATCCCAGAGGTGAGCTGGAACAGACGGTGTTGGTTGGCGAAGTCGTCGACCAGGCTGCGTTGATGGGCGTATTTAACGCACTATGTAACATGGGACATACGGTCGTGTCAGTCGAACGCATTGATCCGGATACAGATCCCCACTCGGCCGTTACAGATGAGGAAGCTTAGACAATGTCGTTCCGAGAATTCCTCCAGTGGATCTGATCAACTATCTACATATACTCGAACACAGACCGATCGCGGTTGTCATGAGCGGCTGCTCTGATGACAGTTGAATGGCCGCTGAAAACCGTACTTGAGTTCGAGCAGCAGCCAGAGCGATCTGAGGAAACGAGCAGCGTTTCTTAATTGTTTAATCGAATCAATATTAAAGGAGCAATAACGATGCCAGCTAGAGGAAGAGATAGGCGAGACGACCGAGGCCCAGGTGGATCCGGGGGCGGTGGAAATCACTACCAGATGCGCGAAAAGATGGTTTCCATCGGCGATGATTTTTGGATCGAGAACGACAAAGGTCAGAAAGTGTTCAAGATCGACGGCAAGGCGCTGCGCGTGCGCGAAACATTGGTATTCGAAGATGCCCACGGCAATGAACTGGCCAAGATCCAGGAACGCAAGCTTCGGATCAAGGACAGCATGGAGATCGAGGGACCTCACGGCGAGAATCTAGGCACAGTTAAAAAAGCCATGATCACCCCCGTTCGAGAACGCTGGGTGGTCAAGATCAAGGGCGGCCCGGACTTGGAAGTGAAAGGCAATATCCTGGATCACGAGTACACCATTGGCGAGGGTCGCGATAAGGTGGCCGAGGTGTCTAAGAAGTGGTTCCGGATTCGAGACAGCTATGGCGTGTCCATCGATTCCGGTCAGGACGATATCGTCATCCTGGCGGTGGCGGTGTGCATCGACCAGATGTCTCACTGAGGCCGTTGAGCGAATGATGTGGGAAGGGCAGCCCTTGAAGACCGCCCTCCCACCAACGTCGAAAACTTATAATTGATAACGAAAGGAGAATACCTATGTCTTACGGTCCAATCGACTTTATCGCCCTTGAATTCAAGACCGACCAGCTTACAGGAGAGAGCTTGCCTGCACTGCTCGAGCTGATCCAAAAACAGATCGTGCGGGTGATCGATCTGGTTATTATCCGGAAGGATCAGGAGGGGCATTACCAGGTGCTGGAGATTGAGGAGCTGGCTCCCGATATTCTGGCTATCTTCGATCCGCTGGAAATTGAAATCAGCGGCATCATCCAGGTCGAAGATATCGAGCTGATCGCAGAGGCCATGGAAGACAACACCACCGCCGCCCTGCTGCTTTTTGAAAACCTGTGGGCGATCAAGTTCGGGGAAGCTGTGACCCGTTCGAGTGGCCGGATGGTGATGTTTGACCGCATCCCCTTCGAGGTCGTCAATGAAACGCTGGAGATTTTTGCCCAGGCTGAAGCATAGCCAGGGAGTGAGACTTTATCCAAAACCAAAGATCAGGAGGTTGAAATGCCAAGAGCAAGAAGAAAAATGAGAAGAAGAAGGGTGGCAACCGCGGCTGTCGGAACGGCCGTCGTGGCCGGCACCGCAGGCGCTGTACACCATCACCAGAACAAGAAATATGCGCAGCAGGACTATGAAGAGCAGCAAGAAATGTACGCGCAGCAGGAGCAGAACGCACCACCACCCGAGGAGTATGCACCGCCACCTGCAGCCCCTGAAGAGGATGTAATCACGCAGCTCGAACGCCTGGGCGCGCTCAAGGATCAGGGTATTCTCACCGAGGAAGAGTTCGCCGCCCAAAAGGCCAAGCTGCTCGGCATATAAGGAGACAACCCGTTTCCATCTTTTGGCCAGCCGCCATAATGCCGGGACCTTGACATTCTAGGTGAAGATGGGTGGCGTCTTCACCCTATAGCATATGAATAGAATTAGTCATGTGTTGTTTCTTTACCGTATTCTTGTTCTTGGGACCGCGCTTTGCCAATGTGATCTGGTGGATCGCCAATCCAGCCCGTTGGGATCTGGCCTTCAGCTCAGTCGTCTGGCCTATCCTGGGCATCATCTTCGCCCCCTGGACGACGATGGTGTACATGCTCTTCTTCGTGGGTGGTATCGCTGGCTTTGAATGGTTCTGGATTGTTTTAGCGGTCCTAGCCGATATTGGTATGTATGTTGGTGGCGGCGCAGGCAATCGCGACCGCGTCCCCGGTTTGTAGTCCGTTAAGAAGAGAAAGGGTTGAAGATGAAAGTCAGCACTAAAGGTTAGTTACTAAATTAGAGGAGAAAGCCTTTTAGAAAACACAGCGAGAGAAATCCCGGATTATCCAGGCGGCCGGGCCTGGTTCGCAATAATAATGGCATCACCTCCGGCCCGGTGATGTGCAGCATAATGAATTCACAAAAAGGAGATATTAACTATGGCTACCATGACAATAAAAGGTAAGACAATGCGTTCCGTCGATGTGGACTGGAATGAGTTTTACTACACCAACTGCCCCCTGGTGTCGCCCAGCAACGTCGACCAGGAGATCGGTTGGGTGAAGGAAGAGTTCAAGAAGATAAATATCACCTACAGATTTCTTCGTTCCACCACCGAGAACGACTGGTACCCGCACTACATCCACAACCTCGACAACCTTATGCGCTATGGAGGCTGCTTCCCGGCCATCCACGTCCAGGCTGACGTTCGCCGTACCCGTCTCATTGGCACGACCCATGTCTACGAAGGCGGCTGCATGCTGGTGCGCGCCCGGGACCCCATCTACCGCATGCAAGACCTGAAGGGTAAGAAGATCGGCCTCTCGAAGAGCCTGAATGTCATCAAAAACGATTGGTGGCGCTGCCAGGAGGAACAGGGCATCGAGTTGATGCTCATGCTGAACAACATGACCCGTGATGATGTGGAAATCGTGGAATTCCCCTACCCGGATGACTGGTACGACAATCCCGCGATGCTCGCCCCGATGGAGAACCCCTCGGAGCTATGGCTGAAGCGCGACCACAAGCACGACCTGGCATTCCGTCCGCTAGAAACTTCGTTGCTAAACAGCACCGTGGATGCGATTTATACTCAGACCGGACCCTTCCAGCATATCCAGGAGCAAACGGGCAAGATCAAGGCCATCGAGAACCTGACCAATTACCCAGACTGGACCTTGCAAGGGGCTAATGTCCCGGCCACCTGCACGGTCAGTGATGTGGCCTGCGAAGAGCATCCCGAGCTGGTCGTCACCCTCCTCAAGGGCCTGATCAAGGTAGGGCGCTGGGCCAACGAACACAAGCATGCCTCGGCGGCCATCCTGGACAAGCAGACCTACTACCTGGATGTCGAAGATACGTATGAAAACATCAGGCGCGTCGACATGGTGCCCAGCCTATCGCCCTACAACCTGGAAGCCCTGCAGATCAACAAGGACTTCATGCTAAGCCACGGCTATATCGAGAATGACTTTGACGTGTTTGAGTGGGCCGCGCCGGAATTCCTTGAGAAGGCGGCCGCGGAGCTGCTCGAAGAAGAGTGGAAGAAGCGCAGTATGGCCAGGCTTCCCCAGGCGACAACGCTGGAAGAGGCCATGACGGCGAGGCTCGGGTAGAAAATTGTCTCATTATTGAACTGATTGGGCGGCAGTGCCGCCCAATCAATTCAACAAAAGGATGTTTTTGCATGATAGCTATAAATATGCCAAAGCTTAGCCATTATGTTACAGAAGGTCTGGTAACACATTGGTACAAAAAAGAAGGAGATCATGTTAGGGAAGGGGAACCCATACTCGAAATCGAAACGATTAAAGCAACGACTGATATCGAAGCTCCCGGTACGGGAACGTTAGTGCGCATTCTCGTACAGGAGGGTGAATTTGTAAAGTGTGAGACACTTCTGGCTGAAATAGAAGCATAAAAGAGGAGATGATTTTATGGCAATACGTTTTTCTCAGCCACGCGGCGATGTCCATGCGACTCGGTTAGCTGTTAGCAAGCGTTATAGAAGCAAGGTAGTTTCACTTGATAAATATTATTAGGAGATGAGTTAATGAGTAATGAAGCAAAATCTGCCACATCGCCTGCCTTCGAGATACCAGAATCAAACAAAACGTCGCTGGGGCTTTATGTGATGCCCAAAGCGGCTTACACCATTTTGCAAGAGAAACCCGAAGAGGTCCATATCCTCGACGTTCGCACCTTTGAAGAATACACCTTCGTCGGTCACCTGG
>DASRZI010000097.1:0-2000 GCA_035686605.1 Candidatus Zixiibacteriota bacterium
TTCAATCGTCCCCAGTCGGGGCAGGATGCGATCGAGTCCTTCGTAAAGATTCAGAAGGGCATGCAGTGGTGGTTCAGAGGCTTGGGCCAATGAGCGGATCCGCTCAACCAGACCATCAGCATTTGCCGGCGAGCTGCTGACGCCGAGTAAGTCTAATAAATAGCGGTGCTGTGGCTGGTCATAATCGGGATGGACGAAGTCTTCTATTCGCTCTAAAGGTGCTGTTTCGGCCGTGTGACGCAGTAAATTGGATGGCAAGTGGAGTTGACCATATACATCAGGGAGGCAAGGCATATTTCGCAGCCTATGAATCCACGCGGCGGCTAACTCTCCATGATCCAGAGGATGCTCCAGCGTAGTACCGCGTTGGCGAACTTCTGCTTCTGCCGTGTTGATCCATCCATTCTTCCAGTCACGAGCGACGTGCATGACTAATTTGGCCCAGATTTCAGGATGGTCCTTTTCCATTAACTCCCAATGTGCCCATAATTCGTCTTTATAATCAAAATCTTCAAGGGTGAAGTTATGAGATTTCAACTGGTATTCGGTTGGCAGGTGGCCGCCGCGTTGGATGATGAGCTTTTCAGTTTCTGATAGAGTTACCCAGGGCTTGTTTACCAATTGCGGCAATATAAACTCTCTCAAGCCACTATTTGGCGTTTTCTTCCACAAATGCCAGTATGACCAATTGTTACGAAATCTTTCACTACCGTAATCCGAATGAATTGAATGCTGTAATAGGAAAGAATTAGGTAAAAGCATCTCAATCTCTGGTCCGGGAGCAGACAACAGGCTGTCTGAAACAGGTCGCCATTGTCCGTCCATGCACCGGTAGCGAAAGGTTGGTGTAACATTCGCCCCGAGGCGAGCAGCCAGGTGGGCCAGAACAACGCCATCATGCCCTGGATCTACCTTCTTAAAGACCTCGTCAGCTGCATGCTTAATAATAGTGTCAACGCCAACCCGAGTACCCAACTTGAGTAGATCGAATAGTTTGGCCGCCGAGCGTATCAGCATCTGCAAAGAATCTTGTGTGGGTTGGTCCTCGCTCTTGCCAGCCTTGCTAACGAGTTGAATCCAGTGAGGGTCAACAATTCGAACATATTTACTCAAGAATGCCCACTCGGAGTCCTCCGGCTGCCGATCCTTGGTACTCATGCTGACTGTTAATTCGGCCGGAAACAGCCTGGCATGATCCTTAACCGGTACAATGGCCAAATCTCTGGGCGGCGTCCATCTCCATTCTCTACTCCTTGCCGTCAGCTGCTCGATAAAAGCCCACAGACTCAAAATCCGTTTCCAATCGTTCGGACAAGGAGGATAAGGTTCCCGCTTTAATCGTTCAGTGATATCTTTGCTTTCCGTTAATACAAGGAGATTAAGAGCTTCGAGGCCTTTGCGTGCCTTTTTTGAGACTTCCGGTGCAATGAGATAGCGTTTCTGCTTAGAAAACAGGTCCAGGAGTGATTCCACCGACCAGACATCAAAGAGTTCGGAGGGAAAATCTAAGCATTGATCTTGTTTCATTAGCTGCCCATTGTGGGTGAGCAAGATCGACCTGTTTTCGACATCCTCCCTAAAAGCATGCTGAATGATTCGTGAGCAATCATTACTTAACGAGCTTCCGCCAATATATTGATCACCTGAAATCAGATCGTAGGCCTTTGACCGCTCGGACATATCCAGAGTGTGGTTGCCCAGCCATTGAGCCATTGTCGAAGAGGCTAGTCGACCCAGCCGGTCGAGAAGCCAGCGGTTTGTCGGGGAAGTTGCCGGATGTTTTATACCCTCTCGATCTGGAGTTTGTATGAATGGGGCATTACAGGAATAGGGTAGGAGAAGTTGGACCTGGCTGTTGAGAACCACATACAGATGTTGTTCGTATGTTAAACCCAAGATTACATCGACATGACTGGGTGGCAGTTCGAAATTTGGTTCTCCTCGCTCTTTGCGCACTTCCTCAATGGCTTCAACCGGAAAATCCTCATCAGCACTCACGA
>DASRZI010000098.1:0-6529 GCA_035686605.1 Candidatus Zixiibacteriota bacterium
TTACCTGGCAGCCACCTATACTGAGGCAAATTTGCTGCTGGCTCATGTGGAAACACTAGAGGACCAGGCTAACCAAATGGACGATAGAACCCAGGCCTATGAGCTGGCTGGCTTCATCTTTGCAATCGGACTGGCTTCAACTGCTTGGGCATCTTTAGTACATGCCAGTCGCCGGATCCGCCTGATATTTCAAATCATCGCCTTGGTTTGCCTATTGATTGGCGCCGGCGTATTTATCCTCTCTCCATGATGCATCATTTGAATGGTATCCGGCTATCGCTCGCCTGCGTACCATTGGAATTAGCTATGCCCATATTTCCAGCGTCTACCCACGAATAAGTGATTTCCACCGAAAACTGATGGTCAACATCGATGGATAATATCCGCAAATCCCGGCTCTTGAATTGGCTACCCTGGCTGGCCTGGGTCCCAGTAACAGTAGCCGTATCTATCGGCATAGCTCGTCTTCTGGCTGGCTGGGTTCGCCGGCGAGCGGTGACGATCCCCCCGAACCAGCTTGATTTAGAAGCTTTTAGCGGTTTGACCGAAGAAGAGGTCATGGCTCGGCGTCTTCCTTCGAAAGATGAGGATCGCCAGGCAAAGTCTCGAAAAGTCCGTCTGGAGATCTGGCGCTCCAGCACATTCTCCATCTTCAATATGAGCATGCTCGGGCTGGCCATCATCCAGTGGATCCTCAACGACATACTGAGCGCCCTGCTTACCATTGGCATCATGTTTTTCAATATAGGTATCAATGCCATCCAGCAGCTTTATGCGACGAACCGGGTGGAAGGATTGTTGGCTATGACCAAACCCATGGCCGCAACTATCCGCGATGGCCGGATCCGGAGTGTTGGCGTCGACGAGATCGTGGTCGATGACCTACTGCTGACTAGCGCCGGCGACCAGTTCCTAGCCGGAGGGCAAGTAATTAGTGGCCAACCCTTGGTTAATGTTATTTCCACTAATGGAAACTCCGATCACTCTAGCAGGAGGCGACCTGGAGATTTAATAGCTGCTGGCAGCTATTGCCTGGACGGTCGGGCGATCTATCGAGTGACCGAACCTCCCTCTGAAATCGAAAGTGCACGGTGGAGTCCTGTTCAACGAAAATCCGAGCGCACACCTCTACAGAGGATTATTGCTCGAATTCTAAGAGTTATGCTCCTCCTTATTGCCATTTTTCTGGCCATGCTTTTCCTGGATATGGCCAATCTCCCCTTCCTATCCACCATCTTAGAATCTCAATATAGGGAGACCGCTTCCATATTCTTTAGCATCGCCCCAAGCGGCTTGTTCTTCATGATCGTCGCCACCTACGCCATCGGCAGCGCCAGGTTGGGTGATTATGGAGCGGTAGTCCGGGATACAAGGGCTGTGGAATCTCTGGGACAAATATCCGTTCTTTGCTTTAGCAAGACAGGAGCATTAACCGGTGCGATGGTTCATCTGGAGCTGATGCCATCTGAAAATGGCACGCCGCTTCTATCCGAAAACCTCGCCAGGAGTGTCTTGGGCGACCTGGTGCGAAGTATCAGGAGAGACAATGTCTTTATCCAAGCTATCGCCGAGAACTTTCCCGGCTCTCCACAGCAGGTGCAGGAGTCGGCCGAGCTGCTATCGGCCTATGGTTGGACCGGGGTAACCTTCGCCGGCGCCGATATCCAGGGTACCTATATCATCGGCGAACCTGACGTTTTGCGACCGCGTTTGATGCATTCAGGCGAATCAAAAGCAGACGAGGATGAGGGCGATTCTGGAAACAGGATCCTCGCGCTGCGTAGTGGCTTTGACCGGGTCATGACCACGTTCAGGCGATATGAGGAGCTTGAGATCGAGACATCCGAAGATCGTTCAGTCGATCCACAGAATCCAGACCAAGAATCTGACGTATACCCAGCCAACGCTAACTCTGACGATGCAAACGATACTGAGCAGGATCCTGATCGTAACTTGTTCCGCCGTTTCCGGCGCCGAGTAACTGAGTTAACTCAAAGACGAGAAGAGAATACGGGAGATCCGAATCCGGAGGAAGAGCCTCTCCATTCAGAAGCTCAGCTCATGTTTGCCTATACCCCTGAGGCTGTCTCCTTGTATGACGGTCCTCACCAACCTCAATTACCGGGAGATCTGCAGCTGATCGGCACCTTACATATTGAAGAAGCGCTGCGTCCGGAGGCCAAAGAAGCGGTCAACACCTTTGCCGATTCAGGCGTAGCCATAAAAATCCTATCCGCTGATGTGTCAGAAAAGGTGATCAATACGGCCAGAGAATTAGGTCTGATAAGAGATGATGAGACGGAAAAGACAGCCGTGTCCGGCGCTCAATTAGCAACTATGGAGAGGGCTCAGTTCGATAGCACTGTCTCTGAGACCAATTTGTTTTATCAGCTTTCCCCTAACCAGAAGAGCGATATCGTTGATTCATTGCGGAATCAGGGAGAGCAGGTGGCCATGGTTGGCGACGGCGCCGGCGACGTTTCGGCCATGAATGAAGCTAACCTGAGCCTGACCCTGCAGGGCAGCAGTCAGGCAGCGGTGCATACGGCAGATATCGTCATCCTGGAAGATTCCTTTGCGGTCTTGCCAACCGTATTGGAACGTGGACAGCGTATCGTCAATGGCATGCTGGACATCATCAAGATCAACCTGGTCCAGATCGGCTACATATCGCTGCTCATTGCTGCCATGATTATCGCCAACCGGCGTGTATTCTATTATCACCCAACTCAAGGCGGGATAATCGCCTTCTTTACAGTGATCGTCCCCTCACTCGGCCTGACATTCTGGGCTTCGCCAGGGACCCTCCCCCGCCAATATATGCAGTCGCGACTAGCACATTTTGTGATACCAGCAGCGCTTACCGTCTTTGCGGCTGTCTTAGCAGTTACGCTATTCTACGGACGGTCCCCGGACACCATCGCAACCTCCCAGATGGCTATCACCCATGAGTTGATACTCATTGGCCTTTTGCTCGTCGTCTTTGTCCAACCACCAACACGCTTCTGGGTTGGTGGCGATGTTTTCAGCGGCGACTGGAGAAACACCTTTATGGCCATAGTGCTTCTAATCCTGTTCATCTTCGCCACCTATCTGCCCATAACACAGGAGCTTTTCAGACTGCAGCCCATGTCAGACGCGCGAGGATATTTGATCATCCTTGCCGTCGCCATCGTCTGGACCTTGGCCATCCGGCTGGTCTGGCGAGCGCCCTGGTTGAGTCGATACGTTGGCGTTTTAGCAAGAGGATTGGACACCAGTTAGCCCTTAGCAGGAGTCGCCTGATGGTAAGTGTATTGACAGATCCCAAGATATGGCTCGTCATCTTGATTCTCAGCATCCTGGGAGCCTTCGCCCGCCTCGCCAACTATTACGCCGGGCAGCACGGCAGGGATACCATCGAATCGCTCTACCCCCGTATCGGGCCTGACACATGGGACCGGGTACTGCAAGCCTACGGGCACCTTGGCAGGCTGCCCTTACTGGTGGCTTCAATTCCGATTATCGGAACGTTGTTGACGGTCGGGGCGGGGATGATAGGGGTCAGCCGGACAAGCTTCTTGGTATGGGTAACTTTAAGTAAGGTAATCCGCAACTGGATCCTGGTACTGCTGTTCTGGCGGTTGTTGTAGCCAGCTCCCCACTATAGGCGCCTGGGGACCCGCAAGCCAGCATATACGGAACCAATTATTCTAGTAAGTCAAACGAAGTACGGTTCACGATGAACTGTATTACGCTGCGTGTGTAGGCAATCTATCGCAAAGCTGTTGAACAGGGCGAGCAGATGGATGCCGCATTATTCCCGTATCTTTCACAACCCCTTTTCGCGAACAGTATCTATAATGACATCAGAGGTTTCCACCTACTCGAGAGAACATTCGAATTTTCAACACGACGCTTAACTCTCCAGTCGCTAAATTCTATTTGCCAGGTCATATGGCGCGAATAACATCCTTATGAGTTTCTCCGCTGAAGCTTCATCGGAAACAGATCACGACTTGATCAAAAACCGTGAATCTGAACAAATAAGTGACCTAATTTTATTGTGATGTATTTTTGGGGATTCCTTGTGCTCTGTTGTAAGTAGAATGGTACTTTTGTACCAGCACTGGCTAAATAGCTTGCGCACACGAAGGGTTGAAAGCGATGACGATTAGCTGCCAGAATGAATTCAACTCAGCAAAAATGGATAGGGACGTTTCAGTTCAACAAAACGCAAGCATCAATGGGACGATGATATGTTTGGTATTCGCGATTCCAGCAGAATTAGGGAAGCTGGTACTCCAGCTCTCTGCCGGATAGCGATAATCACCGGTCGGGCGTAGCAGCAGCTCGACCGGCTTTATTGGCAAAGCATTAATGGGACTGTTTGCTTGTCCACCAGGACAAGGCTTGTCTAGTAAGGACGAGGCTTGTCAATAAGGACAAGGGGGTATAAATGGGCAACAAAGACGCTACTTCCAGAAGAGGTAATTCGATAATATTGTATGCTGTTCTGATAGTCATGGTGGTGGCTGTTGTAGGCATAGCCTTCGAAAGCAAAGAATCAAAAGAGGTTATGTACACTGCCCAGGACGCTGCCCTGGCTGGGGCGCAGGAGGGGTTCCGATATCTTAGCGAGGCAGAAGTTAAGAGTGAAGCCGGGCTTATTGCCGCCATCAATCAGATCGTCGAGGCCAATGGGATTCCGGACAGTGATGGCAAGGGCGCCAATGAGAAAAACGACAACGTCGTCGCCTACTATACAGGGGAAAATGGTTCTCGCATTGCTGGATGCAGCGAGGTCGGCGAGTGTGGAGCGGTGCCAGCGGCTGCCAAGGGCATTGAAGTGGTGGTTATTAACGCCCTTGACCCCTTTGTCGCTAGAGTACTGGGCATAAACTCGTCGCTGGGGATTGCTGCTGATGCAATCGCCTCATCGTGACGTTGTTTGGACTATCGAAGCCATCAGTTTTAGGGGCTAACCTACTCAGTTATCTGAATCCGATCCTGGATTGACGAATATGAACAAGACCCTATTGCTGATGGCACATTCTCCCGTGGATTTGATGACAAACGGTCTGGCAAATCGCCGTGCCCGTGCAATCCTGATTATGCTCGCCAATAGTGGAATTGGGGATCTCGGTACAGACCTTTACATGACGAGTACCATGGTGGGCGAATTGGTTAGGAATGGCGATAAGGACCCGAGAACTTGGTTCAATCCGTTCTATCTTCAGTGGCTGAACACACCAGGCCAGCTACGGATCAACTGATGCCCTAAAAGGAGTTTCGAGAAATCAAACCTTCCGACGACAGCGACTCCGTGTCGTCAAGGCAGTTGGACAGGGTTAAGTTCGCAATAGAGATATTAAATTTCGCGAAGTAACGAAAATAATGGGGGGTCAACATGGTAAGTAAGAATTTGATTCAATCGAGGATTATCTGATTGGTTCTTTTGTGAGCAATGCTGTCATTTTTTCTTCTAGTTACTATGAAGAAGACTTCTGACGTCTAGGCCCAGACCAATATTCTATCCTTGAGCGTGGTCTGCGCCCGGACAGACCTAAACGTACCTGGCGAGGCAGGTCAGTGACTTCCTCGAGCTGCTCCAATGCGCGCCAGGTCAGCGACCAACCTTTGAGCGGATGGGGAAGTGTCTGGAGGAGAAGTGTCTATGGTTCTGATTCGCCGGCGATTCTACCAACGATTTTTTAGCAAGATTTTCCATCACAATTGATCAACAAGGAGATATAGAGTGAATTTCCGAAAATTTATACCTATTTTATTCCTTATTTGCGTATTGGCGGCCGTTTCCCTTCTTGTCGGGGGAAGCAACCGGGCTAGCGCAGAACCCAGTAGCCCGATGGACGAATCAAAAGTCCCCCACTACTTCGGTCCCAATCCAAACTGGGCCAACAGCCCGTTCACGCTGCCGGATGCCACGGTGGAAATCGTCAATCAAGGCAACAGTAACGGCAGCGGGGCTGAAGCGGTGGCCGCGGTTGGCGCCGACGGCGCCATCACAGCCATCACCGTAACTAACCCGGGGCACGATTATACGAATGTGAAGGTCAACATCGTCGGGTCCGGGACGGGCGCAACGGCCGTCGCGGACATCGTCAGGAAAGGGTCCGTCGTCGCCGTCACGGTGGAAATCACGGGCACCGGCTACACGGCGCCTAGCGTGACCTTCAGTGATGGCGCCGCAGCGGCGACCGCCTACGGCGGCGTCGACATGATCGCCCTGACGAACCCCGGAAGCGGATATGCGATGCCGACGGTCGACTTCGACCTGCCGGATGGACCGAATGGCGTTCAGGCCCGTGGTCACGCCGAATGCGAGCCGACCGATTGCGCTCCTGTAACTGATGGGGGCACGGTGACCATCACCAACGTCATCGTAGACAGCCCAGGTTCCGGTTACTCGACCGCCCCGCACGTCGTGATCCGTGACGGCACGATCTTCGACCCGATCAACCACGATCCGGATACTTTCACGCAGGCGACCGCCACGGCCACGCTTTCGATCCAGTCGATCGTCCTGGAT
>DASRZI010000099.1:0-22778 GCA_035686605.1 Candidatus Zixiibacteriota bacterium
ATGAAGTCCATCTGCTTCATGGAATACGCGACTTGCTGGATCTTCTTGATAGCGACTACCAATTGACAATCTTAACGGCTTCGAGCGGGTCTGAGGCGTTGGCGATATTGAATCAACATCCGGTAGACCTGATAATCTCAGATATTATGATGCCAGGAATGGATGGTTATCAGTTTCTGGCCCAAGTACGAAAAGATCGAACTCTACTTCACATCCCATTCATCTTCCTTACGGCGAAGAGTGAACGTCAAGATGTTTTCCATGGGCTTCGCAGCGGCGTCGAGGAGTACATCACAAAACCCTATAATGGTCAGGAACTGTTCGACCTGGTCGTCGTCCAGCTGGACCGGCAATATGAGCGACAAGGCCTAATTCAAAGCGATTTTGAAGAATTGAAACGCGGCATTTTGGATGTCCTTCTCCCGGGTTTACGCATTCCTCTTGAGGCTGTATCCGAGTATTCTCGCAAACTTGCGAGCACCTTGAACATTGCTGAGACTGAAGATGACCTGCTCAGTCAACTATCAGTTATTCAGGCGGGAAGTAGTCAGCTAACACGATTAGCCGAAGATTTTATATTTCTGGCAGAACTTCAAACGGGCGAGGCCCGAAAATCATTCAAACTCAGAGCTGAACCAGGGAACGCGGCTGCTATCCTTGATGAAGTTAGCAGGGAATATAACCGGAAGAATGAACAAAGTGACTTAAACTTTAACAGGATGATTGACTTGAACCTTCCGATGGTTAACATCGATCGGCAGATTCTGGGAAATTGCTTGGAACGACTAATTGAAGTAGTGTCTAATATCGGAATGGATGGTCATGATGATAGACTGTCTGATACGAAAACGAGTCAGGAAAAGCAGAATCTGATTCTTTCCTCATCGGTTGATGGAAATGACGTCTGTCTGAGCGTGACTATCGAGAAGTCGCATGTTGATAGGGAAGATTCGGATCGAATTGGCGTTTTACTCGCCAGCCCCGATCTAGTCGTTCTCGAACTTGCTGAGTATGATCCAGGATTGATGATCGTAAAAGGGGCCGTTGATCTTCACTCTGGATGGATTTTTGTTGAATATTCAAGTGAACTAGGTGCTACCTTTAAGATTGTCTTGCCTGCTATAATGCCAGAATTAGCCCAATTGATGGAGTAGATAATAAGGAGACTGTAATAATGGCATCGCTTTTAGAAAAAACCCAAACACTAATATCTGCGAATCTGCACGATATGGTTGATAAGGCACTCGAAGCGAATTCGGCTGCCGTTATGAGGCAGTATATCCGTGACGCTGAGGATAATCTTGACCAGCTTGAAGACGCAGCAGCCACGGTGGGTGGTGAAGTAAAAACTCTTGAACGGAAGTATAAGGAGTACAAGAAAAAGGGCGATCAGCTTGATCGGAATATTGACGCGCTCCTCATGCAGGATAAGACAGAATTAGCCCGCGCCGCGCAGACAGAATTGAATACGAGCCGCCGGCTGCAGGAACAGTATCACGAGCAATGGGTCCGGCAAGAACGGGAATACGAATCCCTTCTCAACGCCCGTCTGAAGCTGCAAGCCAAGCTGACGACGATTCGACAGGAAGAGAGAGAGCTAGAAGCGCTTCTAGAACTCGCCAAGTCCAAAGAAGCTACGGTCAAAGCGATAAAGAGCCTGGATGATCTGGACGGTATTGGGGACAGTGATATAGTCCGACTTGGCGAGTCGATTCGGGGACGACTTGACAAGGCTTCTGCACACAGCGAAATGTACGCCAGCAGACTTGATACGCAAATGGACGATGCACTCGGCAAAGCAGAAATCGACATCCAGCTGGAAGAGCGCAAGAGGCGACTTGGCCTCGCAGAGGAAATGCCTATCGAAGCAGAGGAAGAGCAGGCCGAGGAATCAAGCGCAGCAGAATAACTCATCTGCTTACAATCCGGGTGGTGATCTTGATGACGGTTAATAACCGTTCATTGACTGAGCCTGAGGGTCAATCCTTGTAGTTGTAGCAGGGCTAGGCGTATCTCTTCGGCAATAGATCTCCAAGCATTGTGATGGATGTGGACGACGTTAATGATCTTCTTGACCAGGGGATAGCCGCGGCAAAACGGGGCGAGAGGGAACGATCCGAAGAGCTTCTCCTTCGAGTACTCGCAAATGACGAAGAGAATGAGTTTGCTTGGCTCTGGCTGAGCAGTGTAGTTGATTCCGAGGCTGACCGCGTTCTTTGCCTTCAACATGTCCTGCAATTGAATCCCGAAAGTGAGGCAGCTAAGCGGGGGCTCGAACGGCTTGGCCACAGTTCGACTGCGGATATAAACTCCAAGAATCCCAGCATGCGAGATATCAGACCTGCCTCTCCTGCTGCGTCCATTTTATATCCAGAGCGATTTGAGAGGCGATGGGAATGGGAGGATAAGATCCCTCTGCAAGTGGTTGACGTCGGGGGAATGAAGAGCCGCTCGGATTTTGATGATGTTTGGGAACGGGAATCGGATATTTGCGCATACTGCGCTCAAGAAGTGAAGATTGACGACAAGAAATGTCCAAAATGCCAGCGTAATCTAAGCAGCAGGGCATATCGATATCCCAAATCGAGTAAAGATCTGACAATCTACTGGGTGCTCCTTCTTGGGATTGCCCAGTTCTTTCTTCTTCAAGCAATCGTGGAGCTGATCGTCCGAGATTCATTTGCAGCCGTAGTTTGGCATGGTCTGCTCTTTGTTCTAATAATACTCCTCATCGTCGGCCTGGTCCTTCGGCAAATGTGGGCCTATCCGTCGAGTATTGTTTTCTTGTTGATCCTCTTTACTGCTATGTTCCTTGGATTTATGGTCGGAAAACAATTTGACGAGGTAATAACAGCCGCACTTGGGGATGATCTGGTTTCCTTTCTGACCGCCGATCTTAACTATGCATTTCTCCAGTCTTTGCTGGAAGTCATCGACATTTTTCAGTTCGCCGCAGTTGTCCTGGCCCTTTTCTATGGCATCTTGAAAATTGGACCAGATTTTGAGCGAGTTCGATCTCGATTTACTGCCAGTGTCGATCGAGGATTGAGTGATGCCTCGGCATATCATTTGAGAGGACAGGAGTATGCCGCACGAGATATGTGGGCGAGCGCAATACTCCATTGGCGTCGAGCAGCAGCAAATGATCCGGCAAGAGCCTACTACCAGAGAGCTCTAGGGGAAGCATATGGCCGTCTGGGTTTTTACGTTAGGAGCATCGATGTGTTAGAATCCGCCCTAGACAGGACGGTTGATGCCAACAGTCGAACACAATTAAAACAGTTGATTGAAAGAGCAGAGCACGAGAAAGCGCAGTTGAAATTGACCAATGACTACAGCTGATGTATCTGACATGAACAGACATGTCTAAGAACGGTAAAGAGTCACTCGAAAAGCGGGCCCAAAAGGCGATGCTGCAGCATGCTTTTTTCAGGTGGGAAAGTGCCGTGGTTATTGCTCTCACATTGCTACTTACCGTGTTCGGGTCAAGCATTGCCGGATTCGTCCCAAACTGGGTTTGGTTTCTAAGTGGAATTCTCGCCGAAGCGGCCGTGGTATACAGCAGCTACACCGATCCGGAAACTGGGCGTAAGGTCGTGTCGGAGATGCTGCACAATGAGTTCCGCCCTGAACGCCTCAATGATGAGAACCTTCAGCAAAAAATGGAAGAGGCATTTGATTACCGGGGTCGGATTACTACCGCAATCAGGGACCGCCGCGATTCAGTTCTCAAAGACAATCTGTCGGAAACTGCCCGCCAAATTGATGATTGGCTGGAGAATATCTATGATTTGGCTTTAAGGCTCGATCGCTACCGGAGCGAGAAAGACATTCTCTTGCGGGATAAACATCGCGCCCAGGCTAGTATAACGGAGCTGGAAGCGCGGCTGGAAGGAGACTCAGATCCCGCCGTCCGAAAACAAATCGAGGAGACAATTAAGGTCAAGCGACGCCAGCTAGAAACCATCGACAGCTATGACCAAACGATGGAAAGGGCGCAGCTTCAGCTTGATACGACACTTTCCTCTCTGGGGACAATCTATTCCCAGACCATGCTTGTTGGCGCTAAAGATATCGACAGCGGCAGGGCGAAACGACTGCGTCAGGACATCGCCGAGGAAGTGCAGGAGCTGGACAATATTCTCATCACCATGGAAGAGGTCTATGCTAGCGGTAGTGAAGGTTAAGAATCAGCTGGCTAAGCTAGCAAAGCTTGTCAAATCAGGCAGCCTTTGATACGATCACCGGCTGCTCTGATCCACCGTTGATGAAAATCAAGTTGGGTCTTGTCAAATTTGGCTTCAATCTATTTTAAGAGGAATGACACGTCGATGATGGTGCTGCTAAGAGAAGATGTAGATAATCTAGGTTATGCGGGCGAAGTATTGAAGGTAGCCGACGGCTACGGGCGGAATTTCTTGATTCCGCGGGGATTAGCTGTTAAAGCCTCACCGGGTGTTTTGAAACAAGCTGAATCCTGGCGAGAACGAGCGGCGGTTCGGCTGGCCGAATTGCGGCGCGAACACGAAGCCCTAGCGCTAAAGATAAATAACACCAACCTAAACTTCTTCGCCAGGGCGGGCGAGACTGGAAAACTATACGGCTCCGTGACAACGGCCGATATCACCGATCAAATGAACGAGCTCCTTGGCACCGACGTCGACCGACGCCTAGTCGCCGGAGGTCCGTTGCGCCAATTGGGAGAGCACCGGATCACTGTTCGCCTGAGTCGAGACTATCAGCCGCAGGTTATTGTTCAAATTCACCCCCATAACGAAGTAGAGGAATCTGAAGAAGAGGATACTGAGGTCGAGGGCGGTGAGGTTGAGTTTGCTGAGGTCGAAGGTGGTGAGGTTGAGTTTGCTGAGGTCGAGGGCGGTGAGGTTGAGTCTGATGAGGTTGAGATTCAAGAGGAATTGGAAGAGAGCCCTGACGCAGAAGCAGAAGTAGGGGAGTACGACGAAGCTGAGGATGATGTCCCAGCGGAAGAAGCACCAGAGGAAGAAGCGGAAGACGAAGAGACTCTTGAGGAGGATACACCCTCTGAGGATTAGGTCTGTCCTTGTCTTGTACTTTAGTGTTTCGACATTCCAGGAATGGTAACATTGTTTTTCTGCCACTGCCTTTAGGTTGTGGCCTTTTTTTTAGGCCCGTTAATACGGCGGATCAAACCATCAGGTGAAGAAAGTTGGACGAAGTAGGTAGCCTGCTCCGCGAGGCGCGCGAGGCCAAGGGACTAACCATTGCCGAAGCGCATGAAGGAACGCGTATCAGCACGCGATTCCTCGAAGCCCTCGAAAACGGCCAATATGACCAGCTTCCGACCCAGGTCCATATAAAGGGCTACTTGCGCAACTACGCGCGGTTCCTCGACTTGGATCCGGAACCTTTGCTCATCCGCCAAGGACTGAACCGAGATGGTCGACCGAGCAGCACGGGCCCCCTTTCTAGTGAAACCATCGACAATAACCAGCCGATTCCTCCGGTTGATGATCAGCCCTTTTTTGATCCGGTAAATGTTGATCTGGCCCCAGGGGGAAAGCGGGGATTAGGCTCTTCGCAGCGCTGGATAATCATCATCGCATTGGTCATCAGCCTTGCTCTCATCGCAAATCGGTTCATCCCCCTGATCACGGGAAATGGCGATGGTTCGGAGGCTATTACAAACGGAATTCAGGAAGCAGTTGACAATCTAACCAACGGCGCAGCGGAGGAAGAACTAACTCCTGAAGCGACATTGATTCCTGCTGCTGGTGGTGTAGTAACTTCGACAAGCCGAAATGATCCAGTTCGATTGCCGACTTTGACGCCTACTCGTCCGAGCTTGCCTGCTACGATGGAATCAATCCGTCTTAGACTTGACATAACAGAACGAACCTGGATGCAGGTGACAATAGACGGCGAAGTTGTTTTTGAAGGATTGGCTAAAAGCGGGGACGAGCCATATATGTGGGATGCGGTGGAGCAAGCGCAATTGCTGGCTGGCAATGCCGCCGGTGTATTCATCACCCTAAATGATGTGGAATTAGGTAAGCTTGGGGGACGAGGAGAAATTATTGACGAGACCTGGACGACTACTGGCCAAGGATGAGTCAAAAGTCAAGTTCCAGGGTTTTCCACATCGTCAGCCTCGGGTGCAGCAAGAACACTGTCGACTCTGAGAGCATGGCTGCTCTTATGCAGAGAGAGGGCTACTCGAGTTCCACAAATCCAGATGGCGCTGATGTTCTGATAGTGAATACCTGCGGTTTCATCGATGCCGCAAAAAGGGAGTCCCTGGACGTACTCAGGGAACTCGCCAGTTCTAAGGGTGAGGACCAACTGCTAATCGCCGCTGGATGTCTTTCTCAACGGTATGGATCCGCCCTTGTTCAAGAGATAGCAGGCCTCGACGGAGTAATCGGGACTCGGCGTTGGATGGATATTGTGCCGTTCGTTCAAAAGCTAAGAAGCCGGACGAAACCCGAACCGATGTACCACTTGCCGGGCGAGGCCAAGACCGTCGGCCGAGATGAAAAGGGCATCATTCGAGTGGCGGTGCAGGGGGCCAGCGCTTACTTAAAGATTGCTGACGGATGCCGGCGTCCTTGTGCCTTTTGTGCCATTCCATTGATCAAGGGAACACAGGTAAGCAGGTCAAAAGACCTCATACTTCGAGAAGCCCTGGAACTACAGCGGGCAGGTATCCAAGAACTAATACTAATTTCCCAAGACACGACTGATTACGGTCACGATCTAGGCCTGAAGAATGGATTATCAGATCTCCTCGAAGGCATCACAGCTACTGCGACGAGCATACCTTGGATTCGCATCATGTATGCTTACCCGGGCTATGTGACAGATCGGCTTATTGAGACCATGTCTAGCCATCCCCAGATTCTTCCATATCTGGATATCCCGCTGCAGCATGCCCATCGGGAGACCTTGAAACGGATGCGGAGACCGGCAAATATTGAGTGGGTCAATAGGACAGTTGAAAAACTGCGCCGGCAAATGCCTGGTTTAGCCATACGGACTACTTTCATCGTTGGATACCCAGGTGAAACAGATGAGGAGTTTGATACCCTGATGGCATTTATCCGCGAAATGCGGTTCGATAAGGTTGGTGTGTTTACTTATTCATACGAAGCGTCCACACTATCGGCAAGCGTATCTTGGCAAGTCCCGGACGATATCAAAGAGGAACGTCGTCACGCGATCATGGAAGTTCAACAGCAGATCTCCCTGGAGAAGAATCAAGAACTCGTTGGTCGGACCATTCCTGTCTTGATCGAGGGTTTTGGAGATGGGATTAGCATCGGACGGAGCTATCGCGATGCGCCGGAAATTGATGGTCTTGTCCTTGTTCCTGGAAAATTACCGCTTGGAGAGATCATACCCATTCGCATCGATGGAGCCATGGCTTATGATCTTACCGGGTACCCCGAAGGTACGGAACAGTTGGTAAATATTGTTGGCATCAGCAGTATTGCCAAATAGGTATTGCTCAACCAGCCTGTCTTTCTGTATCCAAGCCGAAACTTTAATCCGCGCTAGTCAGCCTCTGATATTGGTGATACACATTACTAGATTGCATAGCTACAAGTGGTAATATTCTGCAATGCACAAATCACGCTTCGGATGGGCGATACTTATCGTTGTTGTTGGCCTGCTAGGCATAACATGGATTGCTTATTCACGGGTGCCGCCTTCCGGTCCTGGAGATATTGGTGAACTTACCGAGGCGCCTCTGCCAGGCTATCGCGCACCCGAATTTTCGCTGACGACTACCATTGGTGAAGTTGTTTCCCTGAGTGATTACGCTGGCCGTCCAGTGGTTTTGAATTTCTGGGCAACATGGTGTCCTCCATGCCGGGCGGAAATCCCCCATTTTCAAGAGTCAAGCGTAAAATACAATGGAAGAGCGGTGATTCTTGGCGTCGATCAAGGAGAGCCACTACCTATCGTTTCCGATTTTGGTTCGGCTTTAGGAGTCACTTACCCGCTATTGTTGGACAGTGACAACGCTGTCAACCGCGAGTACTCTGTTAGCGCCCTTCCAACAACCATTTTCGTTGATGGCGACGGGATTGTGCGAGAGGTTTACTCAGGTATCGTCAATCGGGCAGTTCTCGAAGATCGGATCGAGAAACTCTTAGCTGAAGGATAGAAGTCTTGCTCCCAAATATTAGCCTCGGTCCCCTTGTCATTCCCAGCAACGGCCTCGTTTTCATCATCGGTGTCTGGATCGCCTTGACCGTTGTCGAACGATCTGCGAGAAAACTGGAGCTTAATTCAGAAACGACCTACTCCCTTGCCGCTGTATCATTGGCCGCCGGGTTTATCGGGGCGAGGCTTGTTTTCGTCCTCCTCCATTGGAATGCCTATAAGGTCAACCTATCTGGCATCATATGGCCGCTAACCAGCGGCTACGATTTGTGGGGTGGGTTGGTAATCGCAATAGCGGCCGGCTTCTTCTACGGTCGAGCGAAGCAAGTACCCACGGCGTCCACCCTTGACGCTCTGGCCCCGGGTATCGTCACTGCTCTCCTGGTCGTCAGTCTGTCCGATTTTCTAGCTGGTCCAGGCTATGGAATAGAGACCTCATTGCTGTGGGCGATTGACATTTATGGCATCGATCGCCATCCGGTCCAGATATATGAGATGATTGCAGCGGCAGTCGCCCTCGTCGTCTGGCGAATCTCCCTGCCGTATCGAACTTTTGACGGGCAGCTATTTTTGATAACTTTGGCTGTGTACGGCGGTGGTCGGTTGATTGTGGATGCATTTAGGGCCAACACCTGGTTGACTAATAGCGGGATTCATGTGATCCAGGTCTTAAGCCTGGCTATCGTGCTGGCCTCGTTGTTTTTGCTCGCCAGGAACTCGACCGCCGCGGTTGATGAGAGCCAGTTCATAGCGGACAAGGTTGACCTCTAGCGCTAACAGGTCCACTAGCTCTTCGAGGCTAAACGGCAGGCAAGGTCAGCTGCTCGAATCTCGAATTAATACCTCTTGTGTCATTGGCAGTACCTTCAATCCGCCAAGCAGGGGCTATTCTCCAAATCCTGGAAGCGTAACATCCGGATAAACCGAAGCGGACGATGGTCGCCCGCTGTCTTCCGAGATTTTAGTGGACGCAGCCGTCTTGCTGTTGATATGTAACTTCTGTTTTCCAGAGATTTATCCAGTTCACGTGTCTCATATCTTGGAAAAGTGATGGTGTTGAGGCGCATTGATCGAACCTCCGAAGGGACCGATACACTGGTAGGACCCCAATCGTAGAGCAGTCCGGCGCTTTATCGACTTTTTACTTGCAATTGGACAACATAAGCGGTACTATGCACGGCTGAATTTTCGGGTAGCAATCGGGATTAGCTCGAAAGATGGGCAGGGAAAAGTTATGTTCGAGGTAAGAGAAGTATACGCAAACCGGAAGGGGAACTATACCGTTCTCGAAATCAACGAACCAAAGATGACTGTTGAGTACGAGGACGGTTCTACGGCTGATCTAAGTATCTCCATACAGATGCGGATTTGGCAGAACATCGTCACAGAGCGCGAGGCAGAGCGTGTAAGGACGTCGAGTGCTCGTAAGAGGAGCGCCAGACGAGGGACGAGATTCTATATCAAACCAACGAGCATGATGACAGTCGAAGAGTTCAGTGCGTCGGGCACACCGCAAGATTTACCGGCGACGGGCAAATGGCTTAGGACAATTAAAAGGGGTGATCGTATTATCTACTTTGCCCAGGAGACCCAGGTGTTTTTTGCCGTCGTCACGATAACAGGACCGGGCCAGAAACCGAAAGCTAGAGGTAGAAAGAAGGCGAGCCCACTATTTTTCCCCCTCGATGTCGACGCCTATGTCATAGACCTGAGTGAAGCATTGCTCGCTTCTGCTGTTGATCTGGAGAGCCAACCAAACTTCATAAATATTCTCACAGGAAGTGAGGACTATCTTGAAATAACCGAAGATGAGTTTGAACTGCTTGCCGAGGCTTTGACAGAGGTCAGCGAATTAGACGAAGATGACGAAGACCTCGAAGATGAAGACGACGAAGATATTGATGACTGATGAGCCCTCATCCAGGACAAAAGATAATATTCTTGTCGCTGTTGCTTGGCCCTACGCCAGTTCTGATATTCATCAAGGCAATGTGACGGGATCTTACCTACCTGCAGATCTCTATGCCCGATACCACCGGCTCATGGGCAACGATGTTCTCATGGTTTCTGGCTCAGACAGTCATGGAACGCCGGTCACAGTCAAGGCCGATGCCGAAAACAAGTCTCCTGAAGAGGTGTTCAACTATTACCACGAGAGGTTTCTCGATTTATTCCAAAAGCTGGGCTTGAGCTACGATCTGTTTACCCACACAGATACCGAGAATCATCGTAAAGTCGCCCAAGACATATTTACCACTTTGCGCGAGAATGGATACCTCTTTCGCAAGATAACACCCCAGATGTATTCTCCGGCAACTAATCGCTTCCTGCCGGATCGATATGTGGAAGGAACTTGTCCAAACTGTGGATACACAAACGCTCGTGGCGACCAGTGCGATAATTGCAATACCCTATTTGAAAGTGCTTCGGAATTGATCAACCCCCATAGCCGTACCGACGAGAGCTCTCTTGAACTTCGGGATACGGAGCATTTTTTCCTGGATCTCGAAAAACTGGCTAATGAAGGCCTTGCAGAATGGATTAGCGATGACAAAGAACACTGGCGGCCTCAGGTAATCAATTTTGCTCGCAATATGGTTTTGCGCGAGGGGCTGCATGGTCGAGCCATCACCCGAGATATGGACTGGGGAATCGCTGTTCCGGAAGCGGGCTGGGATGGAAAAGTACTGTATGTCTGGTTTGAAGCGGTAATTGGCTATCTGTCAGCGTCGATTGAGTGGGCAAATAATGTTGGTCAGCCCGAGGCGTGGAAAGCCTGGTGGTATGAACCGGAAGCGCGATCGAGCTATTTTGTTGGAAAAGACAACATACCATTCCATGCCATTATCTGGCCGGCCGAACTCTTGGGTCTTGGTCGTCTTTATGAGGATGACACCTCTCTTAAGCTCAATCTACCCTATGACGTTCCAGCCAATGAATTTATGAATATGGAAGGGCGTAAAATAAGTGGAAGCCGCAATTGGGGAGTGTGGATGCTAGACGCTCTTGAGCGGCACGACCCCGATCCCCTTCGTTATTACCTTACAGCAACCATGCCCGAAACCCGCGATAGCGATTGGACATGGGATGGGTATGTCGAACGAAACAACTCAGAATTAGTGGCTAACTGGGGAAACCTGGTAAATCGCGTGCTAAACATGACCCAGAGGTATTTTGATGGCCGAGTGCCAGAATACGGGACCTTGGGGAAGATGGATCGCCGCCTCCTCGAGGCAACTTCTGCGGGCTTTGATTCAATTGGCGCGCTGTACGATCGCTGCATGTTTCGCCTCGCATTGCAGGAGACCTTGGCTCTCGCTTCCAAAGTAAACCAATATCTCGAGGAAACCAGTCCCTGGAAGCAGATCAAGACTGATCAAGAGGGTACTGGTCGCTCCCTGTATACGGCGATTCAAGCTATCAACGATTTGAAAGTCCTATTTTCGCCGATCTTGCCATTCTCAAGCCAGGCTCTTCACGAGATGCTTGGAGAAGATGGGAGGCTTTTCGGTGAGCAGAAGGTGCAGAGTTACGAGGAGACCAAATCCAGCCACCTGGCTCTGACCTATGATGGTTCACAGGCTATTGGCCAATGGGTTAGCAGTGAGATCCCGGTTGGACGCCAGCTGCCGAAACCGAATCCCCTATTTCGAAAGCTAGATTCCTCTATCGCCGAAGATGAACTTGGTAGATTGCAGAGCGGTTAGCTCCGCACAATTTGAGCTCTGACGTTTTTGCGATGAGTTCAAGACCTTGCAGGTTCGTTGAAGCGGCAAATTTCGCGCTTACGTCCCTATGCGACCCGAGTGGGGGCGACCACCATCTCTGCGAATATCAATGATCTTCTCCCTGACTACCTGAGGTAAGAGTATCTTCTGTCATCAACGAAGCCATAGAAGTCTTATACAGTGCTCCCATGTTTCGGCTTTAATCGACCTCTGCTCGAGTTCATTTGATTGTTTCAGTCAATCATTTCTGGGCCAATGAAATCCAGATGCCGATTTGGACATCGAGTAATCATTCTTTCAGTATTAGGGAAACCAAATGTTGCTTAGGATAATCGGCAAGACTTCTACAACAAAGACCGAGAAGATGCTGGGAGATAGTGATCGAGCAACGAATTTGTGAACAATGCCCAACAAAAGAGCATGCTAGTCATCTGGTTCACTTATGTCAACTGATGGTCGAGATCGATATGGTCTTGCTTTCAACTGCGGACCAGTCTGCCTAAGATATGGTTAGAATTCACTCAGGAGAGTTTATGCACGAATTTATATCAACCGAATTACGTCAATACCTTGTGAACCTGGTGCCGCCCCGATTGTCCATCATGGGTGAAATGGAAGATTACGTCAGAAAAATCCGTTTTCCTATCATCGGTCCCGCGGCAGGATACTTCTGCTACCAACAGGCTCGTATATTGGGAGCAAGGAGAGTTTTCGAGCTTGGTTCGGGTTACGGCTACTCAACAGCATGGTTTGCATTGGCCGTCCAGGAGAATGGGGGAGGGATTGTTGATCATGTAGTCTGGGACGAGGGCTTGTCAATGACGGCTCGACGATACCTGTCCGATCTTGGTTTTGACGATATGATTCGATACACCGTTGGTGAGGCGGTCGACTCGCTGAGAAAGGCAAAGGGACCTTTTGACCTGATATTTAACGATATTGACAAAGTTGGATATCCTGATTCCCTGCCGGTCATTGAATCCAAGTTAAAGCCTGGCGGCATGCTCATTGCTGACAACGCATTATTGAGGGGCCGGATATTCGATATCGAAGACCAGTCGGCCAACACCGAGGGAGTTCGCGAGTTTACGAAGCGCTTGAGGGATGATCCGGGTTGGATCACCACTGTGGTCCCCATACGTGATGGTCTGATCGTAGCCGTCAAGAACTAGAACGAATTGATATGATATGGGTATCGAGGTGATATGAGGAAGCATTTACCACTGCTTCTCCTTTTACTAGCATATCTGTTTGTTGGGGCCCTCTATGCCTCTCAAACACCTGACTGGCAAGCCCCGGATGAACCGGCCCACTATAATTACATCCGGCAGCTGGCTTCCGGCACGATGCCAGTACTGGAACCAGGTGATTACAATCAAGAGTATCAAAGCCTGGTGATTTCTTCTCAATTTGATGAACAGTATTCGGTCGAATCGTTCGAGTACCAGGATTACCAACCCCCCCTGTATTATCTGGTTCAAACCCCTATTTTTCTTCTCTTCGATGATGCGTTGCTTGCGCTGCGCCTGGTATCTGTGGTGCTGGGTCTTGGAATCATTTCCCTGACTTACTTCATCGTCCTAAGTCTGCTTCCGGAACGCCAGTGGCTGGCTCTTCTCGCGGCCGCATTCGTAGCCTTTCTCCCGCAGCATACAGCCATGATGGCTGCAGTGAACAACGACAACCTGGCCGAACTTCTCATCGCCGCCATCCTTCTGGTTACGATAAGCCTGTTGATCTCGGGACGTCAGGCGAAGCTGGAGCAGCAGAGGACGAGGCTTGTCATTCTCGGACTTCTGCTCGGTTTGGGATTCCTCACAAAGGTGTCCGTATATATCATGGCTCCATTGGTTGGCTTTGCTTTACTTTGGATTTTCTGGGGGCGATGGCGAGATTTCTGGCGAGGTGCACTTCTTGTATTTGGACCTGCCCTTTTTCTAGGTTTGCTCTGGTGGGTTAGAAATGCGATCGTCTATGGCGGTTTGGACTTTCTGGGAACAGCAGCTCACAATCAGATTGTCGTTGGCCAGCCGCGGACCAGTGAATGGATTGCCGACTTTGGACTGGCAGACACCCTTCGTTCTTTTGTCCAGACAACTTTTCAGAGTTTCTGGGGGCAATTCGGATGGATGGGGGTTGTTATGCCATCCTGGATATACCAGCTTCTATTTCTGTTTACCCTTGCCGCATTCGGGGGCCTGATTTGGGCCGTGATCCAATATTGGAATGATTCCAGATCAAATGAGGCAGAAGAGAATGTCCACGATGCATCGTGGAAAGCACCCGCGCTGATTCTAGCAGGCACTTTTACCCTAAGTATGCTGGTATATCTGAGCTATAACCTGACCTTCGTCCAACATCAAGGGAGATATCTATTTCCAGCTCTCATTCCGATTAGTCTCGGCTTTGCTCTTGGTCTGGTTGTTATTGCCCGGCCTGTAACCCAACGATGGCCCTCAACTGTCAAGCTGCTGCCTCTCGTAGTAGCTCTGGCCCTGATTAGCCTAGACATCCTGGCATTGTTCCGCTTTATTGTCCCTTCTTTGACCTAGGGCAGCAGTTATGAAAAGACAAATCGGTGTTGACTGTAAATTCGCAGAAGATGGATTGGTCAGGGTCTATCGGATATACATGGGTGGATCGTGGTTGGCTGTGGAGCAGGGGCGCCAGTGGGTAGACAGACAGGGCCGACACGTGTTGATTCTGATGCCTGGTGATGAAGTAAATGAGATCTGCCTTCGATCGGACAAGATGTCCTGGCAGATTTCAGATTTAGATGGTCAAAGGACGCGTCTTGCTTGACTTCCGCCGTTGTTCCAGACTGTTATCGGGATCTGGCACCACACCCCAACTATCAACCAGGTCCGGAAGCTGGCTCCTTTTCCCAGAGTTCATTCAATTTACGGTATTTCAGCCACTCATAGTAGCTCATATAAAGACTTAATCGCAATCCGTGGATTCCATCTCTGTATCCTTTTAAAGACACATACCGCCACAAGAAATGCCTGATGGGCTGAGCAAGATAAGTGTAAGGTTTTGGGTGTATACCCAGTCCTTTCAGTACGGTTGCATCGTAGTCGGTGTAGAATCGCTGTTTATCATGGAAATGATCGGGGTCGACATAGTTCAGATGAACGAGAGGATTGGTTAGGTATCCAATCTGGCCATCGACGACGGCTAACTCGTGTACTGGCCTTTCGTACCGGACGGAGCCAGACATGAATAATCTCAGCTGATAGTCTGGATACCATCCAGCTCCCAAGGTCAGTTTTCCAAAGATGAAGTTGTGCCTGGGAACATACCAGGCTACATCTTTTTGCTCGCCAAGACGCTTTCTGACTTCCTTACCCAGGTCGTTGGTTCCCCGCTCGTCGGCGTCCACGAAAAAGACCCAGTCAGTTTTCACCAGTTCGAGAGCGGAGTTCCGTTGCTGGGCAAAGTTTTCGAAGACTACACTTTCGACCTCGGCCCCAGCATCTTTTGCCCGTTCAACCGTCCTATCTTTGCTGTAGCAGTCTACAACGACGATCCGGTCCGTCCATTGCAGACTCTCGATGCAATCGGTTATATTGGCTTCCTCGTTGTAGGTGAGAACAATCGCCGTAAGTTCTGGTTCGTTGGATTCTCTGGAGTTAGCCAAAAGGGCTTCATTCCCAGATAGCTCAGTGATGCCTTGCTCGTCGCTCACCACCAGGCCTACTTAACGCCCTGCCATGTATCTGCCGCGCTCAAGTACGCATTCTGCAAGACAGGATCAGAGGCCCCGCTTGCCTTTCGTCGAAGCCCCTTCTGGGCCAGCCAGCGAGCTAATTCAAACCGCACTCTGCCGTGATGCTGGTGATATAAGTGAGCCCTGCTGCCCCAAAGATTCCTTATCGATTTGGCTTTTACCTGGCGCGTGCTTTCCCCCCCGTAATGAACGATTTCTGCCCTTGGCACCGTATAAATCGTCCAGCCTGATTGGCGAATGCGCCAGCACCAATCGATCTCTTCACAATACATATGATACGATTCGTCGAATCCGCCAGAGGCGATGGCAACATCTGATCGGACCAGCATAGCCGCCCCTAGGGGATGGTCAACTTCAAAAGGATCTCGATCCGATTTGTATAGTCGCCGTGGGTAGCGTCCATTTAGCTTGCTCTCATAGAGCCTATCAGGAATATGATAGAGATCGAATGTTAGCTGTGCCAATCCTGGAAATGCGAATGCGCTGTGCTGGAAACGACCATCGCTGTATACCAGTCGAGCACCCGCAACTCCAGCTTTCGGATTGTTGTCGAGACATTCGACCAGATTGGCCAAGGCATTAGGTCTGATTAATGTATCTGGGTTGAGCAAAAGATAATATCTTGGTGCCTGACCATTGGCGGAAGCTGCTGCCATCCCCTGGTTGTTGGCGGCGCCAAATCCAGGATTATCACCATTGATGATCAGACGCGTTGTTGGGAAGAGATCGGTCAAGAGTTCCTGCGTTCCATCCGTCGACGCGTTGTCAACTACCCAGACCTCGCCCTTGAGCCCGGAGCGCTCAAAATCGGCATGCACTGAGCGTATGCAATTAGCCAGATAGTCTCTTACATTCCAGCTTACAACAATGACCGCTACATCCATAATTGGGGATATCAACAACCTATCAGCTGACTCTGATCGAAAACTCGTCGTCAACCATGAAAGAAAGATACGGGATCCTGCACCTAACAGAATGATAATGTTTCGCTGCTAGTGTCCCAAGTAGTTCTTATCAATTCCTTAGTAACTGATCGGGCGAATGACCCCCCGTCAGTGAATTTGATCATCGTTCTTTCCATGTATCCAGTCGGACAGTTGTCTGGTCTTGGCATGCCTCTCATCAAGTCAATGTTTATGGGTATCAGGTTGAAATTTAGCACTTAAGTAAAGGAAGCAGTTGGCTCGATAATCAATGAGGTGTCAACTTTCGGGGATACTGAACAGAAGATGAAGAAAACTTTATGTCAACCAGTGGGGAAATTAACTGGATCGCGTTTAACTAGTTCGTTAAGCCGGTGAATAAATGAGTTCCGGACTAAATGATCCTGCTGCGGATTTTTGCACTGGCGTAGTCAAGCGAAGCCACGACGATGGCGATGGCCAGCATCATCACTGCAGCCTGACGATATCGGAGCAGCCGGATGTTCTGGGTCAGAATATAGCCGATGCCACCACCACCGACGAAACCGATGATGGTTGACATCCTGACGTTGATATCCCATCGATAAAGAGCGAAGGCGGTGAAGGGGGGGACGATTTGGGGAATCACGGCGAAGAATATGCGCTGAAGGCTGTTGGCACCTGTGGCGGTAATCGCCTCGACAGGTCCTTCGTCGATTCCCTCAATTTGCTCCGAAAACAGCTTGCCCAAAGCGGCGATCGAGTGAAGGGTAAGGGCCATGATACCTGCGAATGGGCCCAGAGCAACCCATACCACGAATACGATACCCATAATGAGTGGTTCGATTGAGCGCAGGATATTCAGTATCGAGCGAGATATCGTGTAAATAACGGAGCCTATGCCAAATGGTCTACTTGGTTGAATGGCTAATCCAAACAGCCCGACGATGACACCGCCGATCAGCGCCGGAATCGTCGTCCAGCGCTCGGGCTGATCAAATGCAAATAACCAATTCAGAGCTGAGCCGATGGCGAAAATGACGATAAACGTCCCCACTACAGAAACAAGACCGGTAAGAATCTTCGCGGGCAGCACAGTCCACCTAATGACTGCTTCCTGGGTATATCTACTGCCGTACGCAGCTGCAACGACGCCAGCGACCAGGGCCGCGACTAATGGTAGTAGCAGGCGCAGCATATCCGACAAAACGAATAAGAAGTTTCCTAAGAATCCAAAAGGACCAAGGTTTTCGGCCAACCATTGGCCGACTATGACGCCAAACTGGCCGACTAAGGCAAGAGAAAATAGGAGCAATCCAACTACGAGAGCCCATCTTATAAGCCGGATAATTCCAGTACCGACTTTTTCTTCAGCGAGCGAATCAACGAACTTACTGCCTCTTGCCAGGGCCAGCCAGAATACACCCGCTGTCACGACAAAGGCAACAATTCCATAGGCAATGTTTTCTACAAGTGATTCGGATAAACCGACCAGGAAACCGGTGGCAAACAGCATGCCAGCACCGACGACAGTAGCAGCGATTATTCCCCCCATGATGGATGCCAATGGGGCTGTAATATTCTCCATCAAGTTTCGAGCAGCCAGAAAGGAAACTGGAACTGCTAGCAAGGTGCCAGCCGTGGAAGCCAAGAGAGCCATGAGAATGGTCTCGATAATGGCTTCAAAGGTTATTTTTGTCGTCTCGCTGAAAATCCTATTTCCGGTGTCCTCGTCTATTGCTACGATATCAGGATCGGCGAGCGCGCGAAGTACGCGCAGAAGGTCTTCCTGCCGGCCGGAATCCAGAGGCTTTTTGAGGTCGATTTCGGTTGCCTGAACTGCATAGGCATAGACAAGCAGAATGGCAAGGATGCCAAGAAGGGTAAATAATAGTCTTCTCCCTGCTCGCTTTGGTGCCTGTTCGTCCATCTAATATTCCGTAGAAGTGAGAAGTAAGATCAAATAACGCGCTTTCTAATCCGAGAACTTATATAGTCAAGGAGAGTTACCACGACGGCGATGGCGATCACCATGACCGCTGCTTTCTGATACAACGTCTGATTCGTGTAGCGGAAAAGAACTACTCCGATTCCTCCACCGCCGACGAAGCCGATGATGGTTGACATCCTGACATTGATATCCCAGCGATAGAAAATGAAGGCGATGAAATGGGGTACTACCTGGGGGACCACTGAAAAGACTATCACCTGCAGCCGGTTTGCCCCAGTCGCCGTGACTGCTTCTACCGGTCCTTCGGATATATTCTCCACCTGCTCCGAGAATAGCTTGCCGAGATCGGCGATGGAATTCAACATGAGGGCCATAACGCCAGCGAAAGGTCCGATTCCAACCCAGACCACAAATGTGAAGCCCAATATTACCGGTTCGATGGCTCTCAGGGCATTCAATAAGGTTCGAGTGACCGCGTAGGTGAGCATCCCTATTGGGTACGGCCGCTTCGGATTCACAGCAAGGGACAGCAGACCGGCAATGATCCCTAGAGGAACAGCAAGGGTTGCGATAGAGATATACAGCTCAGGGGTTTCATCTGGAAATCGATCACATACACCAAACAGACAGATCCAGTTGACAAAGTAGATCAAACCGAAAAAGAATGCTGATGTTCCAAGGAGCGTCAGCAGCGCAGTGACGATTTTCGCAGGTGTAACGGACAGCCGTAAGACCGCTTCTTGGCCATAACGGCTCGAATAGGATGCCCCAAGAAGGCCACCGGCCAGAGCCACCATGAGTGAAAGGAAGACAGTAACAAGCTCGGAGAGGACTGCGATGAAGTTACCGATGAACCCGAAGAATCCAAGATTCGCTCGCATCCAATCGCCGGCAGTCAAGCCGAATACTGCCAAAAATCCGAGACCCAAGATTAGCGATAGCAGAATTACTAAGGTGACAGTTGAGTTAATCCAGGTTGACCTTGGTGACTTTTCGCTTTCAGTTGGAACGGCAAACTTCATTAGCAGTCCAGCTACGGAAAAGACGATGGCAAGAGCGGCAAGACCAACCCAAGCATTCTCGGTTATCCGACCCACAAGCGACGAGATCTGACGGCCGAGAAACAGACCGGCGAACCCTCCAATAGCCAGGCCAATAATTGCTGCCATGATCGCCGCCAATGGGGCGCCGATATCGGCCATTAGGTTTCTGGCTCCCAGGAAAGAGATCGGTATGGCTAGAAGTGAACCCAAGGTAGAGGCCATTAAGGCCATCAATATCGTTACCACGATTAACTTCAAGGTTTCTTGCGACGTGTCGCTCAATCCTGTGATCCTACGACTTATGATCTCGACAACGGCGATCCTCTGGGGTTCATCGTGCTCACGGACATCGGGCATGGTGAAGGTGACTGAAAAATCACCATCATCACCCGTCTTGAACTCGGAAAGCTCTCGAGAAATCGTTTCGAAGATGGACACATCTTGCCAGGAGAGATCGATATCAGATTGAGAAACGGTGAGGGCGTTTACGTTCTCAGGTGGTTCCTTTGTACAGGCGAAAGTCTCAGCCGTCATCTCATTGCTGTAGGGCGATAAGAGCTCTCCTTCCGACTGGTTTGCCCGAACCCTATAGTTATATGAGCTGCCACATATCAGGTCATCATCCTCAAAGGAACTATTACCAAAGCGGGAAAAACCTATCTCGGTCCACTCCCCACTCTCAGACAAACGCTCAACCGAAAAGGGCGCTTCCTCGTCTGTATTGCTCTCCCATTTTAGATCGGCCTGAAATTGAGATACGCCGAATCCTGTCAGATTTGTGGGAGTAGGCAGGCCACACTGCTCTGTCGTGTCACTTACTAGTTGGCTATATTGCGAGTACTGTTCATTAGTCTCTTGGAAACCCCGGACGCGATAGAAATACTCAGCTTCGCAGCCAAGTCCAGGATCACTGTAGCTCGTACTATCGGCTAAGACCTCGCCGATCTCCTGCCAATCCAGTCCATCTGGAGAGCGCTCAATCAGATAGGCGGATTCGTTTTCTTGATTGCCACTCCATTCGAGATCAATCTGCGATTGAGATATGGCCTGGGCGAGTAGATCGGCAGGTGCGTCCTTCTCACAAGAAATTGTACTATCCGCTGCGATATTGCTGAACCGGGAAGATTGCCGGTCGGGATCCCGAATTTCTCGGATACGATATTCATAGGATGTATCGCATGAGAGTCTTTCGTCGAGATATTCACCAGTTCCGGATGGAACTCGAGCTATCTCTGTCCAAACATCATCGAAGGTCTTCCTTTCTATTGATGTTTCCCCATTCTCCTGGGGCAGCCCTTGCCAGGCTAGCTCAATAGAATCTTGCGACTGCCTTATAGCCGATAAACCGAATGGTTCGGATAGGCCGCATTCTTCGGTTCTATTGCTGACTTCGTCACTATAGGGCGAAAACTGGTCATCTATAGCCCGAAAGGTTCGCAAACGATAATAATAAGTTGAGCCGCATACCAAATCGGAATCAAAGTAGCTGGTACTGTCGGCTGAGATAGCGTCGATTTCTCCCCAGGTATCACCATCGATCGAACGCTCGATGTGGAATTCGGATTGACTGATCGGGAACCAGAGAATCACGCCGTCTGTATTGGGGATAAAGCCGGTACCACTCGCCGTTATAGGATCTTGGGTCGTCGAAACACAATTTGGATCTAGGCGCAGCGCACGTCCTTCGCCTGCGACCTCAGATGCCTGTACTACTTCCTGGCAGGGCATCCGAATCGAGATATTCGTGGTACGCGTTTCGCTGTCATAAGTGAAGAAATCTGGATGGGCCAGATCGCGAATTAGACTTGCTAGCTCTTCCTGTCTGTTTGGATCGAGCGGCTCCTCCAGGTTGACATTGGTTTTCTGGATAGCATAGGCGTATATCATCACCACGATGACAACGACAGCGACTAGTAACCAGGTTCTTCTCTTTGGGCGGGGTTGTTTATCTTGCTTCATGCTGACTTATAAGCCAGATAATTAGTTCGATTACAAGAGAGGGTTAACCAATTCGTTCTGCTTCCTGCCCGTATATCTGGATGAATTTCTCGTCGTTTATTTCAGCCGGAGTACCGTCGAATACCACGAGCCCTTCATTTAAGGCGATGGCACGGGTGCTGTATTGCTGAACCAAGTCCAGGAAGTGCAAGCTGCAGAGCACAGTGATATTGTCTTCCTGATTAATCAGCTGCAGGTGGCGCATGATGCTGTGAGCCAGCGCCGGATCGAGGCTTGCAACCGGCTCATCAGCCAGCATAAGACCGGGTTCCTGCATGAGCGCCCTGGCTATTCCAACGCGCTGCCTTTGTCCACCGCTCAGCTCATCGGCTCGATTATCCGCTTTATCCCTAATGCCAACACGTTCGAGGCTGGCATAAGCCCTCTCCATGTCTTTGGCCGGGAAGCGACCCAAGATGCTGGCAATTGGGTTTACATAACCTAATCGACCACTGAGCACATTGGTCATTACGGACGAGCGCTCTACCAGGTTGAAGTGCTGAAAAATCATCCCGATGCGCCTTCTCGCCCGGCGCAGCTCCTCTCCCGTTACATGTGATAAATGGAGATCGTCCCACCAGATGTCACCGTCTGTCGGTTCGATCAGCCGGTTGATACAGCGCAACAAAGTGCTTTTGCCCGAGCCGCTTAGCCCGATGACGGCTACGAACTCGCCTTCCGGAACATCAAAACTGACATCGGTCAGAGCGACGGTCCCATCATCGTATACCTTTTTAAGGTGTTCAATTCTGAGCACAATCTACCCTTTTGAGTCGCCTACTGCTCCCATTCACTAGCAAACGAAAGAACGATAATTGAATATGTAATAAAAGAAGCCGGGAAGACTTAATAGTCAACCCGGCTTCAAAAGTCATCGAGTTAATCCTATTCGCCTAGGACATCCTCTTCGGTAATTCCGAGGGTTTCCATCAAGAATCGAACCGCGTCGTAGAAGCCATCACTTACTGGGCCTACGCCAGTCCAGTTGTAGAAATCTTCATGACAAATTGATTCCATACAAGCTGGATTCTCGTCGGTTACCCATTCCTCGAGAGCGGCCACGATCTGGTTGGCCATATTCAGTGGGAATTCGGGTCCAAAGGAGACACTATCATTAGGTATCTGATCCGTTAGGGCCAGGATGCGAGTTGTGTCGAAAATATCGGGGGCGGTATCAGCGACTGAAGCCCTCGCGTCCAGGACTCGGTAGCCACCATCAGCGGGATCGCCGCCTACAAAGGTCCTACCTGCCTCGTTTCGGATTGGGCTTTCGCCAAC
>DASRZI010000100.1:0-2743 GCA_035686605.1 Candidatus Zixiibacteriota bacterium
TTCGTGTTTTGCGCCCCAAGGGAATAATGTTGACCGGCTTTATGAACCCGGTTGAATATATGTTTGATTTTGATCTTTTGGATAACAAGGGAGTACTAGAAGTTAAAAACGCACTTCCTTTCTCCAGCTTAACAAGTCTCACTGAAGAGGAAAGAATCAAGTGTTTTGGAGCAAACGCACCGATCGAGTTTAGCCATACTTTCGAGGATCAGATAGGCGGGCAGCTGAAGGCAGGTTTTGTGCTCACCGGCTTCTATGAAGAATATCGACAAGATGATCCTATTGGAGAATATATGCCTTCCTATTTCGTTTCCAGGGCGGTCAAATCCTAAACAGAGCTAGAATCCTTTACCACAATTCGCCCTCTCTCCACTCGGCAGATAGTGGGTTACTTAAATCTAAATCGGGTATTCCTGGCAGACGGAATATCATCACTCTTTCGTCCCCCGGGATTCGGACCAACCCCGCCTCGGTCCGAATATACAAAGGCCCTCGCCACTGCTCCCATCCCAGCCGTTTGTAAAAAGCTACATTGAAAGGAGACAGTGCCCCAAGCTCATAATCATGGATCTCTGCTACGACTCGTTTCATAATCATCGAGGCATAGCTGCGATCTCGATAGGCATACTCAGTAGCGACCGCTTCGACATAGGCTGTGCGTAACATCTGTTTATTGTTGACTTGCAGCCGGCGAGTCACCCATAAGGCGTGACTAACTAGTTTGCTGGCCTGATAGCCAAGAATGTGAGGCGGCTGGGAGAAGGTATTGAGCAGTGCTTCGAACTCTTCTTCAAAAGCCTGGCTGCACAACGCGATGATGTCTTTTCGCACGTCAGTCGACAAAGTCTGGCTTTCGACTACTTCAATTCAAAGTTCGGTATTCACAGGATTGAGATTTGCAGTGTCTTTTGGCTCTCTTCTGTCGTTAAAAGTTTCTTGAATTAGTTCTGCCGCTAAATAGGGGGGGAGTTCCCATGATCTGAAAACAACTGCTGGCGTTAAGCCTATCACCAGGGTCACCATAGAAAGCCAGACATATTTTGCCGGGTTGCCGGGTAACAGGCAATTCTTCACTTGTTTCAGCCGCGTGTCACAATAGGGTATGCTGGCGAAATCTGAGCTTTCTGAGGAAATAAGCAAGGATCTCTAGAAACAGGGGTTCGGCTTCGTTAGCCAGACAATACCGTATGCATTTATGCAAGCCGTGGTCATTTATCATGCCCACACGACTTACAGCTTTCGTTACCTAGAAGCTGGTGAAACGAGTTAAAGATAGTCCAGCTCAATTTCCCCGCTGAAGACGATCAGAGGATTTGTGTCGTGGTGCCTTCTTACAAGCGGTTGGGATCGCGAACGACCACACGGTTGACTGCTATCGCTATCACGATATTGCAAGTATGGTATAGATCCCCACGCGGGTTCGCCGCAGGTCTTGGCAGTGCCCGGCTATAAATGGCGGAGCTGGGCTGCCGCGGTAATCTCCCGGTGCCAAGGAACATTCTCCAGCAAGCTGCGTTTTGTGGCTCCATCGGCTATTTTGGCCGCCCAATCCTGCAAGCGCTTATGGGCCGGTGGACAAGATTTGAATTGCGCGTGGGTCTTGCGCGGCTTGTAATACCCGGTAGCAGATCAGATAGACGCGCAGCGGCTCTTCTGCGCCATCGAGTGTACCGCCAGCGTCCAGATAGGCCAGAATCTCCTCGACTCGGGAAATGACAGTCGCTCGGTCACCGGTCGTCACAGCTGCCTGAGCCATTCCAGCGAGAGGTTCCACGGCCAGGTGATGCTGTTCCAACTGGCGATGCAGGGCAACAGTTTGACCATAGGCATCCTCGGCCGTGACCGCGCTGCCCAAGGCAAGCTCAGCGTGGGCCAGAAAGGTCAGAGCGAAAGCCTCGCCGGAGCGTTCTCTAATATCCCTGACGATCTCTAGCGCCTGTTGGGCATGGACTTTAGCCAACTCTGGTTCGCCAGAGTTGACAGCCACGAGAGCGAGGTTAAGAAGTGCGTACGCTTCCGATTGACAGTGGCCTACTTCGCGCTCAATGACCAGGGCTTCCGCCAGAGATCGCTTAGCATTACCATAGAGGCCTAGAATCGCTTCGACCCAACCGACGTTGGCCAAAACATGAGCCTCGCCTTGCCGGTCACCGATCTTTTTTGCTATCAAGTAAGACTGCTTGTAGTAGCTGCGGGCCGATTCTTAGTCCCCCCAGCTACCGACCGCGTTACCCAGATTGTTTAACGCCCTAGCCTCACTGCTAAGGTTGCCTGCTTCCTCAGCCAGGTGGGGCAGCCGGGCCATGTCTATGCCAAGCTGCTTATGGACGTCGCCAGCGGTGATTATCCGGTGGTCAGCTACTGGAAACAGAGTTTGATCATCGCCGACAACCGCATCCCTGCTCTGGCGGCCGACAAGTCGAGCTACGGCTTTATGCTTCCGACCGGCGCAGACGAGATTCAGCTGGATGCCCGCGTGCTTTTCCGCCGGCTGTTCTGGAATGTGGCCGACGAGAAGGAGTGGGACATGCCCGACATCATGATGGAAGAAGAGGTCTTGATCGTTCCCCTGGAGACTTGGCTTGAGACTTACTTGCCTCTTTCGATAGGTCCTGGCAGCTAAGAAGACAAATGCATCGCTCCTGAAAGGAGCAGCGCATTAGCTCTCCGCGCGTTTTGGCTGCGCGCTGTCAGAACCAGTGGGCCATCTGAGTATCTGTATAAGAGAGGGTTCACTTTTCTA